>JALOPD010000300.1 GCA_025454075.1 Desulfobacterales bacterium | reverse complement strand
CAGAAAGACGCAGCGCCGGCCCGTGCGGCTTGCGAGCACCAGGCGCGAGGGCGCCCGCCGGATGGCGGCCTCCACCAGGTGGCCCGGGATCCGCACGCGCTCGCCCTTCACCCGCGCGCCCGCCCCCGAGAGGATCTCCAGCGCCCGCGGATGGGTGATCTTCACCCCCGTGCGCTCCAGCACGTCCAGGGTCGCCGCGTGCATCTGGGCGATCTGATCCGCGTCGATGACGTGAAGCCGCGGTTTGAAAAACAACGCGTCGGTGGTCATCCCCATAAGAATTCTCCTATCGGCGAATGTGCACGATCCGTCTGGCAAGAACTCGGACCATATTTATTTCAACGTCAACACCGGGGTGCGCGCATTCAGAACCACATAGGCGGCATTCGATCCGAAGACCAGTTTGCCCAGCCTGGAGACATGCTTGAGGCCGATGATGATCAGATCCGCCTTCTGTTCGTCGGCGAACTCGACGAGGTCCTCCCCGGGCATGTTGCCGCGCACCAGCAGGTGGGTCTCGCAGGCGACCCGGTTCTTGGTTAACAGCGCTTCGGCGAAGCTCAACTGCTCCTGCGCCGCGATGATCCTCTCCTTGGGGCTGTATTCGCCGCCCACTTGGGAGTTGACCACCAAGACGGTGGCCTGGAAGGCCTTGGCGTAGGTCATGGCCACTTTCAGCGCCTTCTGGCACGCCTTGGATCCTTCGTATCCGACCACTATTTTCATGGCTGGCCTCCTGTTCAATCGCTGAGACACGGGCTGCGCGCCGCCGCGGTCTCATCCAACCGCGTGAGCTTCGGCGAGGTCGGGGCCTGATGCAGCAGCTCCGGGTTGTCGCGCGCCTCCGCGGCAATGGCCCGCATGGCCTCGACAAAGCCGTCGAGGTTCTCCCTGGGCTCGGTTTCCGTGGGCTCCACCATGATGGCGCCGCTCACCACCAGCGGGAAATAGATGGTGGGCGGGTGAAACCCGTAATCCATCAAGCGCTTGGCGATGTCAAGGGTGCTCACTTTCTGCGCCGACTGAATCTGGTCTGTAAATACGCACTCGTGCATGCAGGGCCGGTCGTAGGGCAGGTGGTAGGTGCCCTTGAGTTTTGACTTTATATAGTTGGCGTTCAGAACGGCGATTTGGCTGGCGCGCTTGAGGCTGGCGGCCCCCATTCTGAGAATGTAGCTGTAAGCCTTGAGCTGCACGCCGACATTGCCATAGAAAGCGTGCAGCCGGCCCACCGTGTCCGGAAATTTAGCGGAGAGGGCATATCGCCCCCGGCGCTTCACGACGCGCGGCACGGGCAGGAATCGCTCCAGCGCGCGGGTCACGCACACCGGGCCGCTGCCGGGGCCGCCGCCGCCGTGGGGGGTGGAGAAGGTCTTGTGGAGGTTGAGATGCAGGATGTCGACCCCGATGGCCTGCATGTCCACGATGCCCATGACGGCGTTCATGTTGGCGCCGTCGCAGTAGACCAGTCCGCCCTTGGCGTGAACGATCCCGGCCACCTGCCGGATGTTCTCCTCGAACAGGCCCAGCGTGTTGGGGTTGGTCACCATGATCCCGGCGGTCTGCTCGTCCATCAGGGCGGCAACGGCGCCCGGCTCCAGCATGCCCTGCGGCCCCGACTTGAGCGGAATGCTCTGGAAGCCGCAGAGCGAGGCGCTGGCCGGGTTGGTGCCGTGGGCCGTGTCCGGGATGAGGATCTTGGAGCGAACCCGCCCCTGATGCCGGTGGTACGCATGGCAGATGAGCATGCCGGCCAGCTCTCCGTGCGCCCCGGCCGCCGGCTGCAGCGAGGCCGCGTCCATGCCGGTGATTTCACACAGGTACCGCTCCAGATGGTAGAGCAGCTCCAGGATCCCCTGCGCTAGCGGGGCCGGCAGCAGGGGGTGGGCGCCGGCAAAGCCGGCCAGCGCGGCCTGGCGCTCGTTGGTCTTGGGGTTGTACTTCATGGTGCAGGACCCCAGCGGATACATGCCGGTGTCGACCCCGAAATTCCACTGGGACAGGCGCGTGTAGTGGCGCACGACGTCCACCTCGGAGAGGTCCGGAAAATCCGGCCCGTCGCCGGCGGCCCCCTCGGGGACGGCGATGCGCTCGACGTCGCGCCGCGGCAGCGACATGCCGCGGCGGCCTCTGGCCCCCTTTTCCCACAGCAGGGGCTCCTCCAGGATCAATCCGCGGGTACCGACGGAAGCCTTCATGCGCTCACCTCCTTCACCAGCTCGTCAAGGTCTGCGCGGGTCAGCGTCTCGGTCACACACAGCAGATAGCTGCCGGTCAGCTCCGGATACCAGGCGGCCAGGGGCAGGCCCGCCACGATCCCGCGCCGGAGCAGGCGCGGGTAGGTCCGGTCGAAGCCTGCCGGAAAGGCGACCACGAATTCGTTGAAGGTCGGCGCCCCGAACGGCAGGCGCAAACCGGCGGCCGCCAGGCCGGCCTTGAGATAGCCGCACTTGTCGTGATTGAGCTCGGCCAGCTCCCGCAGGCCGGTGCCGCCGAGCGAGGCCATGTACATGGCCGCCGTGGTGGCGCACAGGCCCTGGTTGGAGCAGATGTTGCTGGTGGCCTTCTCGCGCCGGATGTGCTGCTCGCGGGTAGAGAGCGTCAGGACGAACCCCCGCCGGCCCTGCCGGTCGGTGGTCTTGCCCACCAGCCGGCCCGGCATGCTGCGCATGAATTCCTTCTTGGCGGCGAACATGCCCAGCCCCGGACCGCCGAACGAGCGCGGGATGCCGAAGCTCTGGCCTTCGCCGCAGGCGATGTCGGCCCCCTGCCGGCCGGGGCTTTTTACCAGGCCGAAGGCGAGCGGCTCGGTGAAGCAGGCCACCAGAAGCGTCCGGCCGTCGGCGTGGGCGGCCTGGGCGGCGGCCTGCAGATCCTCGATGCAGCCGAAGAAGTTGGGCGACTGGATGGCGATGGCGGCCAGCTCCGGAACCCCGGCCGCGCCGCCGAGGTCGGTGCGCCCGTCGGCCCCGTAATCGAGCTCGATCACCGTGTAGCCCGTGGGCCGCAGGTAGGCGCGCACCACCTCCCGGTAATGGGGATGGATGGCCCTGGAGACGGCCACCGTGGTGCGGCGGGTGATGCGGATGGCCATCAGGAGCGCCTCGGCCAGGGCCGAGGCGCCGTCGTACATCGAGGCGTTGGCGACGTCCATCCCCAGCAGGCGGGTGACGAGGGTCTGGTATTCGTAGATCGCCTGCAGCGTGCCCTGGCTGATCTCCGGCTGGTACGGCGTGTAGGCCGTGGAGAATTCCGAGCGCCCCAGCAGGTAGGAGACGCTGGCCGGGATGTGGTGGTGATAGCTGCCGGCCCCCAGGAAGACCTTGTAGCGCGGAAACGTCGCCGTAAGCCCGGCCAGCCGATCCATGTGCCGGTCGAGCTCCCATTCGGTCATGGCCTCCGGCAGCTCCATCGATCGGTCGCGGCGGCAGTCCGCCGGCAGGTGGCCGAAGAGGTCCTCCAGATCTTTGGCTCCCACGGCTGAGAGCATCGCGGCGATTTCTTCATCGGTGTGAGGTATATAGCGCATCAGGATTGTCCTTTCAGCCTCTGCGTTCCGGCTAGACCATCTTCGGTCGGCAGAGCTTCTTCAGGTCCCAGGATTTGATCTTGTAGGATCTGTGGTGCACTCCGGGGTTGAAATAGACGTATTCCTTCTTGGTGATGTCGGCGTCCATGTAAATCGGAAGCTCCGCCAGCTGGCCGAACGGCGGGACGCAGCCCACCTCGCAGCCGACTTTATCGAGGACTTCCTCGGGCTTGGCGAAGCCGACCTTCTTTGTCCCGATGCCGGCGGCCGCCCGCTTCCAGTCGACCTTCTTGTCGCCGGGAAGCACGAGCACGACCATCGCCTTTTCCTTGGTGATCAGCACCAGCGACTTGACGGTCTCGGCCTCGGATACATTCAAAGCGGCCGCCATGGTCGGATTGGTGTAGACCGGTTCATGCTCGAAAACCTCGTAGGCGATCCTGTTTTCCTTGAGGATGCCGATGATTTTCTCCTCGGGGGTCATCATGTCCTCCACGGGCAAAGGGTTCTCGGGGGTGCGCTCTCCGTCAGGGCGTGAAGTCGCCCCTGCGGATCAATTCGATCACCGTATCGTTCAGCTGCGGGTAGTAGAGTTTTTTCCGGGCGGCGTCGTTGATCCGCTTTTCCCAGCTCATGAAGGCCTCCACGTTCCTCAGGGTGTGGTCGGCGTTCTTGGGATTGCCCTTCTCGGCGATCTCGCGGATGCCTTCCAGGGCGGAATCGTCCGCGGGGAAGTAAAGCGGGATCACGCCCTTGTTGGCCTGGTTATCCAGGAAGGTCCTTTCGGAGCGCCTCTCCCGTTCGCAGTCTTCGACGAATTTCTGGAGGCTGAAGAAGTTCAGGCTGCCGAGGGCGCCCATGGCATGCCGCAGGATGTGGACGCCGTACTTGCGCAGGGTGTTGCGGCTCAGCTCCGATTCGCTCAGGGCCTCCGGGTTGACCTCGGTGATGCTGGTGCTGCCGCCGGACTGGGCCGACGGG
>JALOPD010000081.1 GCA_025454075.1 Desulfobacterales bacterium | reverse complement strand
ACGACGTCATGCAGAGGGGATTTCGCGGCTCAGGCAATGCAGGGTCCCCAGGCCCCAGACCAGATCCACCGCGTGGATTCCGATCACTTTGCGACCCTTGAACAGTTCCGATAGAATTCCAAGCGCCTTGGCGTCGTTCGGGTCGTTGAAGGTCGGGACCAGCACACACCCATTGGTGATCAGGAAATTGACATAGCTGGCCGGCAGCCTCAGGTCCTCGAAATCGATCCGGCCCGGCATGGGAATGGGCACCACCTGCAGCGTGGTGTTATCCTCCAGCCGGGCGCGCCTGAGTCTTTCGAGGTTGTCCCGCAGCCGTTCGTGGTTGATGTCGCCCCGGTTTTTCTCCACGCAGGCGACGACGGTCGTGCGGCTCACAAAGCGGCAGATGTCGTCGACGTGCCCGTGGGTGTCGTCGCCGTCGATGCCCGCGCCCAGCCAGATCACCTTGCGGACGCCGAGGTACTCTTTGAAGACGGCCTCGTAGTCCTTCCTGGAGAAGCCCGGGTTGCGCACCTGCGTTTCGGCATCCAGCAGGCATTCTTCGGTCGTGATCAGCGTGCCGGAGCCGTTGACCTCTATGGCGCCGCCTTCGAGCACGACCGGCCTGCCGTGGTGGCACACCTGCGTCAGCGGGAGGTTCAGGGCGGCGGCCACCGCCGCCGGGATCTTCGCGTCCAGACGATGGTTCGGGTACTTGGCCCAGCCGTTGAAACGGAATTGCAGCGCCTCGCGCTTGCCGTCGCTGCGTTTTACGACGAGAGGTCCGGAGTCGCGCATCCAGCTGCGGTTGGTGGGGAGAATGATGTAGCGGACCTTGCCCGCATCGGCGTGGGCCTGCTTGAGCATTGCGGCCGCGCGGTCGCGGTGCTCCCGGGATTTCACCACCAGCAGAACGGGTTCATGAGCCGTCACCTTCCGGATGATCTCGACGAACGCCCATTTGACGGCGTCATACTTGCCGGGCCAGTCTCGGCCGTCGTGCGGAAACGCCAGCAGGGTCGCCTGGTGTTTTTCCCACTCCGCCGGAAGCCGCCTGGTCGGATTGCTCATCGATTCCGTCAGTCGAGGTAGCGTTTCAGGATATCGCCGTAGGCGTCGATGCGACGGTCGCGCAGGAAGGGCCAATTCCGCCGCACCTCCTCCATCCGCTCCAGGTCCACCCCGGCCATTAGGATCTCCTCCTGGTCCGTCGAGGCCCGGGCGATGATTTCACCCTGCGGGCCGGCGATGAACGACGACCCCCAGAACTCCAGGCCGGGCTGCCCCTTCTCGGGCTGCTCGAGCCCCACGCGGTTGACGGCCGCCACGTAGATGCCGTTGGCAACGGCATGCCCGCGCTGAACCGTCATCCAGGCATCGAGCTGGCGGGCGCCGTGCTCCTCTTTCTCGTGCGGGTGCCAGCCGATCGCCGTGGGGTAGACCAAAACGTGGGCGCCGTGCAGGGTCGTGATGCGGGCGGCTTCGGGGTACCACTGGTCCCAGCAGATGAGGGGCCCGATTTTCCCGAACGCCGTGGGGACCGCTTTAAACCCGAGATCTCCGGGGGTGAAGTAGAACTTTTCGTAAAAGCCGGGGTCGTCGGGAATGTGCATCTTGCGGTAAAGGCCGGCCTCACTGCCGTCGGAATCGATAATGTAGGCGCTGTTGTGGTATACGCCCGCGGCGCGCTTCTCGAAGAAGGGCACGATGATGACGACCCCCAGCTCTTTCGCCGCAGCGCGGAACGCGGTAAACGACGTTGGGTGCAGAGGCTCGGCCAGGTCGAAATGCCGCGCGTCTTCCTTCTGGCAGAAATAAGCCGAGCGGTAGAGCTCGGGCAGGCAGATCACCTGCCCGCCCTGCCGCGCGGCCTTGCGCACCCATGCGAGGCTCTTTTCCAGGTTTTGCTCCGGGGTGCCGCCCAGCGCCAGCTGGATCAGCGCTATGTTGAAGTTATGGATCATATCAGCAACCCAATGTTCTCCCAGAGCCGTAAAATCAAGGTGCCCCGCTTGCGCACCTATGCCGGCGTACCGATGCGCTATTCTGCACAAATTACCCTGCAGGATCAATAGCCGTTTTTCTCAGGGGCATTCCTCGGCCCCGGAAGAGCGGCATGTCATACCTTGAAAATTCAGTCGATTCGACCGGATTTTCAAGGTTGTAGCGCGGCTTTCATGTGCGCAAGGTGCTCGCCGCCCGACTGGAGTATGACCATCTCCATAAGCTGCTGCGCGGTCACTTCGCCTCCGGCAAGGGCAAGGTGCCCGGTGCGATCCAGCTCGGCGTCCGACAACCCGGCCACATAGTCGACAAGGGCTTTGCCGTTGCGGCGGAGGACGCCCAGGACTTCCTCCTTCGTACACTCGGCGTTCCGGCGGGCGTGCTCGTTGGCCATCCCTGCCAGTTGTTCCATGGTGATCTCCGGCAACTTCCGGCCGCTCACGATCATACGCGCCAGATCGACGGCCTCGAAGTGCCCGGCACCGATGTGGCGGGCGGTCACTCCCACCGGCCATTCCTCCGCGGTGCACACTTTCTTCCAATCTTTTTCCGAGCAGCCTTCGACAAAAGCGTTCACATCATCCACGAACGCACGCAGGCGTTCGGCCAGCTTCTTTGCTCTCCGGTTCATTTCTATCTCCCGTTGACATTTTTTCCTATACGTCGTTTGGACTGCGCAACGGGCACGAGGCACGGTTTCAAGCGGCGCCTTGCCCGAATCGTAAGCGGTGTTGTTTGTTGAAGAATATAGGGTTGAAGAGAGCAGCTGAAAAGAGGGCGTCAGCTGTTCAGCATCCTGGAATAAACTTGAAGATCGTCGCGGCGCTGCCATCCCGACCGCTCCCAGAAAATCTCTCCGAAGGGGTTGGATTGAAAAACGAAGGCGTGGCATTTGCGGATGCCGATTCGCTGGAGGGCCGAGAGGGCGTCTGCGAGGAGGGCTCGGCCCACTCCGTTTCGCCGCGATTCCGCTGCGACCGCAAGATGGTGGATGTAGCCGCGGCGGCCGTCGGTGCCGCAGAGGATGGTCCCGATGAGGTTTCCCCCGGATACGGCGACGCGGCTCAAACCCGGGTTGCGGGATAGAAATTCGCGGAGCCGGTCCGGACGGTCGGCGTCGCTCAGCCCAACGCCTTCGGTCCGCCGCCAAAGCCGCAGCGCCGCATCGGTATCGCCGGCAACGAATTTTCGGAGCTCAAAAGGGATCATGGCTCAGTCCTATGCAATGGTTGGTCTTGTGAAAAGCGGCCCCGACACGATTTGGCTTGACATTGAATCGACCGTCGGCGTAACTTTCAAGTGGCAGGCAACCCACTGGTTTTCCTGGCCGGACGCGCCGTAAACCTCGATTTCCAGGGGCAGCGGTTCTCCGCCGCTTGCGACCGGCCATCCGGCTCTGACTTCTTCCCCGAGGAGACCGGAATATGGGGCAGACCCCTAATAACCTCGAAGTCTTTTACAACACCTTCCGTGAAATCAGCAAGGCGGTGCACTCCAGCACCGATCTCAAGGAAGTTCTGGATCTGGCGGTCTGGAAGGCCACCGAGGCGTTGGGCGCCAAGGGGGCCATCCTGCGCATCCTGAACCTGGACACCGACGAACTGGAGTTGAGCGCCGCCTACAACCTCAGTGAATCCTACCTCGCCAAGGGCCCCGTCACCCAGAAGAACCTGATCACGGACTTGTATCGGCAAAGCCGGGTGATCGTCATCGAAGACATCCAGCACGACCCGCGCATTCACTACCCCCAGGAAGCGGCCAGGGAGGGGATCCGGATGGTGTTGGACACTTCCCTGAGTTTCCGCAACCACATCGCCGGCATCCTCCGCATTTATTTTGCCGAGGTGCGGGCGGTGTCGGATGGGGAGCGCGACTTTCTGGTTTCCTTGACCGACCAGTGCGCGCTGGCGATCGAAAAAAACCGCCTCATCGAAGCCCAGAAATCCAAATTCGATCTGCTGGCCCTGCAGACGGAAAAGCTTTCGGCATTAGGGCGCATGGCGGCCGGGATCGCGCACGAAATCAACAACCCGCTGGCCGGCATTCTGCTATTCAGCTCGAACCTCTTTAAGAAGGTTCCGGAAGAGGGCCCTTTGAAAGAAGGGCTGGGGATCATCATGCGCGAGACGCAGCGCTGCAAGTTCATCATCCAGGAGCTGCTGGAATTCGCCCGGGACAAGGAGCCGCGCAAAACCCCGGCCAGCATCCTCACCATCCTCCAAAAATCCCTCAACATCCTCGAAAATGAGTTTCGCCTGCGGCACATCCGGGTCGAAAAGGACTTGACCCCCGACCTGCCGGAGGGCTGCATCGACGCCAACCAGCTGGAGCAAGTGTTCGTGAACCTGCTGCTGAATGCCGTCCAGGCCATCGACGAAAACGGCACGATCAGCATCCGCACCCGCATCAACTCAACCCGCCACGAGCTGGCGGTGGATATCATCGACACCGGCTGCGGGATCCCGGCCGAGAATTTAGGCAAGATCTTCGAGCCGTTCTTCTCGACCAAGAAAAACGGCTCCGGGCTCGGCTTGGCGGTCAGCTTCGGAATCATCAAGAATCACCAGGGACGGCTGGAGGTTTCCAGTCGGCCGGGCCGGGGATCGCAGTTCACCGTGGTCCTGCCTGCGAGCCGGAAACCGGCTTGAGCGGAGGTTGTAGATGGTGCCGCCCGCCTCCATCCTGATCATCGACGATGAGCCTGCCGTCTGTGCCGGCTGCCGTCTGGTGCTGAGCGACCAGGGGCACGCCGTGGACGCCGTCCACGACGGCCGCAGCGGCCTCGAAGCGCTCCAGAAGAACCGTTACGAACTGGTCCTGTTGGACATGAAGCTTCCGGACATCGACGGGCTTCAGGTCCTCAAGGTCATCCACCGCGAGGTCCCCAGGGTCAGCGTGGTGGTGATGACCGGTTACTCCTCGGTGCCGGACGCCGTGAAGGCCATGAAACTGGGCGCCTTCGAATACCTGTCCAAGCCCTTTTCGGACGAGGAGCTGGTGCTGACCGTGGAGAAAGCGGTCAAGACCCGGCGGTTGACCGAGGAGAACCTGGCGCTGCGCAAGCAGCTCTACGCCAAGTTCGATTTCAGCAACATCGTCGGCGAAGACCCGCGTATGCTGCGCATCTTCGAGGAGATCCGCCGGGCCGCCCCCACCGACACCATCATCCTGCTGGAAGGCGAAAGCGGCACCGGCAAGGAGCTGTTCGCCAAGGCCATCCATGCCCACAGCCAGCGCGCCGACAAGCAGTTCGTCGTGGCCGATTGCAGCACGTTTTCGCCCTCGCTGCTGGAAAGCGAGCTGTTCGGGCATGTCAAGGGTGCGTTCACCGGCGCGACGCACGACAAGCCCGGCATCTTCGAAGTGGCCAACGGCGGGACACTTTTCCTGGACGAAGTAGCCAACTTGACGCTGGACGTTCAGGGCAAGCTGCTGCGGGTGATGGAAACCCACGAGTACCGGCCGGTCGGTGCGAGCCTGACGCGCCGGACCGACATTCGCATCATCGCCGCCACCAACCAAGACTTGAAATTGCTGGCCGAGGGGGGCAAGTTCCGCGACGACCTGTTCTACCGGCTGAGCGTCCTGCCCATCTACATCCCACCGCTGCGGGAAAGGCGCGAGGACATCTCCAAGTTGGCCTATCACTTCCTGCGCATCTACTGCCGCGAAATGGGCCGTCGGATCCAGGGCTTCAGCGACGAGGCGCTGGAGGCCCTGATCAACCACGATTGGCCGGGCAACGTGCGGCAGCTCAAAAACGTGGTGGAACGGCTGGTGATCATGGCGGACGAGGCCGTTCTGGATTATCACCACCTGGCGGACAACCTGTACGGCAGCCGGGGGGCGGCCCCGGGCCGGGTTCCCGGCACACTGAACGAGCTGCGTGCGCTGAAGAAACGCATTATTGAAGATCACTACGGCCGGATGGAGAAGGCCTTCCTACTGAAAGCGCTCTCCGCGGCCGGCGGGAACATCAGCGAGGCAGCCAAAGCCGTCGGGATGCAGCGGCCCAACTTTTCCACCCTGCTGAAAAGGCACGGCATCTCCCCCGGACGGGGAGCCGGTGCCGGCGCTGCGGATGAACCGCGATAATTGGCGTTCCGCCACTCATACGGGCCTAACCGGTTGAAGGCAATCTAAAAACCGATCGACTCGCCCCACCGGCGTATAACTCACGATACGCTTTCAGACCATAAATCTCTCCTTCGTATTTCTTGTTAACCTACAACAAATTGATATTATAAGCTATTTAAACAAATCTGCTGTCCGCCCGCTATCGGCACGCGGCTTGCTTAACAGCGAGGCAGGAACGCTCAAACAGGAGGATCGCCCATGTTTACCTTCCATGACACCACGATAAGTCGACTGCAGCCGGTTCCGCCCAGCATTCTCGTGATGGAGGATGAAATGAGCGTGGCCAAGGGCCTTGAGATCGTTCTCAGCGAAGAGGGCTACGCCGTGGATTTGGCCATGACCGGGCGCGATGCCCTGGATCGTTTGGCGCGGAAGGAGTTCGACCTGCTGGTAGCGGACCTGCGGCTGCCGGACATCGACGGCTTGGACGTCATCCGCCGGGTAAAGTCGCGGCGGCCCGAGACCGGCGTGGTGGTCATCACCGGCTACGCAAGCGTCTCCTCCGCGGTGGATGCGATGAAGCTGGGCACGTTCGACTACCTGCCTAAGCCTTTCACCGAGGATGAGATCAAGTCGGCCGTGGACGGGGCGCTCAAGGGCCAGAAATCGCCTCGCACCGAAGAGGTCATTCAGAAGGTCGAAAAGAGCGAGGAGGACAAGCTCATCCAGAAGCACGAGGTCACCGCGGTCCTGGACCGCACCCGGCTGGACGAAGACTTCTGGAAGGCGCTTATGGAGCGGGGCTCCGAGGTCCTGGAGGGCTACCGGATGAGCACCGAGGCCAAGGCGGCGATCGCCTCGGGCGATCTGCAGTGGCTTCGTGAACATATCGGGACTCTTTCGGACGAGCAGCTGCGATTCATCTACAAACGGCTGGAGCGGGAGGCCTGGTAGGCCGGGCCGCTCCATCGGCATGAGGGGACACCCACATGAACGCGTTGCAGGAAGCCGTGCGCACGGCAGACCGCCCATGGCCGCAGATCCTGCTGCTGGAGGACGAAGACAGCGTGGCCAAGGGTCTTCAGATGATCCTGGAAGAAGAGGGCTACCGCGCCGTGGACTTGGCCATGTCCGGCCGAGGCGCGCTGGACAGGTTCCACCGGAAGGAGGTCGACCTGCTCATTGCCGATCTGCGCCTTCCCGACATCGACGGATTGGAGGTGATCAAGCAGGTCAAGCACGACCGGCCGGATA
This sequence comes from Desulfobacterales bacterium, assembly GCA_025454075.1. The sequence continues at coordinate 6,222 of JALOPD010000081.1, read as the reverse complement.
CCAGCGTCATCGTAATCACCGGCTACTCTACGGTGGACTCGGCGGTCACGGCCATGAAGCTCGGGGTCAAAGACTATCTCTCCAAACCGTTCAGCGAGGAGGAGTTCGTTTCGGCGGTCAGGGGTGCTCTGGCCCCCAAAAGAGAACACCCGGCCGAGACCGCCCGCCCTGAGCCGACACCGGCCCCGTCCGCACCGGACCTGCACCTGACGAGCGAAGACCCGGCCCGGGTTGAAGGCCTGATGGCGGAGCTGCGAAAGAGATTCGCCGGAAGGCCGGATGAGGTGATCCCCATGCTGCAGATGGTTCAGGGTCGACTGGGGTATCTTCCGGAGAACGCGCTCGAGGAAATCGCGCTGCTGACCGGGAGGCCGGCCGCATCCGTCTTCGGGACGGCCACCTTCTACGAGCAGTTCCGCCTTGCGCCAGTCGGCCGCCACATCATCCGCGTCTGCCGCGGCACGGCCTGCCACGTCAAGGGCTCCGACCGCATCTTAGAGGAAATCCGACAGCGCCTCGACCTTTCACCTGGAGAAACCTCGCCGGACCGGCAATTCACGCTCGAAACCGTGGCCTGCTTCGGTTCCTGCGCCATCGCACCGGTCGTGGTGGTGGACGATTCCGTCAAAGGCCGCATGAACCCGGCCAACACCTGTCAGTGTCTCTCCGACATCCGAGTGCATGAGGATGCAACGGCCACGAACCTGCCGAAGAAGCAATAGGGGGAGCCCATGGACTACGCATCGCTGCAAGCCAGGGCCGAACGGGAATGGGCATGGCTGCAAACCCTGCCGCAGCCGTTGATCACCATCGGCATGGGGACCTGCGGCCGTGCTTCGGGTGCGGGCGAGGTCATGGCCGCCGTCCGCAACGCGTTGAAATCAGCTCGCGTTCTGGCGCGCATCATGGAAGTCGGCTGCATCGGCATGTGTTACGCCGAGCCCCTCATGGGCGTCCGTAAGCCGGGGAGGCCCATGATCTACTACGGCGGGCTCACGCCGGAAAAGGCCGAGACGATCCTCCGTCGCTATCTGACCCGGGACGACCCCTGCCGGCGCTGGGCGGAGTTCACCTACGGCAGCGGTGAGATCGACACCATTCCGCCGATGGAGAGGCACCCGATGATGCGCCCCCAGGTTCGCATTGCCCTGCGCAACTGCGGACACATCGACCCGGCCAACATCGATCACTACATCGCCCGCGGCGGCTACAGCGGCCTCAAGCGGGCTCTGGATATGCCGCCGGAAGCCGTGATTCGGGAAATCAAGGATTCCGGTCTGCGCGGCCGCGGCGGGGCGGGGTTTCCCACCGCAAGCAAATGGACCTTTGCCCGCCAGGCCCCCGGCCGCGCTAAATACATCGTGTGCAACGCGGATGAAGGCGACCCCGGCGCCTTCATGGACCGCGCGCTGCTGGAAGGCGATCCGCACGCCGTGCTGGAAGGCATGCTTATCGCCGCGTATGCCATCGGCGCGGCCGAGGGCTATATCTACGCGCGCGCCGAATACCCGCTGGCCATCGCGCGCCTGGAGAAGGCCATCGCCGACATGCAGCGCTGCGGCCTTCTCGGTCGGGAAATTCTGGGCAGCCGGTTCCGGTTCCACGTCGCGATCAAGCAGGGCGCCGGGGCGTTTGTCTGCGGCGAGGAGACCGCCTTGATGGCCTCGATCCAGGGCGAGCGCGGGATGCCCCGGTCCCGGCCGCCCTTTCCAGCTCAGTCCGGGCTGTGGGGCGAGCCCACCACGATCAACAACGTGGAGACGCTCGGCAACGTGTCGGCCATCCTACAGCATGGCGCAGGATGGTATTCCCGCTTCGGCACTGAAACCAGCAAGGGGACCAAGACCTTTTCGCTGGCCGGCAAGATCCGCCGCACCGGCCTGATCGAAGTGCCCCTCGGGATCAGCTTGGGCGACATCATTGAAGGCATCGGCGGCGGCGCGGCCGAGGGCAAGGCGCTCAAAGCGGTTCAGACCGGGGGGCCGTCCGGCGGCTGCATTCCGGCCGGCCGCTTCGACCTGCCGGCCGACTACGAATCCCTGGTGGCCGCCGGGTCCATCATGGGCTCGGGCGGGATGGTGGTCATGGACCAAGATACCTGCATGGTGGACGTGGCCCGCTACTTTCTGAGCTTCACCCAGGCGGAATCCTGCGGCAAGTGCCTGCCCTGCCGTCTAGGCACGCGCCAGATGCTTGACATCCTGGAGGACATCTGCCGCGGCCGTGGCCAGGAAAAAGACCTCGACCTGTTGGCCGACCTGAGCGAAACCGTCCAGAAGGGATCGCTGTGCGGATTAGGTCAGACCGCACCCAACCCCGTTCTTTCCACCCTGCGCTATTTTCGTCATGAATATGAGAGCCATGTCGGCAAGCGCAAGTGCCCCGCCGGGGTCTGCCGGGACCTTTTTCACTATGAAATCGACCCCGAGCGCTGCACGGGCTGCCAGCGCTGCGCCCGTGACTGTCCGGTAGGGGCCGTGACCGGAGAAAAAAAAGAGCCGCATGTGATCGACGCGGGCAAGTGCACCCGCTGCGGCACGTGCTACCAGTCCTGCAAGCAGCAGGCGATCGTCGTCCGTTGACGGCCCAGCCTGCGGAGGAAATCCCTGTGAAAAAGATTACACTCGCCATCGACCGCCGTGCCATCCAGGTGCCTGCCGGAACAACCGTGCTCGAGGCCGCCCGGGCGGCCGGCATTTCCATTCCGACCCTTTGCGACGATCCGCATTTGAAACCCTTCGGCGCCTGCCGCCTGTGCATCGTTCAGATCGAAGGCATGCGGGGGCTGCCCACTTCGTGCACCACCCCGGCGGCGGACGGCATGGTGGTCGTCACGGAAAGCGAGCCCATTCGCCGCATCCGCCGCAACATTGCGGCGCTGGCCATCGCCAACCACCCCTATGATTGCCTGACCTGCTTCAAAAGCCGGGACTGCGAGCTTTTGGCGGTGGCGCGCTACCTCGGCGTGGACCCATCCGACGTCGGACGGCTGCGCCGCACGGTCGCCGCCAAGCCGATCGATGCCTCCAACCCCGCGTTTTACTTCGACCCCAACAAGTGCATCCTGTGCGGCAAGTGCGTGCGGGTGTGCCATGAGATTCAGGGTCTGGGAGCGATCGATTTCGCCGCGCGCGGCTTTCACACGCGTATCAGCACCTTCGGCGCGAAGCCCCTGGCCCAGTCGGTCTGCCAGACCTGCGGCGAGTGCGTGGAGCGCTGCCCCACCGGTGCTTTAGTGCCCAAGCAAGCTGCGGTCCCGCAATGGGAGGTGACCACGGTGTGCCCCTTTTGCGGGGTGGGCTGTTCCATGACCGTCGGGGTGCGCAGCGACCGCATCGTCGCGGTCAAGGGCGACCGCAAAAGCCCGGTGAACCAGGGCGGCCTTTGCGTCAAGGGTCGCTTCGGCCTGGACTTCGTGCACCACCCGGAACGCCTCACCCGTCCGCTGATCCGCAGGGAGGGGGTCGCCAGGTCTCGCACCAAGGGGGCGGTTGCAGAAATATTTCGCGAGGCCGACTGGGAGGAGGCCCTGGACCGCGTGGCGTCCGAGCTTAAACGCGCCTGCGCAACCGGCGGCCCGCGCTCCCTCGGAGTGCTGAGCTCGGCCAAGTGCACGAACGAGGAGAACTACCTCGTGCAGAAGTTTGCCCGGGCGGTCCTGCACACGAACAATATCGACCACTGCGCCCGGCTGTGCCATTCCTCCACGGTGGTGGCCGCCCTGGCCGCATTCGGCGAAGGGGCCATGAGCAACAGCATCGAAGACATCGGCCGTGCGTCCGCCCTGCTGGTGATCGGCTCCAACACCACCGAGTGCCACCCGATCATCGGCCGCCGCATCAAACAGAACGTCAGGCTGAACGGCGCGCGGCTGATCGTCGCCGACCCCCGCCGGACCGAGCTGGCGGCAATGGCCGAACTGCATCTGTGCCAGAGGCCCGGCAGCGATGTGGCCCTGCTCAACGGTCTGATGCACATCATCCTCGGCGAGGATTTATTCGACGCCGCCTTCATCGCGGATCGCTGCGAGGATTTCGAGCGCTTCCGGCGCTCACTCGCGGCCTATGACCCCCATACGGTGTCGGCCGTCACCGGTGTGCCGTCGGACCTCATCGTCCGCAGCGCCCGCATTCTGGGCACGGCCGAAACCCTGGTGGCCGTCTACGGGATGGGGATCACACAGCACACCACCGGCACCGACAACGTCAAGGCCGTCAGCAACCTGCTGATGCTGACCGGCAACATGGGCCGGCCGGGGACCGGCTTTTCGCCCCTGCGGGGCCAGAACAATGTGCAGGGAGCCTGCGACATGGGGGCCCTGCCGAACGTGTTCCCCGGCTACCAGAAAGTGGCCGACGCCGAGGCCCGCGCGAAGTTCACCCGGGCTTGGAGAGCCGAGATCGACCCCGAACCGGGCCTGTCCCTGACGGAAATGGTTCAGGCCGCCGACGATGGGCGGCTGCAGGCGTTGTATGTAGTCGGCGAAAACCCGCTGATGAGCGAGCCCAACCTGATCCATGCCCGGCGGGCCTTCAGCAAGATCGGGTTCCTGGCCGTGCAGGACATATTTCCGACAGAGACGGCCTTGATGGCCGATGTGGTTCTGCCGGCCGCCTGCTTCGCGGAAAAGGACGGAACCTTCACCAGCACGGAGCGCCGCGTCCAGCGGGTGCGCAGCGTCCTCCCGCCGCCGGGCGAGGCGCGGGAGGATTGGCGCATCGTGGCGGAGATTGCGACCCGGTCCGGCTATCCCATGGCCTACGCCTCCAGCGCGGCGATCATGGATGAAATCGCTTCGCTGGCACCGATCTACGGCGGTATCCGCCACGCGCGCCTCGAACAAAGCGGCGGCATCCAGTGGCCCTGCTGGGACGAAGGCCATCTCGGTACCCCGCGCCTGCACGAGGGGCGTTTTACCCGCGGCAGGGGCAAGTTCCACGTGGTGGAATACCGCCCGCCGGCCGAAGCGCCGAACGCGGAGTTCCCCATCCTGCTCACCACCGGCCGCGTGCTGGAGCACTGGCACACGGGCAGCATGAGCCGCCGCGCCCGCGTGCTGGAAACGCTCTCGCCGGGAAGCCGAATCGACGTCAACCCGGGGGATGCGGAGCGCATCGGTCTCGTCGAAGGTCGCCCGATTCGGGTGGCCTCCCGGCGCGGCAACATCAGGACTTTCGTTCACAGGGACCGGCGGGTATCCCGGGGGCAGGCCTTCATGGCGTTTCACTGGCGGGAGGCCCCTGCCAACCTACTGACGGGCCCGGCGGTCGACCCGCTGTGCAAGATACCGGAGTTTAAGGTGTCGGCCGTCAAGCTTGAGTCAAGCGAGGAGCTTGAACCCGACCGGCTCCGGTCAGACACGTCCTGACGGTTGGCCGGGGGACGAAAAACGGCGCTGAGGCCGTTATGCGGCTTTGTGCGGCTATTGTAAATGCTCTCAGGACTATGAGATGTGATTTAAAAAAAGGGGACTCTCCGCACCGGAAGATCCCCTCTTTTTTGTTTCTGATATAAAAAGGGCGCAGCCCTTTTTATGCACGCACTTCCTCCTTGACCGACACCGCGATCTTGAAGAGGATCGAGAGCACGAAGAAGCCCAGCGCGTAGACCCCGATGGTGATCAGACCCTCAAGCAGGGTCGGGATGTACTCGTTCACCTCGTGCAGCGGGTTGGGCACGAAGCCGCCCGAGATCATGCCCATGCCCTTGTCGATCCAGCAGCCGAAGAACACGCACAGGCAGGCCACGATGAGCGTTCCCTCGGTTTTGCGCGTGACCGGGTTCACCAGCAGGATGATCCCGATGACCATCAGCGTCATCGACGCCCACATCCACGGCACGTAGGCCCCATGGCCGTGCAGGCCGACGAACAGGTACTTAAGATGGTCCATGTGCTCGGGGATCTGGCTGTAGAAGGCGACGAACACCTCGCACAGCAGGAAGAACACGTTGATGCAGATGGCGTAGGCCACCGTGACGGCAAGCGACTGGATCTGCTTCCAGCCCGGGTCGAAGTTGCTCACCCGACGGATCACGAGGCACAGCAGGATCAGGAGCGCCGGCCCCGAGGCGAAGGCCGAAGACAGAAAGCGCGGGGCCAGGATGGCCGTCAGCCAGAACCCCCGGCCGGGCAGGCCGCAGTACAGGTAGGCCGTGACCGTGTGGATGCTGACGGCCCAGGGGATCGAGATGTAGATCAGGGGCTTGAGCCAGCTCTGGTAG
>JALOPD010000080.1 GCA_025454075.1 Desulfobacterales bacterium | reverse complement strand
ATGTCCCCGCGTTCCAGGGTCGGCAGACAGTCGACGCTCTCCTGGGCCTCCTGCCGCCGCTGCAGCGCCTCCGCGTCCTGCCGCAGCTTTTCGGTTTCGGGGACGGTCAGCGCCTGTCGGATCCGCCCCAGCTCCGCCGCCACGCGCCGCTCCTCGCGTTCGGCCATTTCCGGGTCGGGGCAAAGGGTCAAGCGGAGCCGGTGGGGGTTCTCCAGAAAAAACCGCGCGAGCTGCCGTTCGAAGAACCGGCCGCGTTCCATTTCACGGCGGATGGCCGCCAGGTCGGCGTCGAACTTCAGCACGCGCAGCGGGTCTCCGCCGTGGATCCAGGTGCCGCCTGCGGCCAGCAGCAGCTTGATGCCGTAAGGGTAGGGCGTGTTGGTGATCTCCCGGCGGTGAAATTCCAGCTGATGAATGGCGGACGCCACCAGCTCCGCGTCGATGCCGCGTTCGGCGAGGCCGGTGAGCACATCGAAGACGACCCGCTCGACCTTCTCCGCCGCGTCCGACGCCACATCCTTCAAGCCGGCCGTGAAATGCGTGTCCCGGTTGTCCGCATCGTACCCGCTGCCGTCGCACAGGTCCGAACCCAGGCCGGAGTCGATCAGCGCCTTGCGCAGCGGCGACCCGGCGTTTCCGATCAGGATTTGCTCGAGCAGCGCCAGCGACAGGACCTCGCCCGTCTCACGGATGTCGCTCGTGAGCCAGGCCACGCACGTCTGGTGTTTGTGGGCCGGGTCCTCGTTCCGGGAGAAGGGGTACGGGAAACGCGCCGTGCGCGGGGTGTCCCAGCGCGGCTGGGGCGGCACATCGGTCGCCGGGTCGATGGCGTCGAACCGGCTCAAAACGGTGCTGGCAATAAACGCCAGGTGGTCCTTCAACGGCAGATCGCCGTAGGTGTAAAAGTAGGCGTTGCTGGGATGGTAGTGCCGCCGGTGGAACTCCTTCAGCTGGTGGTAGCTCAAAGAGGGGATGTCGGACGGGTCGCCGCCGGAGTTGTTGGAGTAGGTGGTGTCCGGGTACAGGGCCTTCAAAATCGAGCGCACCATGACCTGGTCCGGGGAGGACATGGCCCCCTTCATTTCATTGTAGACGATCCCCTTGTAGGCGAGGCGGTCGCCTCCCTCCGCCGCGGGCTCGAGCTCCAGGCGGTGGCCCTCCTGCTTAAAGCTGAGCTCGTCTATCCGGGGGAAAAAAGCGGCGTCCAGGTAGACGTCCATCAGGTTGTAGAAATCTTTGCGGTTTTGGGACGCAAACGGGTACATGGTCCAGTCGGACGCCGTGAAAGCGTTCATGAAGGTGCTCAGGCTGCGCTTGAGCATCGAGAAAAAGGGGTCCCGCACGGGGAAGCGCTCGGATCCGCACAGGACCACATGCTCGAGGATGTGCGCCACGCCGGTGGAATCCCGGGGCACCGTCTTGAAGATGACACCGAAAGTGTTCTCGCGATCCGGCCGGCGGACGTGGATATGCCGGGCGCCGGTGGCCCGGTGCTGCAGTTCGTGGAACACCGCGTGGATTTCCGGCAGGCGTTCCACTCGCAGGATGCGATAGCCGTGAATCTCGTCGCCCGGGGCAACGTCTGTTTGAGAGGCTTCGGCGTGGGGGTTCATGCAGGACCCGGCTATAGGGCGACGTAAACCCCGCGGCTGTGCCGCTTGATTTTGCCGAGCTTGTTCAGGCGGAAAATGATGTTGCGGATCTTCTTGTCGACAAAACCGGTTTTGGCTTGAATGTCGGCGAACTTGAGCCCCTGCCGGGAACGCTTGATGGCGCCCAGAACGGCTTCGGCGGCCGGGACCCCGCCGCGGCGCCGAACGGCTCGGCCGCGGCCGGCTGCCGCCGCCGATGCGATCATGGTCTCCAGGCGGTCCAGGCGACCCATGAGTTTTTCGACATCCCGCTTGGTCGGGATATCGTAGGTGTGCAGGAAGAACTTCACCATGGCGTCGAAACTGATGGACTTGCCTTTTTTTCTAGGCATGGGTTGCCTCCCTCTATAGGATGTGGTTTCTGATCCGCGAATTAGCAATTTGAAAGGCAACCTAATGGATGAAATTAGAAAAGTCAAGAAAAGAGAAGAACAGATGCGGATTCTCCAGCCGGATTGATCCCGCCGCGATTTCCTGCTACGCTGCCGCCGAATCCGAGGACTTTTTTTCTACGTGTGCGAAGCGATTCGGTCGGTAGAACGAAAATGGCCCTGATGTCTCCTCGAGCGCTTCTCCGTTTGCATGCGCTTCATCCGCAGAAGCGGCTGGGGCAGAACTTCCTTTCCGACCCTTCGATCGCGCAGATGATCGTGAACCGGTCGGGGGTCTGCCAGGAAGATGTCGTGGTGGAAATCGGCCCCGGCCTGGGTGCGTTGACGCTTCCTCTGGCGCAGGCGGTGCGGTCCGTGATCGCCATCGAAAAAGACCGCCGTCTCGCTGCGGTCCTGAAAGACGAGCTTCAGGCCGCCGGGGTCTCAAATGTGCAGATGGTGGAGGCGGATGTTCTTGACATCGACTGGGCCGGCCTGGCCCGGCAGGCCGGCCGACCGCTCACCGTCTTCGGCAATCTTCCCTACAACATCTCCTCTCAGGTCGTGATCCGTTTAATCGAATCCCGCCGACACGTGCCGAGAGCCGTGCTCATGTTTCAACGGGAACTGGCGGTCCGGCTGACAGCGCCGCCCGGCGGCAGGGACTACGGCCGCATCACCGCCATGCTCGCTTACTGCGCGGCGGTGAAGCCCCTGTGCCGCGTCGGGGCCGGAGCCTTCCACCCCGTCCCCAAAGTCGACTCCGAGGTGCTCGAAATCCGATTTGCGCCGCCCCGCGCCGACCCGCCTCACGATGAAGCCCGGTTGTTCAAACTGATCGCCGCGGCCTTCGGCCAGCGCAGAAAAACCCTCAGGAACGCGCTGTCCGCATCGGGGCTTTCGATCAGCCCCGGCCTGGCGGCCCGCGCGCTGGAGCAAGCGGGAATCGACTCCGCGCGGCGCGCCGAGACCCTGTCGGCGGAGGAGTTCGTCGCCCTGGAAATCAGCCTGAGGCGTCTGATGCCCGAATGAATCATCCCCTCCGTAAACGGCGGGGATGATTCATTTGCCAGGAACCAAGGGGAGGAGCCGAATCACTTTTGAATCAACGCCGATGTCGGCACCGCTCGAGGAAACGGCGGGCCGGCCGGCTTTGAGCGATTTTGCTTGGGGCTTGACCGTGTCGGGCGGCTGGTCTACTCTTTGACAGGAGATCAAAGCCTAAACGAGGTGTTTTCGGAAGGAGGGTGTCATGGCGATCAAGGTATTGATCAAACGACGAGTGTCCGCAGACAAGGCCCGGGAGATGATCACCCTCTTCCGGCAGATGCGCATGCTGGCCACGGCGCAGGAAGGCTACATCTCCGGCGAGACCCTGCGCAGCCTCGAAAAGCCCGAAGAATTCATCGTGATCAGCACCTGGCAATCTTCGCAGGACTGGAAGAACTGGCTGGCCAGCCGGGACCGCAAAGAGATCCAGGCCAAGGTGGACAAACTGCTGGGCGGGGAAACCACCTACGAAGTCTACCACTACGGGTTCACCGGATAAAAGCGGCCTTCGGTCTGTTCCGCTGCCGAACGAAGTTTTTTGACACGGCGGTCGTCAATCGCTCCTGTGACCGGACGTGGAAGGCCGCTTTTATGTCATGAAAAAAACCGTGCACCTTCGTGCACGGTTTTTTCATTAGAGAAACAGGCGGTCGAGAAATGCCCGGATGCAAGGCACGCGAGTCCCGCTCCATGCGGCGTACTTCAGTACGCCGCAATGGAAGCGGGATGAGCGTAACACCGCAGATGGGCGTTTATCGGCCGCCGGTTAGAGCGTCTCGGCGATGGACACCGTCCGGTCGCCCAGCATGCGGACGTAACTGCCCTTCTCGTTGTCGTACCATCCGTAGATCACCGCCTGGGTCACCGGGACCCGGATCACCATGCTTTTCAGGGAGGCCAGCAGCTCCGGAGGCATCCCGGGGACCTTCGACAGGTCCACCGAGGCCTCGGCCGTGCGCGTGTGGGTCTCGCAGCTTTCGATGATCGCCGCCGCGCGCGGCATGCCGATGATGTCGGCCGACACGTTCTGCTGCTCGCTGTAGAGCAGGTAGCCCTCCGGGGTGTCGGCTGCCGCCTGGCGGTAGATGGCGTTGATCGCCGCCCGATCGATGCGGCCGCCGGCGGGCTCCTCCTGGAGGTTGATCACCAGGATGATGAGCGAGCCCGTGCTGGTGGGGATGCGCACCGACTCCGCGATGAAGGGGATGTCCTTCATCTCCGGGATGACCAGGCGCAGCGCGTTGGCCGCACCGGTCGAGGTGAGGATGATGTTGTTCAGGATGCTGCGGCTCTTGCGCAGGTCGGTCTTGCCGGCCTCCGGCAGCCGGTCGAGCACCTCCTGGGAGCTCGTGGCCGCATGCACGGTGGCCATGGACGCCGACAGAATGCGCTTGGCCCCGAAGGCGTTGATGAGCGGGCGCATCATGTGCGCCAGGCAGGTGGTGGTGCAGGACGCGCAGGACACGATCCGGTGCCGCCGCGGGTCGTAGTCGTTGCCGTTCACCCCCATGACGGTGGTGATGATGTCCGCCGGCATCGGCGCCGCCTTGTCCTTGAGCTTGAAGGGGGCCGAGACCACCACCTTCTCGGCGCCGGCCGCCAGGTGCCCGCGCACGGAGCCCCTGACGGCATCCGGGCCGGCGCTGGGGTCCAGGAACTGGCCGCTGGCGTCCACGACCAGCCGCACGCCGTGCTCGGCCCAGCCGATCTCGGCCGGGTTGCGCGTCTCGCGCAGGAACCGGACCGGGAGGCCGTCGATCCGCAGGCGGCCCTTGGCCTCGTCGATGTCGGTGACGACGGAGCGGGCCTGATGGCCGTAGAGATAGCCGTGCAGCCACCCGTAGGTGGAGTCGCGCTCGATGTAATGGGCGACGTCCGACAGGGAGGTCCCCGCCTTGCGGCCGAGGTTGACCACGATCTCGCCGAAGAATTTTCGGGCCGCATGGTGCCAGAGCGTCAGCTTCCCGATGCGGCCGAGGCCGTTGATGCCCAGTTTTAATTCGGAACCGACCGATGCCGCCATGATCACGCCTCCTTGACCCGGATGATTCCCCGATACACCGACCCCTCCTGACCGTCCATGCTGAGGCAATCGCCGGCCTTCAGCACGGCGGTGGGGAAGGTGCACACCTTTTCGCGTTCGCTGCACTCCATGCTGCCGCACCCCGCCACGCAGGTCTTGCCCAGGCGGTGGGCCACGACCGCCGCATGGGAGGTCAAGCCGCCCCTGGCGGTCAGCAGCCCGTCGGCCGCGTTGATCTCGCGGATGTCGTCGGGCACCGTGTCGGTGCGGGCCAGGATGAGGTGCGTGCTCGGCTCCCGCACCCGCCACGCCTCGATGTCCTCGAGGCCGAACACCAGCCGGCCGCTCATCGCGCCCCCACTAACGCCGATGCCGTGGCCCAGCAGCAGGTCGTGGGGCGGCGCCTCGAAATCGAAGGTCAACACCTTCGGGCTTTCGCGAATGGCCATGTCCCGCGTTTGCAGCATGTAGAGGTCGGCGGCCGATGGGCCTTCGAAGGTGAACTCGATCTCCTGGGGGCTCCAGCCGTGGTCGTCGATCAGCGCGTGGGCCCAACGCTTCAGCTCGCGGTAGATCTCCGGGAAGTGCGTCTCCAGGGTGACGTCGGTCTCCCGCATTTCGATGTCCTGCTGAAAGAGCGAGATCGGCATGGTGCGCACCAGCCCGGAGACCACGTCCTCCCCCTGATTGGCGGTGGTGAAGTCCCCCCAGAGCTTCAGCACGTCCCCGGACCAGCGCGGGTTGTGGGTGAAGATGACCCCGGTGCCGGCTTCGGGGGACACGTTCCCGTAGACCATGGCCTGGATGGCGATGGCGGTGCCCCAGTCGTCGGAGATCCCCATGATGCACCGGTACGCCAGCGCCTTCGGGGATTCCCAGGACGCCAGCACCCGGCGGATCGCGAGCAGCAGCTGTTCGATGGGCGAGTCGATCATCTCGATGCCGGCCTCCTCGATCAGACGCCGGTAGGCGAGCGCCACCTCGCGCATCTGCTCGCCTGAAAAATGACGCTTCAGCGGGATCCCCCATCGCCGCTTGCCGTCGGCGATCACGGCGTCGAAGTCGTCGCGGGTCATGTCGTGCGCCATGCCGTAGTTCTGGAGAAACCGCCGGTAGTTGTCCCAGGCGAACCAGGCGTTGCCGGTGCGGCCGGCCACACCGGCGGCGATGTCCAGGTTGTTGCCCACGTCGAGGAGAGTGTCCATCATCCCGGGCTGGGAGATGGCGGACCCGCTGCGCACGGACAGGAGCAGGGGGTTGGCGGGGTCGCCGAAGACCTTGCCCGTGGCCTGCTCCAGCCGGCGCAGGTGGCGGGTGATCTGTTCGTGAAAGTAGCGCTGCGCCGGCGCATAGCTCTCGATCACCTCGCGGCAGCGAAAGACCTCGGTGGTGACGACAAAGCCGGGGGGCACCCGGAACCCGAGGTCGTGCAGTCTGACCAGGTTGAAGCCCTTGGTTCCGAGATGGATCACCCCGATCTCGCAGCTGTGGGGCGAGTCGATCGCCACCAGGCTGGTGTGCGGGTCGTACAGCAGCAGCTGCCGCAGCTGGGCCTGGGGCAGTTTGTAGGACTGCTGGAAGAGCGTGTTCAGAATCCGGCCCAAAAACAGGTCCAGCTGCTGAAGGCCCAGGGCGCCCGCGATCTGGTCGCGGAAAAAAATCTCCGCGATGCGGTGGTTCAAGCGCTCGCGGTCCTCCAGGGGCTCCCGCGGCAGATACTTCGGCAGGACCCGTTCCGCCGGCAGCTGCGGCAGGATCCGGTTCAGGTTCGCCCCGTGCAGGTTGTTGAAGTGGTCCTTGATGATGTTCTGCACGGCCTGCGCGAAACCCTTGAAGATGTCCAGGTACTGGGTCAGTGTGAATCCCTTGACGGCCAGCGAGTCTCTCAAAAACTCCAACTGGCGTTCAAATTCCGCCGACCGGATGCCGTCCAGCCGCAGCGCCTGGTCGAACAGCTGCAACGTTTGGTGGATCTGGCCGAAGGTGGCCTGGGTGATCAGGGTGAGGTCGATGTCGCGGATCAAGCTCTCGAAGAGCGCGTTCACGATCGCCTCCAGCCGCAGCGTGAGTCCCAGGCAGTCGAACTTCATCTCGTGGTAGCTGCCGTACATGGAGGGGATGTCGATGGTGATGTGCCGCTTCTGGTAGATGTCCTCGCGGATGTCGTAGACGGCATCGGAGGTGATGACCGCCTTCAGCGTCTCGAGATAGCCCAGGAGGAGAGCCATCCGCCGGGGCGCATCGGTTTCGGCCAGCGCCTGCTCCAGGCGGCTCAGCTCCGGCAGGGCCTCGGGCCGCAATTGGGACAGGTAGTTTTCCAGCTCCACGATGCCGAACCGGTATTTCTGGCACAGCAGTTTGTAAAACTCGACGGCCAGCTCGAACCGCTCGATGTCGACGGTGGAAACGCCGGGGACATATCCCAGCCGGGAGGCCAGGTCTTCCGGCGGCAGCGTCAGCAGGTCGTCGGGGATGCGGACACCCTTCTTCACCAGCCGCTGCATGACGCGGTGAAGCCCCTTGACGTGAGGGCCCCTCGAATCGATCTGATCGAAAATCGAGGGCGGCACGAACGGCGCCAGACCCTCTTTTTCCTGGGTCTGCCAGAACCGGAAGGCCGCCTCCATGAAGGGGATGATCTGGTTGCTGCTCTCGACGTGGCTTTGCTTGCGCAGGAAATGAACGAGAACATCCCGGCGCTGGGAAAGCTCGTCGATGCGGGTGGACACGTCCCGCAGCCGCCCTTCAGCGCCGATGTCGTTGAAAAACACCGGGCACAAACGGGCCAGCTGCTTGACGAGGTGGTAGGCGGGGTGGACCGGGCTGTTGAGAAGCCCCGTCACATCCCGCGGGAACAGGTCGATGTCGCGGATGAGCACCCCGCCCACGGACAGGTGAATGACCAGGGCCGAGAGCAGCCGCGTCGAGCGCTTCGGGTTCAGTTTGATCAACTCCAGCCAGGTGCGGATGTTCAGCAGGTGCGAGCTGTTGACCCTTATCCGCCACTCGTCGTCCACCCCCTGCAGCGACGGCGACTGAAAGCCGAAATCGATGAGGGCGTCGATGAAAAAATTCAATAGGTCGATGTCGTCCGTCTTGTAGACCCCTCTGCCCATGTTGAGCACACAGGTGAGGGCCGTCGCCGGGTAGCTCTGCGACCGTTCTTTCAGGATCGAGAAGGTCTTGCGGATCAACTGCTGGATGTTGCGGTAGTTCTCGTTGACGATGATCCAGGTCAAGGTCTGGTTGATGTCCCGCAGGGTTTCCTCGTGGATCAAGGCCAGACCGGCGACATTCATCATCTGAAAGAGGAAGATCAGCTTGAGGTGCCGGCCCCGGCCGCCGGCGGCGCCGCGCTGCAGCAGCTGCTGGGGGATCTTCTTGTACGCCCCGACGAAATGGTCGAACCCGGGCAGGGCGAGCAGCCGATCCGCGGCCTCCCGCGAATCCGGGTCCGCCGGGTCCCGGGCCGCCAGCAGCTCCGCCTGCCACGCCCGGATCCGGCGGTGGGAGATGTCGTCAAAGAGGTCGTCGCAGGCACCGGCCCCGCCGAATTCGGCGGCCTCCCGGTCGCAGGCGGCCTCGGGGTCGCTCTCGCTCAACCAGTAGGCATAGGTGTGGTCGAAATACCTGGCCAGCAGGCGATGGAGAGGGGCGAACCCCTCCCGGGAGGCCGCGGAGCGTTTCATAAACGCCGCCGCCAGGCGCTTTACGGGATAGTAGCTCCGAACCACGAGGCCGAAGGCCTCCTCCGGCAGCTGATGCATCTGCGCGAACGCCTCGCTGACGACCGGACGGAACCGCCCGAAGTCCGCATCGGACTCCCTTAGGATGGTCTGCAGGTAGAGGAGCAGGTTGTCGACGGCGGAGGAGGCCACCTCCCCCGACCGGGCCGAACGAACGGCGGTGATGAGGATCTCCGCCACCAGGCGGGCGGCGTCCGGGCCGCGCGGGTGCTGCCGGAACAGGTGAAAGTAGTCCAGCGCATATTTGCGCGCCTCGCTGACGATGAAGCGCCAATTCAGGTACGGGTGGGACAGTTCCCCCAGGAACGTGTTCAGCCCCTCCATCAAGCCGTAGTATTTGCTCAGGACCTCCTGGAGCACGGCGTACTTCGGGTCGACGGCCACTTCGACGTGGTAATCGGCCAGGTTGACCTCGAGGGCTTTGGATTTGACTTTGGGGGCTGCATCCATGACGTGGTGTCCGATCACACCGGAGACGGCCGGCCCGTGTCGTCACAACGACCTGCAGGGAGATCATCCGGCAGGAAGCATCGAGGCGGAAGACCGCGGGGTGCCGCAAGAACGGGGCATTCGGATTCTCCCTTCTGTGATCACTTTACCAGATGGGGCGGCCGGTGACAAGCTTCCGCAGGGAAATGGCGCACAGCGGGCGGCTCCGGTCTTTCTCAACGCTTGGTGGGGGTGGTTTTCCAGCCGCGATGGCCTATTGCCGGATGGATCGCGGCTGGAAAGCCGCTCCCACAAAAAAAAGTTTGACCCTGGATGGGAGAAAGCGAATAGCTTTCAAGCGAGGTGGCGTTGCAAGAAGCCCAAGATCAAGGCACGCGAGTCCCGCGGGGCGAGGCGTACTCCCCGTACGCCGCAGCGACTGCGGAATGAAGCGCAACGCCGAAATCGGGCTTGTTGCAACACCGCCTATCGCAAGAGGGCGATCAGCCGGTACACCAGCATCCCGGCCAGCCAGGCCACGTCCTCGGGCGAGAGCATCCGGCCGATGCTGCGGTCGAAGAGGATGTTGGCCTCGGCCGGGAATTCCTCGTCGCCGGCGTAGAGCACCAGGCGGACCGGGACCTTCGGGAGGACCCTAAACTCGTAGCCGGCGTCCCCGATCTCGAGCGGCTCGCCCCGCAGCCGACCCGCCGCGCGGCCGAACCCGGCGACGTCCTGCCCGAACGCCTTCTTGAGGGGGTCGACCGCCCGCTTCACGAAGGCGCCGAAGTAAAACGCCGCCCCCGGTATCTCGCGGTAAGCGACCCAGTCGCCGGACGGCCCCGCCGGCAGGTCCGCCTGGAGATAGTGCAGGATCAGCACCTGCTCCTGCAAGGGGACCTCCTTGCCGTCGGCGGAGGCATCGGTGAACTCCAGCCCCGGGCAGCTCAGGCGATAGAGGCGGTTGAGGAAGGGGATGCGCAGGGCGCCTCGATCCGCCGGCTCGAACCCGGAGCGCACCGAGAGGACCTCGCAGGGTTCCATCGAGAGTTGCCCCCTTGCCAGCCGGCAGGCGGTGATGTAGTCGTCGATGCGGGGCATGATAATGGCCGGAGGATGGGGTTTATCTTAGAAAATCAGTCTTTGAAATAACTTCTGCCGGTCACCCGTCGACCGGTCTGCCCGTCAGACACAAAAACCTCCTGACTGACCGGCAGACCGGCCGACCGGCGACCCCGAAACGAGAAGCCCTCCCGCGCGAAGACGGAAGGGCTTCTCGCATTGATGTCGTGCAGCCCCGGCTTAAATGTCGAGCCAGGAGTCCGAGTACAGCGTGTTTCCGAGAATGACGTTGACCGTCTTGACGTAGTCCTGCATCTCCTTGGAAAGCGACGCCAGGTTCGGCTGGGTGCCGTCCATGATGCCGTAGATCAGGTCCACGATGTCCTGGCGCTTGCCCTTGGCGATGGCGATCAACTGGTCGTCCAGCGGGTCGGCGATGACCGAGTACATGCCGTGCTTCTGCAGCATCACCATGTAGGTCTGGTTCAGGATCGGCCGCAGGTGGCCCGGAGGGCCGTTGGAGATGTTCGACAGGCCGCAGGTGCTCTTGGCGCCCGGCGCCATGTCCGGGATCATGGACTGGAAGTTCATCAGGCTGATGGCCTGCGGCTGCTGGATGTTCACCGGCGTCACGATGCCGTCGACCCAGATCTTCTCGTTGGGAATCCCGGCCT
This sequence comes from Desulfobacterales bacterium, assembly GCA_025454075.1. The sequence goes on along the minus strand of JALOPD010000080.1, from coordinate 2,564 downwards.
CGTTGGCGAAGTACAGCAGCTCCACGCACAGGGCCGCGCGCTCGTTCTCGTCGCGCGGCAGGCCTTCCGGCCCCCACATCAGGGCGATGAAATCGGCGTCGTGCTCCTTGGCGATCGGTACCATTTTCTCGTAGCGCTCCGGCCGCACCATGATGGAGTTGATGAGCGGCGGCTGGGCGGTGGGCTTGTAGACCTTGAGCGCGGCGGCGATGGCGTCGATGTTGGAGGTGTCCAGGGCCAGGGGGAGGTCCGGGACCACTTCCTGGACCGTCTTCACCACCCACGGCATCAGCTCGTGGCCTTCCTTTTTGGCCGGCCCGAGGTTGATGTCGATGTAGTCCATGCCCTTGGACTTCTGGAACAGTGCTTCCTCCTGGATCGGCTTCGGATCGCGTTCCTTGTAGGCCTTGCCGATCTTCTTGTTGATGACGTTCAAGCTTTCACCGATTAAAATCATACACCCTCCCCTCTCAAACGGAATGGTCAACGGCGGCCGCCGGGCGGAAGACGCCCCATCCGGCGGCGGCCGTCAAGGTCAGCGGTTATTTGGACTTGAGGAAGGCCGGAAGGTGCGCGGCTTCCCGCGGCCCCACCGTGATCTTCCAGCCGGGCAGCTCTTCCTCCATGTCGCCGGCGATGGCGGCGGCGTAGCCGGGGATGATGACTTCCTTCTTCTTGATTTTCTCCTCGATGCCGCTCTTCTTCACGAACATGCCCACGTCGTCGCCCGCGAACTTGCCGGCCGCCCAGGCGGTCATCACCGACAGGCCCTCGGAGTCCTTGATCAGCAGGTAGGAGGGGACGCGGCTCGCCTCGATTTCGCCGGAGACGATGAAGTAGGTCAGGGCGAAGTTGGTCGTCACCATCACCGGCGAGGCCTCGTTGGGGTTGTTGATCTCGTAGATCCCCTGGGTCACGGTCATGGGCCGCTGCGGGTCGGTGAAGATGTTCAGCCGTTCCAGCAGCAGGGGGAAGAGGTTTTCACCGGCGAAGTCCGACATCACGACCACCCCCCCGTACTTGGCCACGAAGGTCCCCGCCAGCAGGGTTTCGACATCGAGGTTCCCGGCCATCTCGCACGGGAAGACGATGGTCGGGAAGCCGAGCGCCCGGTTGCCGTCCTTGAGCGCCGCGCGCCGGATGGCGATCATGTCCTGGTGCGCCTGTTTGATCTCCCGGCAGCCCGGGTCGAGCACCAGGTCCTTCAACCCCATCTCGGTGAGCTTCTGGGTCAGCGGGATCAGGTCGGCCACCGAGCCGGCCTTGACGGCGAGCGGCAGCCCGCTCTCCTTGGCCAGCGCACCCATCTCCGCCAGATTGGCGGCGGTGGCGGCATACATCAACGGGCGTTTGAACTTCGTGGCCGCGACGGCGGCCTTCATCACGGCCGGCTTTTCGGTCATCAGCACGAGGTTGAACTCGGAGGTCTCGGCGATGGTCTTGGCGGTCTTGGCAAAGGCCTCGGCGTTGCCGTTGACGTCCCTCACGGCCACCAGCTCCGGCCGCAGGTTGAGGCCCACGCGCTCGTACTGGAAGGCGTTCCACTTCTTCAGCTGGGTCGCGAGGGCCGCCTCGGAAATATCCGATGCGACCGTCGCCGCGAGCAGGGTCGGGTTGAAAAAGGTCTTTTCGTGGCGGTACTGCACGGTTTCCCCGCCGGTGGTCGCCGCCCGCACCCCCTTGCCCAGGGCCACGGGCCGGATCGGGGGCGCCGAGGCCTCGGAGAGCGCCGCCCGGGCTTCGGGGGAGACGTAGGGGCAGCTGTCGAGCTCGGCCTTGCCGGAGGCCAGGTTCATCGCGAAGGCCAGGCAGGTCGGCACCCCGCATTCCTTGCAGTTGGTTTTCGGAAGGAGCTTGAATATCTGAATCCCGGTTAATGCCATCTCGGTCTCCTTTGTGCGCGTTTCAGGTCCGGTGCCGGCGGCGCGCGGTCATGCACGCGCGCCGCCCGATAATCCCCTGCGATCCCTTATCCGGCGATGATCGGGTCCATCGACAGCGCCGGGTGGTTTTTCTCCTTCAGGAAGGGCAGGATCTCCTCCTCGGTCGTCCCGACGGTCTCGTCGGCGATGCGGTCGATCAGGTCGGGTATCCCCACTTCCTTGCCGCGCTTGATGAGCCGCTCGCGGATCTCCTCCTTGAGGATCTTCGGCATCCACACCAGGCGCTTGATGCCGCCGTCGCCCAGGATGAATTTGCCCTGGGTGATGTTGAACTTGGAGTGGCCCACGAACCCCGGCGAGGAAGCGCCGCCGCCCATGACGCCGGCCAGCGTCGTAAACTTCATGCCGCAGGGGGTTTCGCCGCTGTAGTCGCGGTTGACGGTCATGATCCCGTTGCAGGAGGGCAGCATGGCCGCGATGGCCTCGCAGCAGCCGCAGGTGGTCATGGGGCTGTGCACCATCGAGTAGAAGTTGTAGTGGCTGACCGCGCCGCGCGAGGCCTTGTACACGAACTCGTTGACGCCCTTCCACTGGCCGAGCTTGGGGTCGAGGCACTCGCCCTTCTGGATCGGCTGGTTGGGGCCGGTGGGGTTGATCTCGTAGGAGGCCTTGCAGTCCATC
>JALOPD010000299.1 GCA_025454075.1 Desulfobacterales bacterium | reverse complement strand
ATGCTGGCGTGGGGGCAGACCATGGCGCACTGGTTGCACTGGATGCAGTTGTCCATGATCCACTCCGGCACGTTGATGGCCACCCCGCGCTTTTCGTACTGGGAGGTGGCGACCGGAAAGATCCCGTCGGGGGTGAACTTGCTGACCGACAGCTTGTCCCCCTGCTGGGCCAGGATGGGCCGCATGACCTCCCGCACCCACTCCGGCTCCTTTTTGCCCGACTGGCCCTGCTCGCCGGCCTGGGCCCAGGAGGCGGGGTATTTAATCTCCACCAAATTGGCCACCGTGGCATCGACGGCCGCGTTGTTCATCGTGACCAGTTTTTCGCTCTTCTTGCCGAAGAGCTTCTGGATCTCTTTTTTCAGGTGACCGATGGCCTCCTCCACGGGCAGCACGCTGGCCAGCTTGAAGAAGGCGGTCTGCATGATCATGTTGATCCGGCCGCCGAGCCCGACCTCCTGGGCGATCTTGACCGCGTCGATGTTGTAGAAGCGGATCTTCTTCTGCGCAATGGTCCGGCGCATGGCGGCCGGCAGCTTCGTCTCCATCTCGGCAAGGGTCCAGGGGGAGTTGAGCACGAAGGTGCCCCCCTCCTTGATCCCCTCCAGGATGTCGTAGAGCTCCACGTAGTTTTCCTTGTGGCAGGCGACGTAGTCCGCCGCGTCGATCAGGTAGGTGGACTGGATGGGCTTCTGGCCGAAGCGCAGATGCGAGATCGTGATGCCGCCGGATTTCTTGGAGTCGTAGGCGAAGTAGGCCTGGGCGAACATCGGGGTGTTGTCGCCGATGATTTTGATGGCGCTCTTGTTGGCGCCCACGGTCCCGTCGGCGCCGAGGCCCCAGAACTTGCACTGCACAGTGCCCTTGGGGGCGACGTCCAGGCTGGGGCCGACCGCAAGCGAGGTGTGGGTGACGTCGTCGACGATCCCGACCGTGAAGTGGTTCTTGGGGGAGCCGGCCTGCATGTTGTCGAAGACGGTCTTGGCCATGGCCGGGTTGAACTCCTTGGAGCCCAGCCCGTAGCGGCCGCCGATCAGCTTCATGGCGCGGCCCTGCTCCATGAGCGCGGTGCACACATCCTGGTAGAGCGGGTCTCCCGGGGCCCCCGGCTCCTTGGTGCGGTCGAGCACGGTTGCGATTTTGACCGAGGAGGGGATCGCGGCGAGCAAATGCTCGGCCGAGAAGGGGCGGAACAGGCGCACTTTCACCAGGCCGACCTTCTCGCCCCGGCCGTTCAGGTAGCCGACGACCTCCTCGATGGTCTCGCAGCCGGAGCCCATGGCGATGACGACTCGATCGGCCTGGGGGTCGCCGACGTAGTCGAAGAGCCGGTAGGGCCGGCCGGTCAGCCCGCCGACCTTCTGCATCATCGCGGCGACGATGCTCGGCACCTTGAGGTAGTAGGGATTTGCGGCCTCGCGGCCCTGGAAGTAAATGTCCGGGTTCTGCGCCGTCCCGCGCAACTCCGGCCGCTCGGGGTTGGCCCCCCGCGCCCGGAACTTGGCCACGGCCTCGTGGTTGACGAGCTTTGCCATCTCTTCGTAGTCGATCACGGCGATCTTCTGGATCTCGTGCGAGGTGCGGAAGCCGTCGAAGAAGTGCACGAAGGGCAGGCTCGCTTCGATGGCCGCCAGGTGCGCCACGAGGCCCAGGTCCATGACCTCCTGCACGGAGGCGGAGGCAAGCATGCAGGAGCCTGTCTGTCGCACCGCCATGACGTCCTGGTGGTCGCCGAAGATGGAGAGGGCGTGGGCCGCAATCGCACGGGCCGTCACGTGAAAGACGCCGGGCAGAAGCTCGCCGGCGATCTTGTACATGTTGGGCACCATGAGCAGCAGGCCCTGGGAGGCCGTGAAGGTGCTGGTCAGGGCGCCGGCGGCCAAGGAGCCGTGCATGGAGCCGGCCGCACCGGCCTCGGACTGAAGCTGGCGCACGGTCATGGTCTGGCCGAAGACGTTCCTGCGGCCCCCCGCCGCCCACTCGTCAGCGATCTCCGCGATGGGGGAGGAGGGGGTGATCGGGTAAATGGTCGCCACGTCGCTCATGGCATAGGCCACGTGGGCGGCGGCGGTGTTGCCATCCATGGTTTTCATTTTCTGCTTGGCCATAATGCTCTCCCTTGCAAAAGGTAGTTGGTTGGATCTCGGCTGTCTGTTAAAGAAAACGGTTGAACCGTCCCTATCTCAATCGGTTTGTCCTGGTTTTTTCACTCGAACCCTCGGCCCCTTGAACCCTTGACCCCTTATTTGACAATCGTTTCGAAAAAATCGTTGCCCTTGTCGTCGACGATGATGAACGCCGGGAAGTCCTTGACGCGGATGCGGTAGACCGCCTCCATGCCCAGCTCCGGAAATTCGAGCAACTCCATGGCGGTGATGCACTCCTTGCCAAAGCGGGCCGCGACGCCGCCGATCGATCCGAGGTAGAACCCGCCGTATTGCTTGCAGGCCTCGGTTACGACCCGGGTGCGATTTCCCTTGGCCAGCATGACGAGCGAGGCCCCCTGGGCCTGAAAGATGGGAACGTAGGCGTCCATCCGGCCGGCGGTGGTGGGGCCGAAGGCGCCGGCAGCATGGCCCGGCGGGGTCTTGGCCGGGCCCGCGTAGTAGATGATGTGGTTCCTGAAATAGTCCGGCAGCCCCTCCCCGCGGTCGAGGCGCTCTTTCAGCCGGGCGTGGGCGATGTCCCGGGCGACGATGATGTCGCCGGTCAAGAGCAGCGGCGTGGCGACCGGGTGGCGGCTCAACTGCGCGCGGATCTCGGCCATCGGCCGGTTCAGGTCCACCGCCACCGCGGTGGCCCCCTCCAGCGTGACCTCGGGGAGGTAGCGGGCCGGATCGGTCTCCAGTGCTTCCAGGAAGATGCCGTTCCGGGTGATCTTGGCCTTGATGTTGCGGTCGGCGCTGCAGCTCACCCCCAGCCCGATCGGGCAGGAGGCGCCGTGGCGCGGGAGCCGGATGACCCGGGTGTCCAGGCAGAACCATTTGCCGCCGAACTGGGCCCCCAGGTCGATGTCGCGCGAGAGGCGCAGCGCCTCGGCCTCGAGCTCCAAATCCCGAAAGGCGTGGCCCCCCGGGCCGCCGCGGGTGGGCAGCCCGTCGAGGTAGCCCGCGCTGGCGAGCTTGACGGTTTTCAAGGTCAGCTCGGCCGAGGTCCCGCCGATGACGAAGGCCAGGTGGTAGGGCGGGCAGGCGGCGGTGCCGAGGGTTTTCATCTTTGTTTTCATGAAATCGAGGAGGCTTTTCGGATTGAGAACGGCCTTGGTCTCCTGGAAGAGGAGGGTCTTGTTGGCCGAGCCCCCGCCCTTGGCCATGAAGAGGAATCGGTACTCGTCGCCGCCGACGGCATAGAGCTCCACCTGGGCCGGGAGGTTGCACCCCGAGTTCTTCTCCTCGTACATGGTGAGGGGCACGTTCTGGGAATAGCGCAGGTTGCCCCGGGTGTAGGCGTTGAACACCCCCCGGGAGAGAGCCTCCTCGTCGTCGTCGCCGCTGAAGACCCGCTGGCCCTTCTTGCCGATCACGATGGCCGTGCCGGTGTCCTGGCACATGGGGAAGACCCGCTCGGCAGCGATGACCGCGTTTTTGAGCAACTCCAGGGCCACATAGCGGTCGTTGGCGGAGCTTTCCGGGTCTTGAAAGACCTCGGCCAGCCGCTTCAGATGCGCGGGTCGCAGCAGGTGGGAAACGTCCATGAAAGCCTGCTCGGCGACGAGCGTCAAGGCCGCCGGCGCGATCTTTAGGATCTGCACGCCGTCGCAGCTGCCGGTGCCGACATGGTCGCGGCTCAAAAGCCGGTAGCCGGTGGGATCTTCCGCGACCGGGAACATCTGCTGGAAGCTGAAATCGACCATGCGTGGCCTCCATTTTTTTCAACTACTAAAAGAGGTTATGCTTAGCAGCGCGTGTTTCCCCTGTCAAGCGAATTTGAGGCTACGCCCGGCCTCGCCGCCGCCGGTGCTGTCATACTTGCCGGGTATGGAAAAAGGCCGTCGACGGCGTTGCATCCGTCACCCGGGTTTCGGGCGGGAGCAGCGATCGACCAGATAGAGAATCGATTTGTAGTGGATCCCGCTGTGGGCGGAGAGTCCGATCTCGCAGGTTCGGCTCGTGGAGTAGCCGGTCGTGCACGCTCCCGCGACCCCGCGCCTTAGGTGCTGCAGCGCCGAGGCATTGAGCTCCGGGTGGTTGAACCCCCGGTCGCCGGCAAACCCGCAGCAGCCCACCAGGTTCGGGACGACCACTTTGGCGGCGCAGGCCCGGGCCAGGGTGAGCGCCTTGGACTCCAAGCCCATCTTGGTGCTGCTGCAGGTGTGGTGGTAGGCGATGGTCTGCGCGACCGGATCGATCTCAAGCCGCGGCAGGAGATAGGTCAGCGTGAACTCCACCGGGTCGAGCAGGGTCAGGAGCTTTGCCGTCATCTGCTGCATGCGATAGAGGCAGGGGCTGGTGTCGACCAGCACCGGCAGGCGGCCGCCCTCGGAGGCCTCCAGCAGGGCCGCTTCGAGCTCGCGGGCCTTGGCGTC
>JALOPD010000298.1 GCA_025454075.1 Desulfobacterales bacterium | reverse complement strand
CTGCACGAACGCCGGCCATGCCATGCTGGAAAAAGGCGGCGAGCTCTTCATCGGTCTGGAGGATCTTCAGCCCGCCGCCGCCTTTTTTGCCGCGAATCCCGACCTCCGGCCGGGAGCCTATCAGAAGCTGACGGTTCGCGACAGCGGGCACGGCATCCCCGCGGATATGCTGACGAGCATCTTCGAACCATTCGTCACCACCAAGCAGCGCGGGGAGGGCACCGGCATGGGGCTGGCGGTGGTGAAGGGCATCGTCAACCGCCACTGCGGCGCCATCACCGTCGCGAGCGCGGTCGGTGAAGGCACCACCTTCGAGGTCTACCTGCCGATTGCACCGCCCCCTTCCGCCGCTGCGAATGCCTGAGCCGGCCCACGCCTAATCGCCGTTGCCGGTGTTTTTCGATGTGCCGCTGAACCCCTCGATCAGGTCCCAGAAAAGCGTCTCCAGGCCGGGATGCCGCGGCGGCTGCTGCGGGACCAGACCGGGAACAAAGCCCCGTCGCAGGAACTCCCCTGTGAGGTCCGCGTTGCCGCTGACCACGTGGACCGGCACCGACCAGGGCTGGTCATGGCCGATGAGCTCCACACACGGCTGGTGATCGCCCACGATGACGACCAGCTCGGTTCCTTTAAGGAGGCGCCGGATGAATTCCTGCAGCAGAAGGATCTCCTGGGCGATGACGGCGCTGTACGCGGGAGAGGCCTCGGACAGCCCGGCCCAGCCGCCGGGAAAGATCCGCGGCGCAAGGTCATGGAACACCGCACCGTCGCCGATCCGCTCCCAGTCAGCGACCAGCGGCGCCTGGATGTCGAAGGCCGCGTGGCTGCCGGTCAGGATGATCTCCGCGAAGAGCGGCCCGGGCGTCTGGGGCAGAACGCGGCGACCCACCCAGTCGAGAACGAACTGGTCCGGCATGGGGGCGAAGCCGAAGGCCGGGCCGCGGTAACCGAAGTCCGGTGCGATGAACGTCTCCCGGTAGCGGTAGAAGCGGCCCTCCGGCCAGGGCCAGAGGGTGCCCGGCATGACGCGAACCGTGCGGTGGCCGGCGCGGTTGAAATAATCGGCCAGGGGCATGAGCCGCGATTCCAGCAGCAGGTCGTGCGCCAGCTGGCTGTCGATGCGGACGCCGCTGGCAAGCGTGGCGTGGGACAGCCAGGACCCGCCGCCGAAGGTCGGAGCGGTCAGAAACGCCGAGCACATGGACCATCCCGCGGATTGCAGCTCGGCCTCGGCGGTCCTTACGGCCGGCAGGACCGTCGGCGTGTGGCGCGGGTCGCTGAAGGCGCTCATGCCGTAGGACTCGACCACGACCAGGAAAACGGACGCCCGGGCGAGCTTCTGCACGTCGCCGCGGCTGCGACGCGCGCGCTCCATGGCCGCCTCGAAGTCGGATTCATGCTGCGCGCGGGTTTCGTCGAGGTTCAGCATGAAGCCGATTTCGGCCGCCACGCGCGGCAGCGCCGTCCGGCCCAGGATGCCGGGCGGTGCGGCGGCAGCGGCCGCAATCGTCGCCGAAAGCCCTGCCGCCGCCAGGAGGCGCCAGGCGGATCCCGCCGGCAACCCGTCGGCCAGCCCGCGATGCAGCCCCGTCAGCGCCCGCCCGACGGCCCAGACGAACAGCGCGATCGCTGCAAGGGCTCCCGCCAGCCCCAGCAGAACCAGGGCCGGCGGCCGGGTGAGCCAGAACAGAAGGATCAAATCGGGAAGGCGCTGGGAGTCCATGAAAAGGTTGAACTCGCGGTTGAAGACCAACGGCACCAGGCGGTCCGCCGACTGGAACAGCTTCAGGAAGGCGAGAGACGCGGTCAGCAGGCCCTGGATCAGCGGATGCAAGCGCCGGCCGGGGCGGGACAGCGCGCTCATGCCGAGCAGAAGGCCGAGGCTCTCCGGCGACAGCCGCAGCAGGGAGCCCCAGTCCATCCGCGGGTAGGGTATGTCCGCGCTCAGCAGGGCATTCAGCAGGAAAAACGCGGCGGCGGCCTTCGCGAGCGGCCGGAGGCGATACCGGCGGGCCGGGTGCGCCGCCGACGGGTCGGTCGATGCCGGTGCGTTCATGGCCGTCCGGGCTCCTTCGAGGCGTTCAAGCGCTGCGGAACGCCGGCCATATGCTCCAGAACCTCGCAGCCGTGCTGCATGGCCCGCTCCCATCCGGGCATGGCCGCAAAGCTCTGCAGCGCGGCCTGGCCCATCGCCGCCAGTTGATCCCGGCCGCGATGAAGCTGGCCGATGTGGCGGCGCACGGCGGCCTCATCGCGGGCGGCCGTCAGGAATCCGTTCCGCCCGTGCTCCACGAACGTGCGCACCCCTCCCTCGGCCGAACCGATGACCGGCAGGCCGAAGGCCATCGCTTCGAGCGCGGCGATCCCGAAACCCTCGTGCGCAAAGGGCATGACGAAGAGCTGGGAGGACATGTAGAGCGCGCGCAGGCGTTCTTCGTCGACGGCGCCTGTCAACTGCACCTGCGAGTCCAGTCCGCGGCGGGAAATCAGATCCCGGATGCGGCGGGTGTAGCTGCAATGGGTCGTCAGGCTCCCGGCGACGGTCAGCCGCCACTCGCCGAAGGGCAGGCGGGAGAGGCTTTCCAGCAGCCGCTGCAGTCCCTTGACGGGCGAAAGGTTGCCGATGAAGAGCAGCTTGAGCGGGCCGGGCTGCCGGCTGCGTTCGAGGAGCGCACGCGCGGATTGCAACTGCCCCAAGCGGTCCCCGGCCGGAGGGACGACCTCCATGGGTATCCCCCGGCCGATCAGCTCCCGCGCACCGTCGCGCGTGAAGCGGCTGGTGAACAGCGCACCGTCCAGCGTGCGGAGGTACGCTTTTTCCACCTCTGCGTAAGCGCAATTGAGCAGCCGGGCCCGGGGCTGGCGGCAGAGCACCTGGTGGACGATGGCGACGATCGGCGGCCGGGCGCGAGTGCGCCTGCGCCGGTTCGAAAGGACCAGGGAAGGGTGGCAGAGCGCGTCTTGAAGCATCAGATCCCAATTCCGGCCGGCCGGCCGGCGCACCGGGCGCCAGAAAAGATTGTCGAGAAGACGCAGCGGATAAGGCTTCAGGGCCAGCGAGATCACCTCCACCCGATGCCCGCGCCCGCGCAGGGCCTCCACCAGGAAACGGTCGTAGAGATAGCCGCCCGTCAGGGTGTCGAGCCGCCCGTAGATGACTAGACCGATGCGCATCACATGGGGTGCGTATACGACGCCCACGCGCATGGGCCTTCCCAGATGGTCACGCGCACTTCGCGCAGACGCGCATCGGCGAAACGCGACTGCAGGGGGCGGCACAGGATACGTGCGAGATGCTCGATGCTGGGGTTGAGGCCCTGGAACTCGGGCAGCTCGTTCAGGGTCCTGTCGCGGATCCCGGCCAGCGCCTCCTCGAGCGCGGCCGACATCGCATCGATGTCCGCCAGGAATCCATGGGCGTCCAGGCGTTCGCCGGTCAGGCGCAGCTCGACGCGGTATGCGTGGGAGTGACGCTGGTTCTCCGGGCCGAAATCCGCGCCGGTCAGGTAGTGTTGCGCGATGACCTCGCGCTGCACCGCGATACTATACATGCGGGAAGCCTCCTCTGGTATTATCCGTCGTAGCTCAACACGGCCTGCAGCGCCTCCCCCGGCCGGCGGTCGAGCAGCTCATACGCCTCGGCTGCGCGCTCGACCGGGATTTCGTGGGAGATGAGCCGCGAGGGCCTCGTCAGACGGATCATTTCCCAGGCGGTCTGCTGACGGCGGCCTCGGTCCCACCGCGCCAGGGCGTGCGCCGGCAGGGTGCTGACCTGGCTCGAGATCAGGCGGATGCGGCTGCGGTGGAAGCGGCCGCCGAGGTTGAGGACGGCGGGCGCGGTGCCGTACCAGGAGCCGAGGACGATGCGCCCGCCGAAGCCCGTCAGGCCGATGGCCGCATCAAGGGCGGAGGGATCGCTCGAAAGCTCGAACACCAGATCCGCCCTTTCGGTGCCGATGCCGGGCGCAGGCGGAGACCTCGAGGGATCGATTTGCGCAGGATCCAGCGCGGCATGGGCTCCCATGTCGAGCGAGGCCCTGCGCCGGCGCGGGATCGGATCGACGGTGATCAGGCGATGCAGGGGGTGGCGCGAGAGCAGCGCCGTGGCGAGCAACCCCACGACCCCCTGGCCGAGGACCGCCGCCGTTTCGCCGATCGCGGGGCGCCCGTCTAGCATCAGGGTGACGGCGGTCTCCATGTTGGCGAGAAACAGGGCGTCGCGATCGTCGATGTCGTCCGGGATGGCCAGCGCCTCGGTGGCCTGGGTGCAATACCGGCTGGCATGCGGCTGGAAACAGAACACGCGGCGGCCCAGCAGCTCGCCGGGGACTTCCGGCCCGACTTCATCCACCCGGCCGACCGCCGCGTACCCGTAGCGCAACGGGTAGCTCGCCGCTCCCGAAAGCGAGGCGAGCGTCGCGTCCAGAGGCAGCTCCTGCGGGAACCGGCCGCGGTAGAACAACAGCTCGGTGCCGGCGCTGATCGCCGAAAAACGCCCCTGAACGGCGATTTCGCCGGGCCCCGGCGGCGGCAGAT
>JALOPD010000079.1 GCA_025454075.1 Desulfobacterales bacterium | reverse complement strand
GCCCAGCGCCTTCAGCAACCCCAGCTCCCCCGGGCTGCCGGTCGCCAGGCTGAACTTATTGGGCCCGCTGCCGTAGGATTCCGTGCAGGCGGGCTGCGCGTTCCCAATCGACGCCACCAGCAGAACCGAAAACCATCCGATCAATGCCCCTTGCGTTGTTTTCGAATTGATGCGCACTGCTCCATCTCCTCCATTTTGAATTACGTTACAGGTCAGTCCTTGATCACAAGGCTCCAATCGATTGTGACTATGGCAGGGTCAGTGAAGGAGTCAATCGGATTCTTCGAAATCTACTAACATACAGAAAAAAACGAAAACTAACAGACATCCCGCGAGCAACTGCCCTGGGCTGGCAGGTCAGCTCGACCTTGCATCCGAATCAATAGCTCGGGAACGTCTCCGATGGCGGTCGATTTGCCGGCTTGCATGAGTACCAGGCAGTCAGCCAGGCGTTGGATTTCCAAAGTGGAATGAGTGACATAAAGAATCGGGATCCGAAATGTGCGCGGCAGCTTGGCGATAAAGGGCAGGACTTCATTTTTACGGGGCTCATCGATAGAAGACAAGGGCTCGTCCATCAAGAGCAGCCGCGGGCTGGTCAGCAGCGCCCTGCCGATGGCAACCCGCTGCTTCTCACCCCCGGAAAGCCCTGTTGGACGCCGGCCAAGAAGGTGTTCGATGCCGAGCAGGGCAACCACCTGCTCGAAGCTGATCAGGCGCCGAGCGCGCGGGATCAGTTTCATCCCGTAAGTCAGGTTGCCGCGAACGGTCAGGTGCGGGAACAGGCGGCCGTCCTGAAAAATAAACCCGATGGAGCGTTTTTCAGGCGGCAGGTCGACACCGTCGCTGGAATCGAAAAGGACTCGTTCCTGCACGACGATGCGGCCCTTGTCCGGACGAATCAAACCTGCCACCATGTTGATTACCGATGTCTTTCCGGCGCCGGACGGCCCGAAAAGTGCCGTGATGCCTGCATTGCCGGTCTGAAAGGCAGCATCCACCTGAAAATCGCCTTGCCGCCGGGTCACCCGGACATCGATCATTGCTCACCCCTTTAACCGCTGATTGAGGCGTTGCGCCAGAATTTCCGAGCCAACGATTGCCAGCAGCGCCAGGAGGACCGAGATGATGCAGAGCCGCAGGGCGCCGGCTTCGCCGCCCGGGACTTGCGCCAGGGTGTAAAGCGCTAGCGGCAGCGTTCGGGTCTGGCCGGGGATGTTGGAGACGAAGGTGATGGTCGCTCCGAATTCGCCCAGGCTGCGGGCGAATGCGAGGATCACGCCGGCCAGGACGCCGGGCATGGCCAGCGGCAGGGTTACGGTGAAGAAGACCCGCCCCGGACGGGCGCCCAGGGTCCGCGCGGCGGCCTCCAGCCCCTGGTCGACCGCTTCGATCGAAAGCCGGATGGCCCTCACCAGCAGAGGAAAGGCCATCACCGCCGAGGCCAAGGCCGCCCCCTTCCAATTGAAGCTGAAACTGAGGCCGATGGTCTCCTGGAGCAGCGATCCCAAAGGCCCGTTCTTGCCCATTAGCACCAGCAGGGTGTAACCGGTCACGACCGGCGGAAGCACTAAAGGCAGGTGTACCAGTCCGTCCAGCAGGATCTTTCCAGGGAATCTCAGCCGCGCCAACACCCAGGCGACCGCTATGCCGGCGGGCAGGCTGGCGACGACGGCCCATGCCGACACCAACAGGCTCAACCGCAGCGACTCAACTTCCAGGGGGGTGAGGGACAATACTGCCGTCATTTGACCGCGAAGCCCTGCTTCTCGAATATGGGCCTGGCCGCCGGGCTTTTCAGGAACTCGAGCAGGCTGCGCGCTGCCGGCGTGTCCTTGCCCTTCACCAGGGCGGCCGGATAGACGATGGGCGGATGACTGTCCGCCGGAAAGGTCCCGACCACCTTCACTTTTCGGGAGCCTGCCGCGTCGGTGGCATAAACAATCCCCAGCGGGCACTCGGCGCGCTCGACTAGCGCCAAGGCGGCACGCACGCTGTCCGCCCGTGCGATCCGCCCCTCGAGGCCTTGCCAGACGGCCAGCTTTCCAAGCGCGGCCCGGGCGTACTTGCCGACCGGCACATGGTCCGGATCGCCGGTTGCCAAGAGTCCGCCGGACAGAATTTCGCTCAGGTTGACTCCTGGCTTGAGCTCGAGGCTGAGGGTACTGTTGGCCGGGGCAATCAGCACCAGGCGGTTGCCGAGCAGGTCGACGCGACTGCCCTCTGCGATCAATTTACGCTGTTCGAGATAATCCATCCATTCCTGATCGGCTGAGATGAATATATTGGCCGGTGCGCCGTTTTCGATCTGTTTGGCCAGGGCGGATGAGGATGCGAAGGAGAAACGAACGGGGTGCTTCTCCTTTTGCTCGAACGCCAAGCCCGCCTCGCTCAGCGCGTTGGTCAGAGAAGCTGCCGCAAACACGGTGATCTCATCGGCGGATGCCCTTCCGGGAACCGATAGCAGCACGGGAATTAGAAGCAATGAAAAGGACTTCAGAAAATCTCCCATCTTTCCTCCTTCGCCGGGCGAGAAAACGGATTGAGCCTGCTATGCTAATATTAGCATAGCGCGATCCTGTTCGCACACCATCGGTCTCGCTGTCAATACCAATTTATTCCGGTAGAGAAACACCGCTGCAGATACCCCTGCAATATAGTGTACCTATAATTGCGTGTGAGATGAATCCTGGAAGGCGGCCTCAAGGGCCTGGGATCGGTGCGGGATGCAAGCTGATTTATATATCATTTTTGACATATGCTCCCAAATATGCCAATAAGAATTTATGACTGCCTTGCGCATTTCCGGCTGGGCGAAAGCTCGACGGCCTGCCGGGCGACTGCGCGAAGGTCCAGCGGTGGGCTATAGGTTTCCACCGGGACAGCCGCCGTGAGCGACGCAACCAGAGGAACCCTTTACCGTGGTGCAGGAGAATAAACTCCGCAGAGCCCTTCCATCCGATGGCGAAGAGAATCGCCCGGCAGAAGCCCTCCCCCACGCCAATCTCATGGTCATCGGGAGCCTGGCCAGGATTGAAATTTTCGGCAGTGAGATAATCGAAAAACAGGTCAAACCGTGCGCCCACAGCGGCAGGATCTATCTGCCGCCGGAGTGGATCGGGCACCGGGTCAAGATCATCCGGATCGATTAGCTCGCGCGCGCATGCTTTCCCGCCCCCTTCTTTCAGCTATCCGCCGAAATTAGGGTGGATGAACTCCACCCGGTCGTTGGGAGCCACTCTCGTAGCGGCATAATCCTGGGCGAAGACAAAACGGCCGTTGAGCTCGACGATCAGGTCGGGGTCCATCTCGCCGAAGAGGCCGATGAGATCGGTCAGCGTCGCGGACGGCGGCACCTCTTGAGCCATTCCGTTCACGACGATTCGGATTCGATCGCTCATGGAATCGTTGGGCGCTTCATGCGGTCCGGCCGCCGCAGACCGGACAAAGCGGGTTGCGATCGATCGGCAGGAAATGAAATTCCATGGTCAGCCCGGTAACCCTCAGGAGCCGGCCGGCCAGACGCGGAGGGCACCCCACTAGAACGCGCAGGGTTTCCAAGGCTTGGATCGAGGCTACAATTCCTGCCGTCGGCCCCAGCACCGGAGGCGGCGATGACTCGTTTGCGACTTCCTGGTTCGGGAACAGGCAACTGAAGCATGGCCCCCTGCCGGGAATGAACGTCGCGGTCATGCCATCCCACCCGCTGATCCCGCCATAGATGAACGGCAAGCGGTATCTTACCGAGGCCCGATTGAGCGCCTGACGGGTTTCGCGGTTATCTGTGGCGTCGACGATCACGCTGCAATCCCCGAGCAGCGCCTCCGCGCTCCCGTCGTCGATGGACGCGTGAACCGCCTCGGCGCGGCAGTGCGGATTCAGGCGACTCAACTTTTCATATGCCGATTCCGACTTCGGGCGGCCGATGTCGGCGGTGGTGTGGAGAATCTGGCGGTTCAGGTTTTCCAGAGCCACCCGGTCGCGGTCGACCAGCTTGAGATACCCCACTCCGGCCGCCGCGAGGTAATAGGCGGCAATCGACCCCAGGCCGCCCAGACCGGCCACCATCACGCGACTGGCGGCGATTCTGGCCTGGCCCTCCAACCCGATCTCTGGCAGCTGCATCTGCCGGCTGTAGCGCCGGGCCTCCTCCTCCGTCAGCATGGAGCCATCATTTTTTTTCACCCCTGGCCTTCAGAGCCGCATGCACCCGCTCGGAGGTCAGCGGCAATTCGTGAATACGCAGGCCGGTGGCGTCGTAGACCGCATTCAGAATGGCAGGGATGGTCGGCATGATGGCCCCCTCGCCCACCTCCTTGGCGCCGAACGGCCCGTTGGGCTCGTTGCTCTCGACGATGATGGCGTCTACCGGCGGCATGTCCAAGGCGGTCACCAGCTTGTATTCGGCCAAGTCGCAGTTGATGACCCGGCCGCGCTCGTCGAACTTGACCTCTTCGAAAAGCGCCTCGCCCATACCCATGGCGACCGAGCCCTCCATCTGGCCCTCGACCGAGGTCCGGTTGATGGCCCGGCCGCAGTCATGGGCATCGGTGATTTTCTCGATGACGATTTTGCCGGTTTCGGTGTCGACGCTCACCTCCACCACCTGGGCCGAGCACCCGTAGGCCGGTGATGTCCCCACGGCCGCTCCCTTGAACCGGCCACCCAGGGGTGGGGGCTTGTACCGGCCGGTGCCGACGATGGTGCCCTTGGTTAGATAGGCGATTCGGGACGCCTCGCGAAAGGTCAGGAAGTCCTCCTGCGGGCTGTCGGTCCAGCCGCGGTGCTCCTTGATGTAGCGGCTGCGGATCGCGCTGAAATACACAGGGCCGTTCTCGAAAACGATGCGCCCCTCCTTGATGTCCATATCTGCGGCCTGTATCTTCAACTCCTCCGCCAACGCTTCCAACACCTGACGCTTGACCTCCTGCGCCGCGTCCTTGACAGCGTGGCCCGTCATCAGCGTCTGCCGACTGGAATAGGCCCCGAGGTCCACGCCGAAATCCGTGTCGCCCGAAGTTACCCGCACGCAGTCCAGCGGAACCCCCAGAGCCTCGGCTGCGATCATGCCGAAAGCCGTGTCCGACCCCTGGCCGATCTCGGCCGAAGCCGAGTAGACCTGCGCGGTGCCGCCGTCCTCGGCCAGCTTGACCGTGGCCGTGCAATGATAGGTGTCGGAGCGGTAGATGGGATAGCCGGCCCCCGAAACGAAGAATCCGCAGGCCATGCCGATCCCCTTGCCCTTGGGCAGCTTGCCTTTTTTGGAGTTCCAGCCGGAGGAATCCCGCACGGCTTCGATGCACTCCTGCATGCCCAGGCTGCTCATGTTCAAATCGTTGCAGGTCACATCGCCGGCCCGCATCATGTTCTTCAGCCGCAGTTCGATCGGGTCCATCCCGAGCTCTTCGGCGATCATGTCCAGCTGCTGCTCCCAGGCCGCGCGCGCGGCCACCCCGCCGTGACCGCGCTGGGCGCCGCAGGTCGGCTTGTTGGTGTAGACCCGCCACCCGTCGTATTTCATGTTGGGCAGCTTGTAAGGTCCGCCTAGCAGGCTCCCGGCGTAATAAACCGTGGCGATTCCGAAACTCGAGTAGGCCCCGCCGTCTAAGTGGCACTCGTGCTGCAGGGCGAGCAGGGTCCCGTCCTTCTTTACGCCGGTGGTCATGCGGTGCACGAACTGGTGCCGGGCGCGGCAGAGCATGAAGACCTGCTCGCGCGAGTAGATGAACTTGACCGGCTTGCCGGTCCTGCGGGCCAGGAGACAGGCGGCCAGTTCGCCGGTGTTGGCGGCGGCCTTGATCCCGAAGCCTCCGCCGACGTAAGGCTTGACCACCCGCACCCTGCCGACCGGCAGCCCCAGCACCATGGCCAGCGTGCGCTGGACATAATGCGGCGCCTGGGTGGAGCTGTGCAGGGTCAGGCGGCCATCCAGGTCGTAGACCGCGATGCACCCGGGCGTTTCGAGAAAGGCCCCGTCCTGGCGCTTGTTCTTGAAGGTGGTCGTTCTAACGAGGTCGCAGGCCTTCAGGGCTTCGACCACATCGCCGAACTCCTGGTGCACTTCGGCGGAGATGTTGCGGGGGAATTCGGCGTGCAGCAGCGGGGCCCCCTCGGCCATGGCCTCCTCGATGGTCAATACGGCCGGCAGCTCCTCGTAGTCCACTCTGATCAGACCGACGGCCTCCTCGGCCGTTTGCGGGTCGACGGCCGCGACCGCGGCGATTTCATCACCGACATAACGAACCCGGTCAAGGCAGAAGACGGTCTCGTCGTAGCGCGCCGGGCTGACGCCGTACCGCACCATCCCGGCATCCTTGGCCGTGATCACCGCCTTGACGCCGGGCAGCCGCTCGGCCCTGGAAGTGTCGATCGATCGAATACGGGCATGCGGCAGCGGGCTTTGGAGCAGCGCGGCGTGCAGCATGCCCGGAAAGGACATGTCGTCGATGAAAACCGCCCGACCCGTTGCCTTGGCGGGAGCATCCAAACGGGGCAGGCGGCTGTTGATCACATGGTAGTCGTTCATGGTTTCCTCCGGCTGTTGAAAACGTCTTCACTGCGCTGCATCTTTGATGGCCTCTATGATTTTCTGGTAGCCGGTGCAGCGGCAGAGATTGCCTGAAATCGCGCGCCGGATCTCCGGTTCGTCGGGATGCGGGGTCCTGTCCAGCAGTTCCTTGGCCGAAAGGATCATGCCCGATGAGCAAAATCCGCACTGGATGGCGCCTTTCTCGATGAAGGCCTGCTGCAGGGGGTGCAGCCCGCCGGCGGTCTCGAGCCCCTCGATGGTCTGCACCGTGCGGCCGCCAGCCTGGACCGCCAGCACCAGGCAGGAGTTGACGGCCTTTCCGTCCATGAGCACGGTGCAGGCGCCGCAGTCTCCCAGATCGCAGCCCTTCTTGGTGCCGGTCAATCCCAGCTGATAGCGCAGCAGATCGACCAGGGTCGTGTTCGCCTCCACGGCCGCTTCGTATTCCCTCTCGTTTACGGTCAAACGGATCAATTGCTTCATGCTCTCCTCCTCAGTTCCGGCTGCGGGCTTCAGTCAGGGCCATGGCCAGGGTCCGCCGCGTGAGCACGCCCACCATGTCGCGCCGGTACTGCGCGGAACCCCGAAAATCCAATATCGGCGTGCAGTCGCGCGTCGCGGCATCCGCCGCCTGCTCGAAAAGCGCCTCCGTCGGCTTCTGGCCGACGAGGGTCTTCTCCGCGCTCGGGGACCTCAGCGGGGTCGGCCCGACGGATCCCAGGGCGACCCGCGCGGCACGGATGGACTCGGCGCGCTCGTCGAGCTCGAGAAAGGACGCCACATTGACGATGTTGCAGTCCTGGGCTTTGCGTACACCCAGATTCAGATAGCCGGCGCCGGCATACCCCGACAGCACAGGGATGACGATGGCCGCGATGAGTTCATCTTCGCGGGCGGCGGTCAGGCCGGGCCCTTTGAAAAATTCGTTGATCGTCAGACGGCGCTCACCGGCCGCGCTTCTCAACACCAGCGCAGCCTCGTAAACCAACAGCGCCGGGGGCAGGTCGGCCGCCGGGCGGGCGGAGCCGATGTTGCCGCCGATGGTGGCGAGATTGCGGATCAGCGGGGTGCCCAGGGCCCGCGCCCCTTGACCCAGCGCCGATACGCCCCGGGCGACCGTCGCGGAAGAGGCAATGGCCGATACCGTCACCCCCGCCCCGATCCGAAGCGTGCCGTTGGATCGCTCCACTTGCGCGAGTTCCGGGATACGCCCCAGCGATATCAGGCGCTCGGGGCACAATGCCTTCTTCTTCATATTGACCAGCAGATCGGTGCCGCCCGCCAGCGGGCGCGCCTTGCCGCCGTGATGCGCCAGCAAATCGCAGGCTTCGCCGATTGAGGTCGGTTCATGGTACTCGAACTTGGGCAGGATCATTCAACCCTCCTATTTTCTATCTCTGCAGCAGGTTGCCGAAGCCGGGCGGCATGAGGTTTAGGGCACATACCTCGATGCGTTCCGGCGTATAGTCCACGATGCTCAGGCTTCCGTAATTCAGCCGGATTCTGAAAAGATTCGCGAGCGGCATCTGCAGCCAGCGGCAGATCAGCACGCGGATCACCCCGGCGTGGGTGACCATGCAGACGGCGCCGCCGGCATCGGCGGCGATCTGCTCCACGCGCCGGACGGCCCGCTCCTGCAGGTCCAGAAAGCTCTCGCCCTGCGGGGGTCTGAAGCCGGCCAGGTTCCGGCCGCGGGCGC
This sequence comes from Desulfobacterales bacterium, assembly GCA_025454075.1. Next base: position 5,435 of record JALOPD010000079.1, on the reverse strand, counting down.
GCCAAAGATCGGGCTGCCCTGTTTTCACCCAGCGCCGCGGCATGCTGTCCCACGCCCCTAGCTTGATCTCGCGCAGGTCGCTGCTGATCCGCACCTCTGCCGCTCGGCCGGCGAAAACGGTCGCGGTCGTTTCGGTCGCCCGCTGCAGATCGCTCGACCAGATGCCGTCAAGCGGCGTGTCGCCTAGTTCCTTGTTCCAGGCATGGGCCTGCCGGCGACCGATCGCGCTGAGCGGAGGGTCGACCTGTCCGATGAAACAATCTGTTTCCGGCCAGTCGATCTCCCCATGGCGTAAAAGGTAGAACCGGGGCATGGCATGGATGCCGGGTCAGGCCGGTTGGGTGAGCAGCCTCAGCGGCGCCTTTCGATTCTGCTGAATGCCGCGTCGCCAAGGCCGGGACAGGAAGGGACTATGGCCGCTCGGGTCTCTCAGGCTTTGCAACAGGTCCGCGCCTATCCGATCGAAGGTCTGCATATCGAATCGGCATAGATGCGATTCAGCAAAGACCCGTTCATGCGGCGGCGATGCCTTCAGACGTTTCCATAGCTCCGCCGAATCAAATACCCGCCAGGCTGCCAGGAAAGCCAGGGTGTCTGCAATTCTGCGCTGACCTTCCTCCAGTCGCTGAAGGAAGGCTGGCGCCACTCGGCCCGATTGTTTCAGGATTTGAGTCATGTGGGGAAGCAGGGGCCACTTGGTGATTTCCAGATCCACGTCTCCCGCCGAAGATCGCTTTTTCTTCTCGACACAGCCGGTCCATTCCCGACCGAGCTGATCCGAGAGGCGTCCATGCCTTCTTTTGGTCATGGCGCACAGGCCGTCTCGGCGGTGGATGACTATCTCGCGGGGGTTCACCAGGAAATCGCCGGCGGATCTGAATTCACAGTTGTCCGCGTAATTCCCGGCGCAAATCAGGGCCGCCTCCGCCAGGCGCACCAGAAGCAGCCAGTCGCTCTGCCGGTCGTTGTTGAATTCGAGCGCCCGGACCCAGTATCTTTCTAAGATCTTTTCGGTCAAAAGGAACGGCGAGCCCGCATGCTGCAGTTTAGTGTTGATCGTGCGCATGGATTCCGGGGGCAACCCAGCGTCTGCTGTCTGTCCGGATGGTCCGCCCATAATCATTCTTAAGTTTCCTTGCTGCTCTCGTACCCGCGCTTCTCTGCTGAATATTGTAAATGTATCCCAAAAATAACTATTTATTACTCTAAATATCTATTTCAAACACTTATATATTTTATTTTCGACACAGCCGCGACCGATCAGGAGCGCCAGGCTCGTTTAAGAAAATTCTATCTAATTAGAATAAAATAAAATATTTTACGTTTAGATTTGACATGGCTCGCCTTCTTATCGTATAAGCCCGGATGTGTCAATAATGATATATATAAGCCTTAAGTTATTCTTTTCATAAAAATTTTAAAATACCGCTTTTAATAACTTAAAATAGCTTTTTTCGACTAACAGACGACGACTCGAGCCTTCCTATCCGGGGCATACATATGGAAGCGAAGCTTCGGATGCTCGTCCACCACATGGATCGTACGGAAAATCTTACGTGAAAAGCGTACCCGTTCATGATGCGGTCGGCATGGTTTTATGCCACGACGTCACGCGCATCGTCCCCGGCGAATTCAAGGGGCCGGCCTTCAAGAAAGGCCACATCATCGCGCCCCGGGACATCGAGTTGCTTCTCGATATGGGGAAAGCCAGCGTTTATGTCTACGACTTGGCCGAGGGCTATCTGCACGAGGACGACGCGGCCGCCCGCATCGCCTCCGCGGCTGCCGGCCCCGGTCTGCAGCTGACACCCCCTTCGGAGGGCCGCGTCAACCTGACGGCCTCCCGGGAGGGGCTGCTGAAGGTGAATTCCGCCGCCCTCGCACGGATCAATTCGGTTGAAGACATAGTGTTTGCAACCCTGCACTCGAATCTTCCGGTCGGCCGCAACCGGGCCGTGGGCGGCACCCGCATCATCCCTCTGGTCATTGCGGAGGAAGCCGTCCGGCGGGTGGAGGCTGTCTGCCGCGAGCATGCCCCGGTCATCGAGATAAAAGCCCTCCGAGCCTTGCGGGTCGGCATCGTCACCACCGGCAGCGAGGTGTTTCACGGCCGGATCGAGGACAAGTTCGGTCCGGTGCTGCACGGCAAGTTCGCCGAACTGAACTGCCCGGTGTTAGGCCAGGTGTTCGCCTCTGACGACCCGGCCATGACCGCGCAGGCCATTCGGAAGTTCGTCGAAGATGGGGCCGAGTTGGTGGCTGTGACCGGCGGCATGTCGGTTGATCCCGACGATCGCACGCCGGCTGCCATCCGGGACACCGGGGCCCGCATCGTCACCTACGGTGCGCCGGTATTTCCCGGCGCCATGTTCCTGCTGGCCTATATGGGAGCGGTGCCGATCATCGGCCTGCCCGGCTGCGTCATGTATCACCGCACCAGCATCTTCGACCTGATCGTACCGCGCCTCCTGGCCGGCGAATGCCTTGCTCGTGAGGATTTTCTCGAGCTGGGCTATGGGGGTTACTGCTCCGGGTGCGCGAAGTGTACCTATCCTCATTGCGGGTTCGGAAAACATGTCTAGCGGTTACAATTTCCTAATTCGGCACTGCATCCCATTTTTGGTGCACCTCAACGAGCAAATGCCGCAAAACGGATAGCCCCCTCGGCAAGTGGGGCATTCGGGGACATTATGCCTCAAATGACATATCGCATGCATCGAACCCTGTATTCTCCGGATGCTGCGAGTCGCATTCGTGGCGTCCTGCTGGCCTGTTTCGCCTCAGTCTTTCAGCCTATCACCACGCATGGATCCGGTCCGAAAGAGCCGGAACAGCCAAAATACGGGTCTGGAGGATTATGGCTCAACTTTTGCTGAACCCATCGAAGGCGGTGCGTTAGCCCGTCTTGATATGCCAGTAAAGATATAAGGATCCGTACAAGATCCGGGGACTATTCGGTCATGACTCACGGGGAATCGCTGGGATAGAGGTTCAGGAATTGACTGCATCCGTCGATTCGAATGGAAAGCAACCAGAAAGGAGGACATCGATGATCAAGAAAACACTCCACATCAACGGAATGGCCAAGACCGTCATCGCGGAACCGGAAACGATGCTTGCGGACATTTTGAGGGAGCAGCTGAAACTAACCGGGACCAAGGTCGGTTGCGGCCAGGGCCAGTGCGGCTGCTGCTCGGTGATCCTGGACGGCAAGGTCGTGCGCTCCTGCATCACAAAAATGAAACGCGTCGAGGACGGCGCCCTGGTCACCACCATCGAGGGCATCGGCACCCCCGACAACCTGCATGCCCTGCAGATGGCCTGGACCGTTCACGGCGGCGCCCAGTGCGGGTTCTGCAGCCCGGGATTCATCGTGTCGGCCAAGGCGCTGCTGGATCAAAACCAGAAGCCCACGCGCCAGCAGGTCCGGGACTGGTTCCAGAAGCACCGCAACGCCTGCCGCTGCACCGGCTACAAGCCCCTGGTGGACGCCGTCATGGACGCCGCCAAGGTGGTGCGCGGCGAGATGACAATTAAGGACCTGGCGTTCAAGCTGCCGGCCGACGGCCGCATCTGGGGCACGACCTACCCGCGGCCCTCGGCCATCGCCAAGGTCACCGGCCTGACCGATTACGGCGCCGATCTGGGCCTGAAGATGCCGCCCGGCACCCTGCGGCTGGCTCTGGTGCAGGCCAAGGTGTCGCATGCCAAGATTCTATCTATCGACACCTCGCAAGCTGAGAAGATGCCCGGGGTCGCCAAGGTCATCACCCACAAGGACGTCAAGGGCAAGAACCGCATCACCGGCCTGATCACCTTCGCCACCAACAAGGGCGACGGCTGGGACCGGCCGATCCTCTGCGACGAGAAGGTCTTCCAGTTCGGCGATGCGATCGCCATCGTGGCCGCGGACACCGAAGCGAACGCGCGCGCGGCGGCCGAGAAGGTCGTTGTAAAATTGGAGGAGCTGCCGCCCTACATGAGCGCGCCGGCCGCCATGGCCGAGGACGCGATCGAGATCCACCCCGGTACGCCCAACGTCTACTACGAGCAGAACCGCGCCAAGGGCGAAGACACCAAACCGCTGATGAAGTCGGCCGCGCATGTCGTCCAGAACGAATTCTACCTGCAGCGCCAGCCGCACCTCACCATGGAGCCCGACGTCGGCCTGGCCTATTTCGACGCGGACGGACGCCTGACCATCCACTCCAAGAGCATCGGCATCTACCTGCATCACGCCATGATCTGCCCGGGGCTGGGCATCGAGCCTGAGAAACTGCGGATCGTCCAGAACCCGGCAGGCGGCACCTTCGGCTACAAATTCAGCCCGACCATGGAAGCGCTCCTCGGGGTGGCCGCTATGGCCACCGGCCAGCCGGTTACGCTGAAGTACGACTATTTCCAGCACATCACTTACACCGGCAAGCGTTCGCCCTTCTTCATCAACCTCAAGTACGGCGCGGACAAGGACGGCAAGATCATCGCGATGGAAAGCGACTGGATCGTGGACCATGGGCCGTATTCCGAATTCGGGGATCTGTTGACAGTGCGCGGGGCGCAGTTCATCGGCGCCGGCTATGGAATCCCCAACATCCGGGGGAAAGGCCAAACGGTGTGCACCAACCACGCCTGGGGCTCGGCCTTCCGTTCCTACGGCTCCCCGCAGAGCTTCCTGGCCTCCGAGAGCCTCGTCGACGAGCTGGCCGAAAAAATGGGGATGGACCCGCTGGAGCTGCGCTACAAGAACATCTACCGCCCCGGCGACACCACGCCCACCGGTCAGAAGCCGGAGGTCTACAGCTTCCCGGAGATGTTCGACAAGCTAAGGCCCCTCTACCAGGCCGCGCTCAAGAAGGCCAAGGCCGAATCGACCCCCGAGAACAAAAAGGGGGTAGGCCTCTCGCTCGGCATTTACGGCTGCGGCCTGGACGGGCCGGACAGCTCGGAAATCAGCGTGGAGCTCGTTCCGGACGGCGTGGTGCTGGCCAGCTCGTGGGAGGACCACGGCCAGGGGGCCGACATCGGCGCCCTCGGCACCTGCCACGAGGCCCTGCGGCCGCTGAAGCTGGCGCCCGAAAAGATCAGGCTGGTGATGAACGATACCGGGCAGGTTCCCAACAGCGGCCCGTCCGGCGGCAGCCGCCAGCAGGTCATGACCGGCAACGCCATCAAGAACGGCTGCGAGATGCTGCTCAACGCCATGCGCAAAAAGGACGGCACCTATCGCACCTATGAGGAGATGAAGGCCGAGAACATCCCGCTGAAGTACTCGGGCAAGTGGACGGCCTCCATGTGCACCCCCTGCGACGCCAACGGCCAGGGCTCCCCCTTCCCTATCTACATGTACGGCGTCTTCATGGCCGAGGTGACCGTGGACACGCAGAGCGGCAAGACCCAGGTGGACAAGTACACGGTCATGGCCGACGTCGGCAAGA
>JALOPD010000297.1 GCA_025454075.1 Desulfobacterales bacterium | reverse complement strand
CATGGTCGACCCTGGCGGCCACCACCTCGAGCGGGCCGTCGCCTCCGCGCGCTTCGAGGATGCGGACCCCGCCGCGCACGGCGGCCCCGGCCAGCCGCACACGGGCGAACATGGCGGCACCCCGCGTAAACTTGGGGAAGTGCCCGGCCAGGAGTGCAGGCACCGGAATCCGCCGGGAAAACCGCATCTCGTCCAGCACGGCAGGTACCCGGCCGCCGCTCTTCTGGATGTCCCGGGCGACGGCGTACAGGAAAGGCCCTGCGCCGCCGACAACGGTCGTCGCCGCCGGCAGGACTCCGGACTGCTTGATGAGGATCTGCACGGCGCCGGTGGAAATGACCCCGGGAAGCGTCCAGCCCTTGAAAGGGACGAATCGTTCCCGCGCGCCGGTGGCCAGCAGGAGCCGCTCGCAGTGTACAGTGCCGATTTCGCCGTCTTCATCCGCGACCAGGAGCCGAAAACCCGGTTCGATGCCGAGAACCTCCGCACGGCTCGCGATTTCAACCCCGGATCCGGGGATGCGCTCGACCAGCTTCAGCCCCCGCTGCGCAACCCGGTCGAGCCATGACCGCCCCGCGCTTCGTCCGCCGCGCAGGTACTGCCCTCCCGGCCGCCGGTTGTCGTCCAGCACCAGCACGCCGACCCCGCGGCCACCCAGCGCATCGGCCGCAGCCAAGCCGGCGAGCCCGGCGCCGACGATGACGACATCCGCGCGCTTATCGGCCATCCGTGACGACCTCCATGCCCCCGGCCACTGCGGTCATGCAGGCGCGCCGGTCCGGCACGCCGTCCACGGTCACCCGGCACTCCTGGCAGACCCCCATCCCGCAAAAACTGCCTCGGGCGGTTTTTGTTTGACCTTTAATGGAATGCCTTAATACTCGGATGCCTGCGGCCAGCAGCGCCGCGAAAAGCGTCTCGCCGGTGTAAGCCTTCACCGGCCTGCCGTTCACCCGGATCGTCACCGGGGCACCGCGTCGCCGATTCTTGATCCTGACGCCGGTCATTTGTCGGCCTCCCGAAAACGCTCCAGCCGGAAAGCGTCCAGCGGGAACTGCGTCCGGCCGGTGGCGATAAGGTCGGCGATAAGCTCGCCGGTGATGGCCGAAAGCGCGATTCCGTCGCCCTCGTGGCCGGCCGCCATGATGAAACCCTCCAGCCCTTCCACCTTCCCCAGGACCGGCAGCCCGTCCGGGGTGTAGGGCCGCAGGCCGCCGAAGGTGCGGATCACCGGCACCCGTGCGAGGGCCGGAATCACGGGGACGATGCGGCCGGCGATCGTGCGGATGCCCTGGAAGGTGGTACGGCGGTCGAAGCCCGCGAACTCGCGGGTCGATCCGATCAGGATGTTGCCGCTGTCCGCCTGCTCGAGCGAAAAACCCATCCCGCCCTTCTCGGCCAGCTCCGGCCTGAATTTAGCGGCGACGTATTGCGCGGAGATCAGGCAGTGCCGCAGCAGGGGCGGAACCGCCGCCGTGACCAGGATCTGCCCGCGCCGCGGCGTGATCGGGACCTCCAGGCCCGCCATCCGGCCGACCTCGGCCGCCAGGGCGCCGGCCGCGTTGACGAGGACGGGAGCACTGATTCGGCCCTTGTCGGTAAGGACTCCCGTGGCTCTTTCCCTGGCCGTCTCGATCCCTTTCACCTCTTCCCCCGTCAAAATCCGCGCCCCCGCGGATTTTGACGTGCGCAGAAAGGCGAACGTGAGCGCATACGGGTTCACCTGGGAGTCCAGGGTCGAGAAGGTCGCGGCCGTCACCTTCTGCGAAAGGCACGGCTCGCGCCGCCGGGCCTCGTCGCCGTCGATGAGCTCCACCGCCAGGCCGCTGCGGCGCTGCTCTTCAACGAAAACCCGCATGGCCGCCAGCTCGGCCTCGCTTTCGATTAGGCACATGCCCCCCGGGTTCTTGAATTCGATGCCGCCGCCGAGGGCATCGTTCAACCCGTCGAACCGGCTGCGGCTCTCCAGGGCCAGCCGCAGGTGCAGGCCGGGCTTCTTGGACTGCAGGAACACCAGCCCGTCGCAGGCCCCCGAACTGCCGGCGGCCGGGTCGCTCTTTTCGACGAGCAGCGGTTTGATCCCGTGGCGGGTGAGGTGGTAGGCGATCGAGGTGCCGATCACGCCTGCGCCGATGATGAGGACATCTGCCGTCTTGGAGCCCACGAAAAGGCCTCCCTCAGGGTTTCTGGCCGGCGGGCGCCGGGCCTGCGGGCGCCGACCGGCGCTCCAGGTAGGACCAAACCCAGGCTCCCAGGCCGGAGCATAGCCCGGTGATCAAATAGACCTCCTCGGCGAAAACCAGGAAGCAGGCCGCAGCGACAAGCAGCGTCCGCTGGATGAGATTGAGCGAAGCGAAGAGATGCCCGATGACACCGGCGGAAAGGCAGATCACCCCGAAAACAGTCGCCGCCAACGTTAAAAGGATCTGCCAGGGGCTTCCGTTCAAGAGCAGTTCCGGCTGAAAGACGAAGGCGAAGGGCACCAGGAATCCGGCGATCCCCAGTTTGAAGGCTTCGAAGCCGGTAGCCATGGGCTCTGCGCCGGCGATGTTGGCGGCGGCAAAGGCGGTGACCGCATCGGGCGGAGTCATGTCGGCCAGCACCGCATAATAAAAGACGAAAAAATGGGCGGCCAGGGCCGGAACGCCGAATTTGCTGAGCGCATAGGCGCCGACGGTGACGGCGATGATGTAGGAGGCGGTCGTGGGGATCCCGGTCCCGATGATGCTTACGACGAGGAAGACCAGGAGCAGCACCAGGAGCAGCGAATCCAAGGAATATGAGACCAGGATGGAACCGAAGGCCAGCGCGACACCGGTGCGGGTCAGCACGCCGACCACCATCCCGGAGCCGGCCAATACGGCGGCGATCAGGGCGCAGTTGACTAGCGATCCGAAGAAGATGTCCATGATTTTTCTTGGAGTCAGCCAAGTCGTGCGGTCGAGAAAGCTGAGGAGCAGCGTTACCCATATGGTGTGAAACGCCGCCTTGGAAGGCGAGTAGCCGTAGGCCAGCAGTCCCACCACCGCCAGGAACGGCAGGAAAAAATAGGCGTGGCGCACGAGGCGGCGAAAGGCCGGCCGCGCGGCCCGATCGACCGGCCGAATCCCGCGCTTGAGGGCGATGAAGTGCACCATGCAGAAGACGCCCAGGTAATACAAAAAGGCCGGAATGACCGCGACCTTGATGATCGTGAAATACGGGACCCCCGTGATTTCAGACATGATGAAGGAGCCGGCGCCCATGATCGGCGGCATGAGCTGGCCGCCGATGCCCGCGACGGTCTCGATGGCGGCGGACTGCTTGGCGGTGTACCCGCTGCGCTTCATGAGCGGGATGGTAAAGGAGCCGGTGGCGTACACATTGGCCACGGTGGAGCCGGAGACGGTGCCGTAGAGGGCTGAGGAAATGACGGCGATCTTGGCCGCCCCGCCCCGGGCCCAGCCGGCTGCCCAGCCGGCGAAATCGATCAGGAAGTCGCCGGCCCCGGTCTGAAGCAGCACTGCCGCAAAGAGGATGTAGATGTAGAGAATCTCGGCGGAGATCCCCATGAGGAAGCCGAACACCCCCTCGTCGTTCGGCAGGTAGAGGATCTCCACCGCGCGGTCGAGAGCAAAGGCCTTGTAGTGGAACATCCCCGGCCAGTGCTGACAGGTCAGGAGGTAGACCAAGACCACCGTGACGGTGGCGGCAAACCACTTGGAGATCGACCGTCGGCAGGCTTCGATGACGGCCAGCGCCAAAAGGCCTCCCAGCACCACCTCCTCCGGCCGCACGGCGTGGAAACCGACGAAGCGCTGGTTTAGCCGGTCGGCGTAGAAAACCGTGTAGAGCGACGCCGCCAGACACAGGGCCGCCGCGAGGAGATCGGGGGCGCTCGGCCGGTGCTGGGGGGACTTTTTCCAGGCCGGGTAGAGCAGGAAGACGAACGGCAGCAGCATGGCAAGATGCAGCCCCCGGAAGGTGCGGGGTTCCGGCGAACCGAACCCCGCACAATAATAATGGAAAACGGCGGCGACCACCGCTGTTGCCAGAATAGGTATCTTCCAGGGAAGCGTCAGCTGCCGCATCGAGTACCCTGCCCTGCTCCTATGGCCATTTATTTAATGATGCCCTTTTCCTTGTAGTACTTCACGGCCCCCGGATGCAGCGGGACCCCGCAGCCGGTCGGCCCGTCCTTGATTTCGTAGGTCTCCATGCTGGAATGCACCTTGCGGACCTTTTCGGAGCTGTCGTTGAAGGCCTTCGTCAGGCGATAGGCCAGCTCATCCGTCATGTCCTTGTGAACGGTGATGACGCTGCCCGCAACCGCGGTGACGACGTCCTTGGTGTTGGCCGCTTTCTCGTAGGTGCCGGCCGGGATTTTGCCCTGGGTGATCCCGAACTGGAAGGTGAAGACGCCGTCCGCGTTCTGGTCCTTGAACTGGTTCGCCTGAAAGGCGTAGTTGCCGCGCAGGAAGGTGAAGCCCGCCTTCTCGAGGTCGGGGATGCTGGTCTTGTAGGAATCGAGCACACGCTCCAACACCCACGTGTCCGAGCTGCCGGCCTGGGAGATGGCCAGGCGCAGCTTCTTCTTCTGGCCGAAGATCTCGTCCATGCTGCTGAGCGGGGACTCCGCGTCCACGTAGAAATGAAAGTAGTTCATGCTCATCCCGCCGGCCAGCGCGCGCAGCTCCTCGAGCGGCTTCTCGAAAGGCTGCATGCCCTTGTAGGCGGCCGCATTCAGGAAGGGCAGGCCCCAGCCGATCTCGGCGCCCTTGCTGGCGACCACCGCCGGGTTCTGCAGCCCGCCGCCGGG
>JALOPD010000296.1 GCA_025454075.1 Desulfobacterales bacterium | reverse complement strand
CAGGTACCCCAGCTTTTCGAGGAGGTTCGTCGTCACGCAGCTGATCGGCCCGGCGGCGTAGGCGGAGTTCACCGCGGTCAGCGGGAACAGGATGCCTTCTCGCAGGGCCTTCTTGTCGCTGGAAGAAAAGAGTACGGCCAGTTGCTTTTTCATGCCCATGTTTTTCCGTCAGCCGAACCCTTCCTCGGGCCTGGGTTTTCCGGCGGGCTCCAGTGTCATGGAAGCGAGGGCGTCCATTTTCACTTACGCGTACGATTATATCACGAGGAGGGGCTGATCGGGCAAGCAAAAAGGGCATGCGCCCGCGACGGCCCGAACCGTCCGCAAACCGTAATAATGATTTTCCCATCGGCGGTTGGCGTCTTTATCGGGTGGCCTTGAACGCCCGGCTCTGAACCGCATCCTGAAGGTTCTTCAGAATATCGTCGCACTGAGCCGTGATTTTGCGTTTCCGGTTCAGGGACAGCTCGAAGGATTTGATGTTGGTGTTCTGCCGGGACAGATCGAGCACCCGCTCGGTAATCTCCATGAAGGCATCGTATGAAGTCTCTGCCTGCCGGACCATTTCGCGCTTCTCCGGGGGCAGGACGGTCCTGGCCCCGTCGAGCGATTGCCGGACCAGCGCGTCGTTTGCCTGGATGGTCTTTTCGATGTCGTCCATCTCCCCGTCGTCCGGCGACGCGATATGGGGGGCATGCAGGACCTGGATTCTCAGCGCCGCGGCCTGCGCAGCGTTGACCAGGTGGCAGATCGGTCCGCCGGGTGCATCGCGGATCAGCCGGGACAGTTCAAGCTCGAACTGCCGCATGGCCGCCAGGCCGGCCCCGAAGGAAAGGCGGGCGGCTTTGAGATTCGTATTTTGGACGGCGAAATCCAGAACCTGGCGGTCGATTCCGCGAATCTCGGACCAACAGGCTCCGAACTCCTCCATCAGCTTCTTTTCCTTTTCGGAAGGATACTGTTCGATGAGCCCGGCCGCCTCGCGGAGGCTCAGTTCGACCGCCTCGGCCGCCCGGCGCGACTCTTCTGCAAAAGAAAGCGACGCCGCGTCGGTATCCGCCATGACGGCGCTTTTTTCGGCCTCCACGGATGTGAGCAGGCCGGTTTTTATGGCGGAGATCGCGGCCAGCTTCCGGGCCATGATCCTGGGTACGATTTCCATTCCGACCGTCACGTCCCGGTAGCGGCCGCCGAGGAAAATCAATGCGGCGACCAAGGCCAGGATCGCCGTCAGAAGCCAGAATGGACTCGTTCGCCAAATGGGGGGTTCCCGCTCCATAATTCACACCTCGATCAAAGGGACGTCCTTCCGGTTCGGCCAGGTTTTTCCCTGGCCGGCGGCTCACAGCTTGACCTGCGCCCCCAGCTCCACCACCCGGTTGGGGGGAATTCCGAAGAATGTCGTCGGGTTGGTGGAATTGCGGGACATCAAGACAAACAGATTCTTGCGCCAGCGCAGCATGTGGGAGGAGCCGGTGGTCAACAATGTCTCGCGGCCCAGGTAAAAGCTCGTCCTGGTTGGATCCACGGGCAGTCCGATCCTGGCGGCCAGTTTCATGATCCGCGGGATATTGGGAGTCTCCATGTAGCCGTAGAGCGCGGTCAGACGATAGAACCCCTGCGCATGGCTCTGCAGCGTCACGCGCTGGTCGTCCTCGATTTTAGGCACATCGGCCGACTGAATCGTCAACAGGACGACATGCGCATGCAACACCTGGTTGTGCTTGACATGGTGCAGCAACGTGGACGGCACTCCGTCCGCGGAAAGGGTCATGAAGACGGCGGTTCCGCGCACCCGGTGCAGTTCATGGCGCTCCAGGTCCGATAGAAAGTCATCCAGCGGCAGGCGGCCGGCGGACAGCTTGCGCTTGAGCGCTTCACGGCCTTTTTGCCACGTGGTGAAGATGGTCGTGATCACGACCGCCACCACGAGGGTGATCCAGCCGCCGTCAAAAACCTTGAGCGCGTTCGCGCCAAAGAAGCTCAGGTCGAAGAGCAGGAAGAGTCCTACCGGCGGCAGGACTTTCCAGAGCGGCCAGCGCCACGCGCAGACCGCCGCAACGAGGTAAAGCCCCGAGGTCAGGCTCATGGTGGCCGTCACCGCCAGGCCGTAGGCCCCCGCCAGGCGGCCCGATTCTCTGAAGGCCACCACGAGCAGGAGGCAGGCGATCATGAGGGCGTAATTGACGGTCGGGATGTATATCTGCCCCTTGACCTCGGCCGAGGTGTGAACGATCTGGATGCGGGGACTGAATCCAAGTTGGATGGCTTGCTGGGTCAGGGAAAACGCGCCCGAGATCAGCGCCTGGGAAGCGATGACGGTCGCCGCGGTCGCCAACGCCACCATCGGATAGAGCAGTTCGATCGGCACCAGCCCGTAAAAAGGGTTCAGATTGGCGCCCGGGTGGTTCAGCAGCAGCGCACATTGCCCGAAATAGTTCAGCAAAAGGGCGGGAAAGGCCAGGCCGAGCCAGGACCATTTTACGGCCCGGCGGCCGAAGTGCCCCAGGTCGGCGTAGAGCGCCTCGCCGCCCGTAATGCAGAGCACTACGGAGCCCAGGACGACGACACCGTGAAGGTGATTGGCCGCGAAGAAATTCCAGGCGTAGCGGGGGTCGAGGCCGGCCAGAATGCGGGGATTCCGTAGAATTTCCAGCAAGCCGGCCGCGCCGATGGTCAGAAACCAGATGATCATGACGGGGCCGAAGATCTTCCCTATGCCGGCCGTGCCGCGCTTTTGGAGAAGAAACAGCGCCACCAGAACGGCGCAGGTCAGCGGCACGATAACCGGTTTGGCCGATTCGGTTGCGATTTCAAGACCTTCGACGGCGGACAGCACGGAAATGGCAGGGGTGATGATGCCGTCGCCATAGAGCAGCGCCGCTCCGAAGATCGCCCCGAGGGTGACGGTCGCCCGCATCTTTGGATGCAAATTGGCGTTCGACCCCGTGATCAGGCCCAGCAGAGCAAAAATACCACCCTCGCCGTGGTTGTCCGCGCGCAGTATGAATCCCACGTATTTGACCGAAACCACTACGGTCAGAGACCAGAAGATCAGCGACACCACCCCGAAGAGGTTGGTCTCATTAAGGGTGATGGCGTGCGGACCGCTGAAGCATTCGCGCACGGCGTATAAAGGGCTTGTCCCGATGTCTCCATAAACCACCCCCAGCGCGGCAAGGGCCAGTTTGAGCGTATTGTCCCGGCTGGGGATGGCGGCCATGCCGTCCGTCGGACATGCACGGGCGGGTGCCGGCGCGTGGCCCGTCGAGGGCGTTCGGGAAATTTCAGTTTCGGCCGCCATCGGAGCAGGCGGACGGCGTCGTACGATTTCAAGCATGCGTTCACGCCGGAGGTTGAATAAGGGGTTTCAGCTGCGGTCGATGTCGATTTTCCCGCGGCGGTACTTGTTTTCGCCGGCGACGCGGTGGATGTTTCGGCGGGCCGGGGCGTACGAGCCGTCCAGCGCCAGGGCGGCATGATAATTCCTCAGGGCCTCCGACGGATGGGCTCCCTGGATTTCCAGGACGGCCCCCAGGAGATTGAACGCCTCGGCCCGCGACGGGTCGATGGCGACCGCCTTTCTCAGGTGCGCGTCGGCGGCGGCGAACCGATGGTCGGTGATGCATTTCTTCGCCAGTTCGATGCATGCGGCGTAGTCCTTCGCCATGGTGTCGTCCAGGGTTTCGCGTCGCATGACGGTCTCGACCAGGTTGCGGATTTCCATAGGGGTGAACGGCTTCTGGATAAAATCGACGGCTCCCAGCTTCATCGCCGCCACTGCCGATTCGATGCCGCCGTGAGCCGTCATCATGATGACCCGTATTTGCGGGGCAATGATTTTCATGCGGCGCAGCACCTCCATGCCGTCGAGCGCCGGCATCCAGATGTCCAGAAGCGCGATGCCGAAATCGCGTTGCTCGATGGCGGCCAGAGCGGCCTGCCCGCTGGAGGCTGTTTCGACTTCAGCGCCCAGATTGTTCAGTGCAAGGGACAGCATGAGACAGATGCTCGGATCGTCATCCACGATCAAAATCCGCTTGGTCGCTGTCATCGACGTTTTCCTCCCGTTGCGGCAGCCGCATGAAATGAGAGACCAGCCAGATGCTCCCTGAACACGCGGGCGGCCTCGCCGGAGTTTCCGGCGGCCAGCAGTTCCTGGCGCAAGAGCGGCTGCTGGCTCAGCCGGCTGATGAGACTTAGATGCCGGACATGAATTTCCGGCGGGGAAACCGGCGAGAGCAGCATGAAAACCATCCGGACGGCTCTGCCGGTGGCGAGCTCGCTGACGCCTTGTTTGGCAAGGCCCAGGCCGACCACGGCATGTTCCAACCCTGCCAGGCGCGCATGCGGCAGCGCCACATCCTCGCCCAGGAAGGTCGACCCCTGCTGCTCCCGCTGAGTCAGCGCCTGCCAGGCGTCGTCTTCCGGGACCTTGCTGTTCCGGCGACAGCAGGCCGAGAGCAGCTGGCGCATGGCGGTTTCTTTATCCAAGGGCTCATCCCAGACGAGAACGGTGGTCTCTTTGAGCGCGGATACGGCCGGCCGCACAGCCGCAGAGGGTCTGATGGCTCGGTTCGCTTCCATGACCGGT
>JALOPD010000593.1 GCA_025454075.1 Desulfobacterales bacterium | reverse complement strand
TTCCTCTACAACGCGATCGCCGTCCCCGTGGCCATGGCCGGGCTGCTGTCACCGCTGGTCGCCGTCTGCGCCATGCTCCTGAGCAGCCTTTCGGTCATCGGCAACACCTGCCGGCTGGTGCGCAAAGGGGGTTGAAAAACGGCGTCTCGGGCCGTGAGCCGGCATGAGAAGAAATCCGAAGCACGAAATCCGAAATTCGAAACAATCCCTAAACCCAAACAATATACCCACTCATTGCGGCGCGGGGGCGACGGAGTAGACCGTGCTGTCGTCCTCGCACGGCAGGTAGTACACGCCGCTGCCGTCCACGTAGTACATCTGGTCGCCCACGGCGACGGCGGTGGCGGAGTCGGGGAGGATGGCCACACGCTCGCCCACCGGCCGAGCCGACGACCCCATTTGTGGCTCAAGGCCCCGATTTCCCGGCGGGAGGGGGCAGTGCCCGGAGATGGAAATGGGAGGGGGTGACCCTGGCGATCCGGGCGCGGTAGGGCGAGGCCTCCCGCGCCCGGACGGGTCAGGACTTCAGGTGGGTGTTGAAAAAGGCGAGGCAGCGCGCCCAGGCGTCCTTGGCGGCGTTCTCGCGGTAGCTGGGCCGGTAGTCTGCGTGGAAGGCGTGCGGTGCGTCCGGGTAGATCACGAACTCGGCTGTCTTGCCGGCCGCCTTGAGGGCGGCCTCCATTTCCTTGACGTCGGCAACGGGGATGCCCTGGTCCGCTTGGCCGTAGAGCCCGAGCACCGGCGCCTTGATCTGTACTGCGACATCCAGCGGCCCGACGGTGCGGATGCCGGCCGTCTTGGCCGGCTTGATCTGGCCGTACCAGGGGACGGCAGCCTTGACGTCCGCGCTCTGGGCGGCGAAGAGCATGGTGTAGAGCCCGCCGCGGCAAAAGCCCGTCACCCCGATCCGGTCGGCCTGTGCATCCGGCAGCTTCTTCGCGTGGGCGACGATGGCCTCGAGGTCGCCCATGACCTGGGCGTCCGGCACGGCGTTGACCACTTTCATCAGCGCCTCGCGATCTTCGATCTTGAGCACGCCTCCGGTGCGCGCGTACGGCTCGAAGGTGATGGCCAGGAACCCGCGTTTGGCGAAACGCCGCACGACGTCCTTGATGTACTCGTGCATGCCCCAGATTTCGGGGATCACGATCACCACCGGGTATTTGCCGGTCTTGGCCGGGCGCGCCAGGTAGATCGGCAGAGCGAAGCCCGCCGACCGGACGGTGCCGTCGGCGACCGCGAGTCCGTCAACCGGGGTGGTGATGATCTCGCCCGCCACGGCCTTGGAGGCCACGGCGAAGCCGGCGATCGCGGCCCCGGCGGCCGTCACCTGCGCCAGGAACTGGCGGCGGGACATCCCTGCGTAGCCGGCGGCCGTCACCTGCGCCAGGAACTGGCGGCGGGACATCCCTGCGTAGGCATTGGCGATCCAATCCTTTTCCATGTCCATCGCACGGTCTCCTTTCACTGCGGTTGGGGTTGGCTCCTGCATAGCGCACTCCGCGAAGCGGCGTCAATTGCAGACCGCCGCCCCTCGCCGCGGCCGCAGTTGCGCTTCTTTCGCAAATTGCTTATTTTGCAGTGGCTTTGCGCAGACGCCGACATCAAAGCGCATCCACGCTCGCCATTGCAAAAGGAGGCCGAATGGAGAAACACCACAAGTTTTCGATGTGGTACGTCCTGCTGGGGATCTGGGTGGTGCTCATCATCCAGAACGCCATCTTTTCCGCGTTCTCGATCAAGACCATCGGGTACAGCGAGTTTCTCAAGGCGCTCAACGAAGGCCGGGTGACCGAGGTGGCCATCACCTCGAACATCATCCAGGGCCGGATGAAGCCGTCAGCCGATGCGGAACCGCAGACGTTCCGCACGGTGAGGGTCGACCCGGACCTCTCCGAGCAGCTGTCGGGGCACAACATCCAGTTCAAGGGCGAGATCGAGTCCACCTTCGTGCGCGACCTGCTCTCCTGGATCGTGCCCGTGCTGCTGTTCGTAGGCATCTGGTACTACATGATGAAGCGCATGCAGGGCCAGCAGCCCGGCTTCATGTCGCTCGGCAAGAACAAGGCCAAAATCTACATGGAAGACGAGGTCGGCGTGAAGTTCAGCGACGTCGCCGGGGTGGACGAGTCCAAGCAGGAGCTGGTCGAGATCATCGAGTTCCTCAAGGAGCCCCAGCGCTTCACCCAGGTCGGCGGCAAGATGCCGCGCGGCATCCTGCTGGTCGGCCCGCCGGGAACCGGCAAGACGCTGCTCGCCAAGGCGGTGGCGGGCGAGAGCGGGGTGCCCTTCTTCAGCCTGAGCGGCTCGGAGTTCGTCGAGATGTTCGTCGGTTTAGGCGCGGCCCGGGTGCGGGACCTCTTCACCCAGGCCAAGTCCAAGGCCCCCTGCATCATCTTCATCGACGAGCTGGACGCACTCGGCAAGGCCCGGGGCATCGGCACCATGGGCGGGCACGACGAGCGCGAGCAGACCCTGAACCAGCTCCTGGTCGAGATGGACGGCTTCGACCCGCAGGTCGGCGTCATCCTGATCGCCGCGACCAACCGGCCCGAAATCCTGGACCCGGCGTTGCTGCGGCCCGGCCGCTTCGACCGGCAGGTGCTCGTCGACCGGCCGGATCGCAAGGGCCGCGAGGCCATCCTGCGGGT
>JALOPD010000078.1 GCA_025454075.1 Desulfobacterales bacterium | reverse complement strand
GCTGCTGCTGATCGTCGGCTGCGTCATGGATCTGACCCCGGCCTTGCTGATCCTTGCGCCCATGCTTCTGCCGATCGCCGCCAAGTACGGCCTCGACCCCGTCTATTTCGGCGTGGTCATGATCGTGAACCTCTGCGTCGCTCATCACGCCGCCGGTGGGCAACATCCTTTTCGTGGCGTGCGGCATCTCGAAGATCTCGGTGGCCGATATTTCCCGGGCCATCTGGCCCAACGTCATCATCGGGGTCATCGTCCTGTTCATCGTGACCTACATTCCATGGACGGTCATGGTGCTCGTGAATCTGATCCCCAAATGAAAGCGGCCGGGGACGGCCGCTTTCATCATCCAAGAGACGAGAAAAAAGATTTGCATTACGATCCGGAACGGCGGTGAACAAACATCCAAGCGAAGGAAGGAGAAACGTTATGAAAAAGACCTGGATTCTGATCTTAAGTTTGGTGGTAGGCATCGGCCTTGCGGCCGATTTGGCGCTGGCCCAGCCCAAGGTCCTCAAGATCTCGAACGGCGTCAACGAACAGCACCCCTCCTACCTGGCCGGCAAGAAGTTCGGGGAAATCCTGGCGGCCAAACTGCCCGGCAAGTACGACGTGCAGGTTTACGCGAATGCGCAGCTCGGCGACGATGTCCGCGCCACCGAGGGGGTCCGCATGGGGACCCTCGAGATGGTCACCACCTCGGCCTCGCCCCTGACCGGCTTGGTGCCCGAGTTCAATGTGTTCGATCTGCCCTTCATCATCACGAGCGAGAAGGCCGCCGACGCCATTTACGACGGGCCGATCGGAGCCAAGCTGGGGGCCGCCCTGGAGCCCAAGGGGATCAAGCTGCTGGCTTACTACGAAAACGGGTTCCGCCAGCTGACCAACAGCGTGCGCGAGGTCAAAGCCCCGGCGGATATGAAGGGGCTCAAGATCCGCACCATGCAGAACCCCATCCACCTCGAGGCGTTCCGGGCCATGGGCGCCAACCCCACCCCCATGCCCTTCAGCGAGGTGTTCACCGCTCTGCAGCAGAAGACGATCGACGGCCAGGAAAACCCCATCCCGACCATCTGGCTGTCCAAGTTCTACGAAGTCCAGAAGTTCGTCTCCCTGACCGGGCACGTCTACGGACCGCACATTGTGCTCATCAACAAGAAACTCTTCGACTCCTTCCCGGCCGAAGATCAGAAGATCATCGCCGCCGCCGCCCAGGAATCGGCCGTCTACCAGCGGATTATCAACCGCAAGATGAACAACGATTTCGTGGCCGAGCTGAAGAAGGCCGGCAACACGGTCAGCGAACTGACGCCCGAGCAGAAAAAGGCTTTCCAGGAGGCCGTGGCGCCGGTGTACGCGACCTGGGAGCCCAAGATCGGCAAGGCCCTGATGGATGAGTTCAAGGCCACGGTCGAAAAGGCCAAGTGATGATGCGATTGAAGGACAAAGTCGCCCTCGTCACCGGAGCCTCGCAGGGCCTCGGCGCGGCCATTGCCCGGCGTTTCGGCCGCGAGGGCGCACAGGTCTTCCTGGGCGATCTCAAGGAGGGCGAGGGAAAAGTTTTCGCGGCGCAGCTCCAGGCTGAAAATATCAAGGCATGGTTCCTGCCGCTGGATGTTGCCAGCGAGGAAAGCTGGGTCCGGGCCTGCGAAATGGTGATTGCCAAGGCGGACCGTCTCGACGTCCTCGTCAACAATGCCGGTGTCAACATCCGCCAGCCCATAGAGGAGATGAGTGTCGAGAACCTGGACCGGATGCTGGCGGTGAACGTGCGCGGGCCGTTTCTCGGCATCAAGCATGTTTTGCCCCTGATGCGCAAGGCCGGGGGCGGCAGCATCCTCAACATGGGCTCGGTCTGCAGCCTGATCGGCCACAGGTTCACCCCGGAAGCCTACACCACCGTCAAGGGGGCCCTCATCCAGTTGACGAAGTCCGTGGCCGTCCGCTATGCAAGGGACAACATCCGCACGAACATCCTCTGCCCCAGCACCGTGGAGACGCCGCTGGTCCAGGAAATGCTGAAAAACCCCGAGCGTCGCCGGGAGCGCCTGGGCGAGGTGCCCTTGGGTCGGCTGGCGAGCCTCGATGATGTGGCCAGTGCGGCGCTTTATCTGGCATCGGATGAAGCCGCCTTCATCAACGGGGTTGCTTTTCCGGTGGACGGCGGCGTGACCGCTTGGTGACGCAAGCTGCGGCGGGGCGGGAAGAAAAAATGGACACGGGGAACCCTGCCGGTTCTGTTACCGGCCGGGCTCCCCGTGTCCTTGATATATGGTAACCGGTAGTAGCTGGGAAAGTGCTACTTTTTCTTCTTGGCAGCAGGTTTCTTGGCGGCGGGCTTCTTGGCCGCTGGTTTCTTGGCGGCGGGCTTGCCCTTCTTGACGGGTTTCTTGACGGTCTTTTTCGCTGCCGTTTTTTTCACTGCTTTTTTCGCCACTTTTTTTGCTGGTGCCATTTCATCCTCCCGTTTGTGGATTGTGGCGGCGCCGTCTGCCTGATGGCCAAGGATCGACCCGCCTGACGATTGTTTCATTTCATACTATAGCTCGCAAACTTCATAGATGCAATCCTTTTCACCACATCCTTTTCACCACGAGCATCGATTGAATCCCTTTACTTCGCTGACCGCGCAATCTAAAATTCGGCCATGTCCGCAGGCGATCGCTTTCGGCGCTCCCGGCGGATGGCGGGCCGCCGGGAGCAAAGGCCCGTAGCGCATGTCACCTGAACCGGCCGGAGGAGGAAACCCATGAGGACCGTGTATCTCGACATGGACGGCATGACGATCGAGGAGCTCACGGCAGTTGCCCGCGAGGGGGCGATCCTGCGGCTGAGCCCCGCCGCGGAGCGCCGCATCGCGGACGGCCGGGCGCTGGTCGACCAGTGGGTGTCGGAAGAACGCAGGATCTACGGGGTGACGACGGGCTTCGGCGCTTTGAGCGACGTGGCCATCTCGAAAAAGGACACCCGGCGCCTGCAGGAGAACATCCTCATGAGCCATGCCGCCGGCGTGGGTGCGCCGCTCGATGCGGAGATCGTGCGCGCGGCCATGGCGCTCCGGGTCAAGGATTTCGCGCGCGGCCACTCCGGGATTCGGCTGGCGACCGCCCGGCATCTCCTGGAGCTGCTGAACGTCGGCATCGCCCCGGTGGTGCCGGAGAAAGGCTCGGTGGGGGCCAGCGGCGACCTGGCGCCCCTGGCGCACATGGCCCTGGTGCTGCTGGGCAAGGGCGAGGCGTTCCACGAGGGCCGGCGCATCAGCGGCGCCGAGGCCCTGGCCGCATGCGGCCTTGCGCCGCTTCAGCTCGAGTCGGCCGAGGGACTCGCGCTGGTCAACGGCACCCAGGTTATGACCGCCATCGGAGGGCTTGCCGTTTACGACGCCGTCCGGCTCTCGCGGCTGACCGACATCGCGGCGTCCATGAGCCTCGAAGTGCTGATGGGCAGCCGCACGGAGTTCAACTCCAGGATTCACCAGGTGCGGCCGCACGCAGGGCAGATCGCGGCGGCCGCCAACATGGAGCGCATCACCCGCAACAGCGACATCATCTCCTCCCACAAGGACTGCTCCCGCATCCAGGACGCCTACACCCTGCGATGCTCGCCGCAGGTGCACGGCGCGACCAAGGACGCGGTCGCCTATTGCCGCCGCGTGATCGAAACCGAAATGAACTCCTCGACGAGCAATCCGCTCATCTTCGCCGACGAAGGCGAGTTTCTGCTGGGCGGGAACTTCCACGGGCAGCCGGTGGCGCTCGCCATGGACTTCATGGGCATGGCCGTGGCGGAGCTTGCCAACATCTCGGAGCGGCGCATCGAGCGGTTGGTCAACCCCAAGCTGAGCGGGCTTCCGGCCTTTCTCGTGAGCGATGGGGGGTTGAACTCCGGCTTCATGATCGCCCAGTACACCGCGGCCGCCCTGGTCTCCGAGAACAAGGTGCTGGCGCATCCGGCGAGCGTCGACTCCATCCCCACTTCCGCCAACAAGGAGGACCATGTCTCCATGGGCACCATCGCCGCGCGCAAATGCCGGGAGATCGTGGCCAACACCGCGAACGTGATCGCCATCGAGCTGCTCTGCGCGGCCCAGGGCCTGGATCTTTTCACCAACCTGAAGCCGGGGGAGGGGACCCGCGCCGCCTACCAGGTCATCCGGAATTCCGTCTCACACCTGGACGCGGACCGATTTCTCGCAGCCGACATCGCGGCCGTGCGGGAGCTGATGCGCAGCGGAGAGATCCTGCGGGCGGTGGAGGGGTCGGTGGGAGAGCTCGGCTGACGCGGGCTTTTACGGGTTCCAGGGGGTCGATCCCAGCCGGGGATGGGTTTATGGGCGGTCCCGTTGCAGCATTTCCTCGATGCCGGTGCCGGCTGCCGCCAGGCGTTCCTTTTTTTCCTTCGGCCATTTCTTGATCCGCCTTTCGATTTTCAAGGCCGCCGCCCGGCTGCCGATCCGCTGCTTGTAAACGAGCTTCAGGCGCCCGCGTCCGCGCAGGTACTTCGCTCCCTTGCCGGCGCGATGCTCGGCCAGGCGGCGTTCGACATCGGTGGCAATGCCCGTGTATAAGCTGCCGCCGCGGCATCTCACCAGGTACAGGTACCATTCCGGCAGAGGACCCTCGCGGCCGCAGGCCGCATCGCTGTTTGTCTTTGGCGCCATGAGCGTCTCATAGCAGCGCGGCGTTGTGCAGGTCAACCGGCCGGCCTCATTTTTCAGGGTAAAGGCCGGGTGGGCCGGCGCATTTCCCCATGAATTGCTGCAAGCTGTTGTAAATTCGCGTAAAAAAGACCTTTTTCGACTTGACAGCCCGTTCTGAAAAGGTCACAATAAAGATCATCCACCAACCGCACTTCTCCCCGCAAGCCCGCAATCAAGAACGTTTTTTTAATGCACACAAAAGAATTACTTCGCCCGACGGCGCGCCTTGCACCTGTTTCGACGGAGTAATAACGCCACGCTGGACCTTTTCATCTGCGTCTTGTGAGCACCCGGTTTTGAAAGGCAACGAACTTGACCAGCGTCGCGGCATTCAAGAAAGGCGGTCATACCATGAGGAACACGGCTTGGGTCATGACAACGGCTCTTCTTTCGATCGCCGCCATTTGGGGCTGCAGCGGCGCGGGCGGCGATTCATCCACGAGCTCCGCGCCTGGGCCTATGGTTGCGAGCGTTCTGCCGCCGGCCAATTTCAATCAAGCCGGTCAGACGGACCCCGTTTCAGCCAGTTTCGACGAGGACATGAGCGCGGCTTCACCCGCCACCTTCGTGGTGAACGGGTATCAGACGGGGAGGCTTGCCGGCGCGTATTCCGGCGGCGGCTCGACGACGCTGCAATTTGCCTCCGCCGACGGTTTCGGTGTGGGGGAAGAGGTCGAAGTGTCCCTGACCGGCGCCTTGACCTCCTCGGCCGGCCGCGGGCTGGAGCCCCCTTTTGTCTATCGGTTCAGGGTCGAGACCACCGACGGGACGGGAACCTTTGACAAGGCGCAAACGGTTCCGGCGCAATTCGATGCGATGGCCCTGGCCGCGGGGGATTGGGACAGAGACGGCGACGTGGATCTCGCGGCGGCGAACTTCGGGTCCAGCAGTGTCGGCATCCTCAAGAACGACGGCACGGGCAGTTTGTCCCAATCCGGCTCGGTGGCAATGCAGATCGGGGCAACGGCGGTGGTGGCCGGAGACTGGGATGGGGACGGGGACTTGGACATGGCGGTGGCGAACTTCAGCGCCAACAGCGTCGCACTGCTGACGAATGACGGCAGCGGTCTGTTCTCGGTCGCACACACCGTGAGCGGCCAACAAGGCGCCAAGGGCTTGGCCGTCGGGGATTGGGATGGAGACGGAGACCTGGACCTGGCGGTCGCGAATTCCGGGCCGAACTCGGTTGCGATCCTTCTAAACAACGGCGCCGGCCTTTTCTCCGTCGCGCGCACGGTGAGCGGCCAGCAGAACCCCGCCGCGCTGGTCTCGGGGGACTGGGATGGAGACGGGGACCTGGACCTGGCGGTGGCGAACTTCGGCGCCAACCAGGTTGCGATTCTGAAAAACGACGGGGCCGGCGTTTTCACGGTATCCGGCACGGTGGACGGTCAGACCGGGGCGACAGCGCTGGTGGCCGGGGACTGGGATGGAGACGGGGACCTGGACCTGGCGGTCGCGAACTTCGGCGCCAACCGGGTTGCGATTCTGGAAAACGACGGGGCCGGCATTTTCACGGTGGCCGGCACGGTGGCCGGCCAGACCGGGGCGACGGCGCTGGTGGCCGGGGACTGGGATGGTGACGGGGCTCTGGACCTGGCGGTGGCGAACTTCGGCGCCAACCAGGTTGCGATTCTGGAAAACGACGGGGCCGGCATTTTCACGGTGGCCGGCACGGTGGCCGGTCAGGTGAATGTCAGCGCCCTCGCTGCCGGGGATTGGGGCGGTGACGGGGCCCTGGACCTGGCGGCCGCCAACAAAGGGGCCGACAGCGTCGACGTTTTGAAAAACCGGCTGCCGTAAGACCATCTTAGGGATCCTCCCGGCAGCCCTGGAGAGAGGCAATGCCATGATGCCGTGATGCTTTCTTGACAGGCTTAACGGTATCGCCTATAGTCGCCCACCTAAACGACCTCGTGAGAAGCCTCTTCCCGCCTTCGGAGAGAGGCGGCCGCACCTTCACGCTGCGTTTTATTCCACGAACATCGCTGCTTGTGTGTTGCGTTTTCAACGAAGCCGCCGGGTGCGCAAAACCAGTTTGCTCAAAAGAGGGTCTCGCCGACATGTTCGCCAAGAAGATTTCTGAAATCGAGGAACTCATCAAGAAGCAGGATGAGTGGCGCTGGCAGTGCCTCAACCTGATCGCCAGCGAAAACGTCATGAGCCGCCGCGCGCGGGCGTGCGGCTGCTCGGACTTCGCCCATCGGTACGCCGAGGGCCATCCGGGGGAGCGCTACTACCGGGGGACCTCCTTCATCGATGAAATCGAAAGCCAGCTCAAGACCAATCTGAAAATCATCTTCGAGTGCGACCACTGCGAGGTGCGGCCCATCAGCGGGACCAACGCCAACGAGGCGGTGTTCAGCCGGTTCGTCGGCCCGGGCGACGTGGTCATGGTCAACTCCACGCCGGGCGGCGGCCACATCAGCCACCACCGCCGGGGGGCGCTCGGCAAGTTCACCCACAACATCATCGACTTTCCCGTGACCCCGGACGGCTACCACATCGACCTCGAGAAGGCGGCCTACCTGATCGAGAAAACGCGGCCGAAGCTGATCGTGGCCGGGAAAAGCCTGTTCCTCTTCCCGGAGCCGGTGGCCGAGCTTGCCGAGGTCTGCCGGCACACCAAGACCCTGATCGTGTACGATGCCGCCCATGTCCTGGGCCTGATCGCCGGCAGACGGTTTCAGAGCCCTCTCAAGGAAGGCGCCTGGCTGATGACCGCCAGCACGCACAAGACCTTCTTCGGGAGCCAGCGCGGGGTCGTTCTCAGCAACATGGAGGAAGAGCCCTGGCGCAAGATCGACCGCGGGGCCTTCCCGGGTTCCTCCAGCAACCACCACCTGGACACGCTGGCGCAGATGGCGCTCTGCACCTACGAGATGATGGATTTCGGCGAAAGCTATGCCGAAAACACCATCCGCAACGCCAAGGCGCTGGCCCTTGCGCTGGACCGGCTGGGCTTCGACGTCCAGGGCAAGGACTTCGGCTACACCGAAAGCCACCAGGTGGCCGTGAACGTCAAACCCAACGGCGGGGGGGAAAAAGTGTCCAGGACCCTTGAAGCCAACGACATCATCCTCAACATGAACATGCTGCCCCACGAACCGCTCAGCAACCATGACCGGCCGGAAGGCATCCGGATCGGGGTGCAGGAGATGACGCGCTTCGGGATGGGCGAGCCGGAGATGGGTCGGATCGCCGAGTTCATCCACGAGTGTCTCGTCGCCAAGAAAGACGTGAAGGAGGAGGTGAACCGCTTCCGGTCCCAGTTCTGCGAGGTTCGCTACAGCTACGACAACTTCGGGGATCATCGGGCCGAGACGTCGTTGAAGCTGATGAAATCCGCATAGGACGTTCACACGATTTCCGTGACCCGACAGCGGGACTTCACCTCCCGGACGGCCTTGTGAGCGACACCGCGTTGCCCGACCAGAAACTTTCCCTTTTGACCTCTTCGCTGGCCGCCTCCCTCTGCGTGCTGTGGGGTGCGAACACCGTCGCGATCAAGTTCAGCTTGTCGGGGCTGGGGCCCTTCACGTCGGCGGCCGTCCGGTTCGGGGCCTCCACCCTTTTTCTGTGGGCCTGGGCGAAGCTGTCCGGCCAGCCTCTGCGCCCCGCGCCGGGGCAGCTGCCTCACCTGGTGATCAACTCGCTGCTGTTCACCCTGCAGCTCTCCCTGGTCTACGTGGGCTTCACGCTGACGAGCGCTTCGCGCGGCGCTCTGATCACGAACCTGCAGCCGTTTTTTCTTCTTTTTCTGGCGCATTTCTTCCTGGCCGGCGACCGCATCACGCTTTTGAAATCGATCGGCCTCATCCTCGGCTTTGCCGGCGCCGCCTGCATTTTTCTGGACCGGGGGGCGATGAGCGGGGATTTAATGACCGGCGACCTGCTGCTGTTGGCCGCCACCTTCGTCTGGGCCTGCAGCGCCGCCTACACCAAGCACCTGATCCGGAACATTTCGTCGATGCAGCTCGTGTTCTACCAGTTGCTCTTTTCGATCCCCCTGTTTGCGCTGGGGGCGCCGCTGTGGGACGCTCCCATGGTCGCGCGGATCGACGTCGGCATCGTGGCCGCCATCGCCTTCCAGGTGGTGCTCACCACCGCGTTCGCCTTTGTCGCCTGGAACCGGCTGATGCAGGCCCACGGGGCGGTGGCGCTGCATTCGTTTGTCTTTCTGATCCCGGTCTCCGGGGTCCTCCTGGCGGGCGTCCTTCTGAAAGAGCCGATCACGGACATGATCCTGCTGGCGCTGGTGCTCATTGCCGCGGGTATCCTGACGGTCCAGCTGGGCGTTCGCCGGGATGCGGCGGCGATCCTCCATGGACCGGCCCGGTGATCGATGAAGACCGCCACCGCCAAATCCGACGTCATCCTGCTGCTCACCGCCGCCATCTGGGGCTTCGCCTTCGTGGCCCAGCGGATCGGCATGGACCACGTGGGGCCGTTCACCTACAACGGCGTTCGTTTTGCGCTGGGAAGCCTGACCCTGGCGCCGCTTTTGCTCGCGGCCCGGCCTCCCGCCGGCCCGATCGCAGCCCCCATGGCTTCGCGGCGGTTCATTTTCGGCGGCGGGGCGCTCGGCGCGGTGTTATTTGTCGCCGCCTCGCTGCAGCAGATGGCGCTCCTTTACACCACCGCCGGCAAGGCCGGCTTCATCACGGGGCTTTACGTGGTGATCGTGCCGATCCTGGGCCTTTTCTGGAGCCAGCGCCCTTCGGCGGGGACCTGGGCCGGCGCCCTGCTCTGCGCCGCGGGGCTCTACCTGCTGTCGGTCACCGCAGACTTCCAGATGGCCTCCGGGGACCTGCTGGTGCTGGTGAGCGCCGTTTTCTGGAGCTTCCAGGTGCTCCTGGTGGCCTGGCTGTCTCCCCGAACCCGGCCGGTGGAGCTGGCCTTCTACCAGTTTTCGGTCTGCTCGCTGTTGTCCCTGATTGCCGCCGCCTGGTTCGAGACGGTCGCCTGGGCTTCCATTTACGCCGCTTCCATGCCTATTCTGTACGGAGGCGTTCTGTCGGTCGGGGTGGCCTATACGTTGCAGGTGGTGGCGCAGCGCGACGCCCATCCGGCGCACGCCTCGATCCTGATGAGTCTCGAGGCGGTGTTCGCTGCCTGGGGCGGCTGGCTGCTGCTCGACGAAACCCTCAGCCTGCGGGGGTGGACCGGCTGCGCGCTGATGCTGGCGGGGATGCTCTTGTCGCAGCTGTGGGCACTCAGAAAATGAAGAACATCGATCCGAAAGAGCTTGCCAAGTTTGCGGAGCTGGCGCCGATCTGGTGGGACCGCAACGGGGGGTTCAAAGCCCTGCACGACATCAACGGGCTGCGGGTCGGATACATCGACGGCCGGGTTTCGTTGGCAGGGAAGACGGTCCTCGATCTCGGCTGCGGCGGGGGGATCCTGGCCGAATCCCTATCGGCCCTGGGGGCCTCGGTCACCGGGATCGACGCCGGCGAGGAACCCCTGGCGGTCGCGAAGCTTCACCTGAAGGAATCCGGGGCCCAGGTGGATTACCGCCTGGCGACGGCGGAGCAGTTCGCGGAGGAGGCCTCCGGGCGCTTCGACGTGGTGGCCTGCATGGAGCTGCTGGAGCATGTGCCGGACCCGGGCTCGATCGTGGCGGCCTGCGCCCGTCTGGTCAAACCCGGCGGGGATCTCTTCTTCGCCACCCTCAACCGCAACCCGAAATCGTTTCTGTTCGCCATCGTCGGCGCGGAGTTCCTGCTGCGGCTGGTCAAACGGGGCACCCACTCCTACCGCCGGTTCGTCAAGCCCGTTGAGTTGAAGGGCTGGTCGCAGGCCTGCGGTCTTGAGCTTCAAGACCTGACCGGCTTGCACTACAACCCCTTCACCCGAACCTACTCGCTCGGCGGCAACACCCATGTAAATTATCTCATGCATTTTCGGAGGGCCTCGTAACAAGCGGCCGACTCGCTTGAAAGCGGAGGCTTGACGCAGACGGTGCAGATCAAATATCATCCTCGGGCAGACATCGAAGCGTGCCCCCTCATCGCAGGTAGGTTCGGAAAGGCGATATGAGCCAAGACAAGTTCAACCAGGCGTTCGTGCTCCTGCTGCTGTTGTTCATCTCAGCGGTGTTTCTGGCCATGGTCTGGCCATTTCTGATGACCATCATCATGGCCGGTATTTTTTCCGCGCTCACACGCCCCCTCTACCGCTGGCTCAAGCGCCGGTTCGGCGGCCGCAGCGCCCTGGCCGCAGCTGTGACGCTGCTGCTGATTGTTTTCGGAGTGCTCCTGCCGCTCGCCGGCCTCATCGGGGCCGTGACCGGCGAGGCCATCAAGGTCGGCGAGACGGTGAAACCCTGGGTCCAGAAACAGCTGCGCCAGCCGGCGGAATTTTCGGAGCTGCTTGAAAAAATCCCATTTTACGACCGCATCCTGCCTTACAAAGAAACGATCATGCTGAAAGCCGGCGAGCTGGTGGGGCGGTTCAGCAGCTTTCTGATCAACAGCCTGTCGTCGGTGACCGTGATGACGGCGCAGTTCATCTTCTTGCTTTTCATCTTCCTCTACACGATGTTCTTCTTTCTGGTGGACGGCGATCGCATTTTGAGCTGGGTCATGCGCTACCTCCCGTTGAAGTCGGAAGATGGGGAGCGAATGCTGGATCGATTCACCTCGGTGACCCGCGCCACGCTGAAAGGCGTGGCAGTGATCGGCATCCTCCAGGGGACCCTCACGGGAGCGGCCTTTGCCGTCATCGGCATCCCGAGCGCCATTTTCTGGGGGACGGTCACGGCGGTCATGTCCCTGGTGCCGGGCGTCGGCACGGCGATCGTCTGGCTGCCGGCGAGCATCATCCTGGCCTCGAGCGGGCATTACGGCCAGGCGATCGGGCTGTTTGTCTTCTGCACTCTCGTGGTGGGGGGGCTGGACAATTTTCTGCGGCCGCGGCTGGTGGGCCAGGACACCCGCATGCACGAACTGATGATTCTTTTCGGGACCCTGGGCGGGATCATGATGTTCGGCGTGGCGGGGATCATCATCGGGCCGATCGTGTCGGCGCTCGTCGTCACCGTGTGGGAAATCTACGGCGTGGCATTCAAAGACTCGCTGCCGGCCGAAACCCCCACCCCCGGTGCACAGGAAACCCCACGGCCGGATGAGCGCATCCTTTTGGCGAAAGACGCGGACCGGGACGACACAACGGGATGACCCCCGCCCGGACACTCCCGAGTCCTCCGCCTACCTGAGCTTTTCAATCCCGGCGGCGATCTCCCGGCTCAACTGGCCGATCGCACGGCTGTGGGCGCGCACCAGATCCGAGTACTCCGGGCCGCTGACGCGTTCCTCGAGCACGGACTGATTCACCGCCAGCGCCGTTTTCCCCTTCTGTTCCTTGATGGTCCAGACAGCGTTCAGCCAGACGCTGCCCTCGAGCAGGCCGTCGAACCGGTTGATGTTCACGACCAACCGGAAGTCCGGGTCGATGGCCATGTCGTCGGTGGTGACGGCCGCGCGCTGGCCGGCCAGAAGGCCGTTGAGGTTGACCACCAGCACCCGCTTGGTCTCATCGGCCAGCGTCCCCGCCCATTTGTGAAAATCAGAAAAACTGATTTGGTGGTCGTTCGTGCGGGTGGCGATCTGCGGCCGCTGGAGCAGGTCCGGCATAATCACCGGCCCGACGGCTACGGTGAACGTGGGAACCGAAGCCGCCTTGACGGCCGGAGGCTGCAGCGGCGCCAGGGTGTAAAACCGGGCGGGCGGGCTGGTTGCACAACCGCCGAGCACGAGGCCCAGCACTCCAATGCTTAAAGCGAGTTTGACCACACATCTCACCGCGTTCATTTTTCAGATCCTTTCCCTCTCAAGAGCGATTCCGGATGCGCCTGGAGAAATTCCGTCAGCACCCGCAGGGCGCGCGCGGAACCGGTGATTTCATCCAGCGCCGCTTTCACCCGGTATTGCTGGGGGGAGTCCGCCGCCAACGAGCTTTCGGCGGCGGCGAGCGAGCGCTGCACCTGCTGCAGAGTGGCCGTGATCTCGGGGGTCGTGTGTGTGCGGAGCTCGGTCGTCAGCGCTTGGAGCTCCTTGACGGCGGCGTTCAGGGACTTCACGGTTTCCAGCAGCTCCGGCGAGTTGGCGATGCGCTTAGCGCCCTGCAGGGTGTCCCGCAGGTCGTTTCCGATCTGCTCGATGGGGATCTTGTCGATTTTGGCGACCAGCTGGGTCACCTTCGAGCCGATCTCCTCGAACGGGGTCGGGGTGGTCGGGAATTCCGGATGCCCGTATCTTCCGCCTCGCACCAATTTGGCGGGCTTGGCGTCGGAGAATAAATCCAACGCGACGTACAGCTGGCCGGTGAGAAGATTCCCCGTGCGCAGCTGGGCGCGGAGCCCCTTTTCGACGAGATAGTCGACCAAGGTTTCCCGGCTCACCCCGTCCGGCAGCTGGCCGATGAATGAAATTCGCTCCGGTTCCACAGCGGCGATCACCGGAATTTTGATTTTATTCCTTTTGAAGTCGAATTCCGATTTGATGTCGATCACTTGTCCGATGGGGATACCCCGGAATTCGACCGGTGCGCCCGGGACAAGCCCCCTGACCGATTCGTCGAAGAGCAGGACAAAATAATTTTTAGTGCTGTAAAGCTTTTGTCTGGCGGCTTCGGGATTCGGGAAAAGTTTAAAAATTGAGCTCTCCGCGGCTTCCTGCTCCCCGCCGGAGTTGCTGTCGATGGTGTCGAAGGCGATGCCCCCGACCAGGATGGAAACTAATGACTCGGTTTCCAACGTGACGCCGGAGGCATCGAGTTTCAAGTCCACACCGCTAGCGCTCCAGAACCGCGTGTTACTCCGGACAAACTGGTGGTAGGGGGCATTCACGAAAATCTTGGAGATGATCTTCGTGCCGTCCTCGCTGAGGTTGTAGGCCACGACCTCACCGGCCCGGATCTGCCGGTAGTAGATCGGCGCCCCGATCTCAAGGGAGCCTCTGCGTTCCGATTCGAGGATGAAATGCCTTCCTGGAAGCCCGGTCGTGACGATGGGCGGCTCCTCCAACCCTGCAAAGCTACGGGCCGGTTTGCCCGGTTTTCCCGGGTCGATATCGATGTAGGCCCCTGAAAAGACAGTTCCCAATCCGTAGATGGCACTGGCGAAGACACGTGCCCGAACTACCCAGAAGCGCGTACTTTCCGATATGAAGCGCTCCGCCTCCTTGAGCATCTGGGCTTTCACCACGACATGAGAGGCATCCTCAGCGATGCGGATTTCTTCGGCCATCCCGATTTCAACATCCTTGAATTTGATTTTGGTCTTTCCGGCCTCCAGCCCCTCGGCGGACTTGAAG
>JALOPD010000295.1 GCA_025454075.1 Desulfobacterales bacterium | reverse complement strand
CGTGCCTGGAGACGCTCCAGCCGGTCCAGGTTCACGGCAAGGTGACCCAGGTGGTCGGGCTGGTGGTGGAGGCGGCCGGGCCGGCCTGCCGGCTCGGCGCGGTGTGCGACATCTTCACCCGTGAAGGCGGGCGGCCGCTGGCCGCCGAGGCCCTGGGGTTCCGCGAGCGGCGCGTGCTGCTGATGCCGCTGGAGGAGATCCGCGGCATCGGGCCCGGCTGCCGGGTCGTGGCCCGCCAGCAGCGTGCGACGGTGCGGGTCGGCCCCGACCTGCTCGGGCGGGTGATCGACGGGCTGGGGGCGCCGCTGGACGGCCGGGGCCCGGTGGCGGCCTCCGCGGAATACCCGCTGTACGCCGCGGCCGTGAACCCCATGCGCCGCCGCCGCATTCACGAGCCCCTCGACCTCGGCATCCGCGCCGTCAACGGGCTGCTGACCGTGGGCTGCGGGCAGCGCATCGGCGTGTTCGCGGGCTCGGGTGTGGGCAAGAGCGTGCTGCTCGGCATGATCGCCCGCACGACCGCCGCCGATGTCAACGTCATTGCCCTGATCGGCGAGCGCGGGCGCGAGGTCAATGATTTTCTCGAGAAGGACCTGGGCCCGGAAGGGCTCCGGCGCTCGGTGGTGGTGGTGGCCACCTCGGACCGGCTGCCGCTGATCCGCACGCGCGGCGCCTTCCTCGCCACGGCCATCGCCGAATATTTCCGCGACCAGGGCTGCCGGGTCAACCTGATGATGGACTCGGTGACCCGCTTCGCCATGGCGCAGCGGGAGATCGGGCTGGCCGTGGGCGAGCCGCCCACCACCAAGGGGTACACGCCGTCGACCTTCACCCTTCTGCCGAAACTGCTGGAGCGCGCCGGCACCGGCAACGGAACCGGGTCCATCACCGGCCTCTACACCGTTCTGGTGGAAGGCGACGACACCAACGAGCCGATCGCCGATGCCGCCCGCTCCATCCTGGACGGCCACATCCTGCTGACGCGCGATCTGGCCATGCAGAATCACTACCCCGCGATCGATGTCCTCGGCAGCATCAGCCGCCTCATGGACGACATCGTGGACCCCGCGCAGCGCCGGCTCGCCGGCCGCCTGAAGGAGACCCTGGCCACTTTCCGCAAGGCCGAAGACCTGATCAACATCGGCGCTTACGTGGCCGGCAGCAACCCGAAGATCGACTACGCGATCAAGATGATCGACCGGATCAACGCCTACCTGCGGCAGGATGTCGGGGAAACGGTTTCTTTCGAAGAGAGCATCCGCCAGTTAAACGCCCTGTTTGGAAATTCCTGAAAAAGGGGCCGAGGGTTCAAGGGGTCAAGCGGAAGGAATCACAGAGTGGTATCATTGACCGTTTATAGCCTTGAAATCCGAGTCCTCGTGGAAAGCGTTCGTGAATGAGCAAATGACTTTTTTCACCCGACCCCTTGGCCCCTCGATCCCTTGAACCCTTTGGTCAACCGCCATGTTCAAGTTCAGGTTTGAAACCGTCCTCGCCACGCGCCGCAACGCCGAGGAGCTTCATCAGAAAGAGCTTGCGGAGGCGCGCCGCGCGCTGGCCGCCGAGCAGGCCGCGCTGCGGGACAAGCGCAGCACGCGGCGCCGGTGCATGCAGGAGCTGCAGCGCACCCAGCGCCAAAGCTTTCGCGCGCCGGCGGTGCAGCTGTACGGGCCTTACCTGGCGCGGCTGGAGCGCGACATCGACGCCCAGCAGAAGCGCGTGACCGGCGCCGAGCGCCACGTGAACCAGAAGCGCAGCGCCCTGATCGCGGCCGTGAAAAAACGCAAGGTGCTCGAGAAGCTGAAGGCAAAGGACCAAAAGAACCACGTGAACGCCATGGCCCTGCGCGACCGCAAGTTCATGGACGACGTCGCCTCCCGCCAACACGCCGCCGCCAAGCAGAAAATCTAACCCCTGTTTTTTTGCCGCCGGAAAGCGGCAAAAAAAACCAACGGGAAAACGCTGCCGCCTGCTGGAAAATATTGCCGGGTGATCTTGGCAAACCCCATGCAACGCCATTCGGCAAAACTCTTACCTCCCTTTTTATTTTTCGTTCCCCTATCAAAAAAACGACGGTTTATCGATAAGTTATATCCTCCGGCCGTGCCAGGTCCCCGTGGCGGGGAGGGGAACGAAAAATACTGGCACGCTCCCTGCTAAAGGCAAGGCACGGCAGCGAATCAGCGCGGAGGAGGAGCGGCGGCGGCGATGATACCAATGGATTTCGGGATGGAGGCGGCACTGAATCTGGGAGCACCGGCCCCCGCGGCGGCCGGGAACGGCGCGAAGGCAACGCCCGGAGCCGGCGGCGGGGCCGGACGCGCGGCGGCGCCTGAATCGGCCTGCTTTCAGAACGAACTGCAGGCCGCCTGCCGCAGCGGCCGTTCGTCGTGCGCCTGCGGCACCGATTCAAGCCGCAAGGTTTCCTCAGAGGAGAAGGTTGTCGGTCCGCAGCGCGCCAAGGCCGACCCGGCGCCGGGCGGCAGGGAAAATCCGGCCGATGCGCCGGCGGAGATCGCATCCCTCCTGCTGCAACTGCTCCAGGGGGCTGCGTCCCCCGGCACGGCGCCGGCCGCCATGCCGGAACCTGGCGCGGCCTCGGAAGAGGGCGCTGCGAGCGAGGATGCCGCCGCCGAAATGCTCGCGCGCGTCCTCGAGCTTCTGAAGCAGCTGGCGTCGTCGGCAGACGGCGCTTCGCTAAAAGACCACCCGGACATGACGCGACTGGCAGAGGCGCTGGACCAGTTCGATCAACTCTCGGACGCGGCCCGGCCGGCCTCCCTGGTCGGCAAGGTCCATCATCTGCTGGCGGATCTGCACGCGCATCTTTCCGGAGCGGCCTGGGGGAAGATGGTCAAAGAGGCGACCGCCGGCGGAGTGCCGCCGGCTGCGGAGCCCGGAGAAACCTCTTCCCCCGAGAGCGGCGCCGCGCCGGCCGGGACGGCTCCCACCTCCGTTGAAAACCGGCCGGAGGTCGTCGCCCCGGGGACCGTTCGCGCCACGCAACCGCCGGTCCCGGCCGGCAGCGAATTTAAAGCCGAGCCGGCAGGGCCGCGGTTTGCTTCTTCGACCGGGACTTCGACGGCGGCTGCCGCACCCGCGAAGGTCGAGAGCGAGCCCTCGGCGGACCCGCACGCGCCACCCGCTTTACCCGCGGCCGCAAGCGGTGGCGACGGCGGCCGCGGGGTCCAGGCGGCG
Source organism: Desulfobacterales bacterium (assembly GCA_025454075.1). Next base: position 1,454 of record JALOPD010000295.1, on the reverse strand, counting down.
GAGGCTCCGCGCCCTGAAATGCAGGCCGCAGAGACGGTCGGGCCGGCTGCCGGCTCCCGCGAAGAGCCGAGCGCGGACATGAGCGGGAGCCGCTCGTCGACCGGCGATCGGTTGCTCTCGAAGGACCTGGGCGGGGCCGATGCCGCGGCGGACGGCGAGACCCAGGCCGCCGACGCGCCCGACACGGCGGCCCCGGACCCGCGGCTGACCCGTCTGCCTGACACCGGCCCGGAAAGGGCGGCCGAGGCCGTTGCCGCGGGCAAAGAGAGAGAGCCGGCGGCCGGGACCCATCGGACCGGGCTCTTCGACCAGATCGTTCAGCGCGCGGTCGTCCAGGTCCGGAACGACCAAAGCGAGGTCAAGATCGACCTCAAGCCGGATTTTCTGGGCAACGTGCGCATGCAGATCCTGACCGAAAACCAGCAGGTGTCCGTGCGGATCACGACCGAGTTTCCGGCGGTGCGGGACATGATCGAGGCCGGCCTCCAGCAGCTCAAGTCCGACCTGCAAAACCAGGGGCTGCATGTCGACCGGCTGGAGGTGTCCGTATCCGATGACCCGCACAAACAGCCGCGGCGCCATGCCAAGCCCGACGGGAGTTCGAGATCCGGCGCCGCGGAAGGGGTCTTCTCCGCCGACCGCAGGGCCGCTGAAAACCGGCTGGAGCCGGTTTATTACCGAGCGCGGCCGGCCGGCGCGGCGACCATCGACATGTTCGCATGATGCGTTGATTCCGGGCCGCTTTCAGTCAGGCTCACACCAACAAGCAGGATAAAGCGATGACAACCATGGACGTAAACGCGCTTTCAGCAACGGCCGGCACGGCAGCGGCCTCCACGGCGGCGGCCGCATCCAAAACGATGGGCAAAGAGGCCTTCTTGAAGCTGCTGATCACCCAGCTTCAATACCAGGACCCCATGAACCCGGCGGACAGCACGGAGTTCACCGCCCAGCTGGCCCAGTTCAGCTCGCTCGAGCAGTTGAGCAACGTCAACGAGAACCTCAACACGCTCAAGCTCTACCAGGCCTCCATGAACAATTCCCAGGCGGTCTCCTTCATCGGCAAAGAGATCCTCGCCTCCGGGAACGGGATCGAGAAGAAGGGCGCCCAGCCGGTGAGCTGCGAGTTCGACCTGGGCGCTGCCGCCAAGCGCGTCGTGGTGAGCATCTATGATTCCACCGGTAGCTTCGTTACGGACGTGGTGGGCGCCTCTCTGCCCGCCGGCCGCAGCAGCCTGGCCTGGGACGGCCGAGGCCGCAACGGGAACCTGGTGGCGGACGGCACGTACAGCTACCAGATCCAGGCGGAAGGCGCGGACGGGAAGAAGATCGCAGCCTCCTGCCTGACCCGCGGCCAGGTCACCGGCGTCACCTTCGACGGCTCCACGCCGGTCCTGATGGTCGGGGGCCGGCGCGTGGCGTTCGGCGATGTGCTGCAGGTCAGCGCACCGCAA
>JALOPD010000077.1 GCA_025454075.1 Desulfobacterales bacterium | reverse complement strand
ATGAAACACATGCTGTAAACGGTCTTTTCCATTGGCCTTGAAAACCTCCACCCGGTTAGAATTATGGATCCGGCCGTTGATGACTGTCATCGAACCCGTGCCGGAAAGCCTTCCCTGCTCAGCTCGCAGGAATCCCCACTGTCATCAGCAATAAGCATACCACCGAAAAACCTTTTCCGGTCGGCAGGAAGGGTTTTTTATTAACATTTTTTTCAAGGTTTTTGAATAGGATAGAAACCTGGAGCGACAACACCCGCCTTTTAGGCAATAATAAAAACCCCCGAATGGTAAAAATGTGAAACAAAAACATTGCAGCGAATCATTTTTTTTGCAATCATCTGGGTGCATCGGCTCCGCAAAAGGGTCCAGAAAATGATGTCGGCAAAATGGCCGCCGGTTTCACAGTCGCTTGAAGATGCGACCGCCTGCCATCTGAACATGCGTGAATTTCATTTTATAGCAGATAGTTATAATGCTATGTTGCAACCATGTCGTGCTCGGCGATGAATTGGCCCCGGAGGTGGGGGTAACAGCGTAGGGAGCCGTCTTGGTGGCATACCACTTGCTAAGCTCAGATTAAACTTGCGCGGCTACGATTGAAGAAAGTCCGGGAAGCCTTAATATCTAAATTCTTATTTCCGCAACCGCCGGTTTAGGTTGCAATCAACGTCCAGCGCATAGGCTGGTCATTCGGCAGGAGGGATGATGAAGCAGATCGGTTCGTTCAGAAAGTGGAGTTTGATTTTGGCAGTGGCTGCGGCCTTTGCCTTGGCCGGCGCAGACAGCCTGTGGGCCCAGGCCCCGGCGGCCGCTCCGGCGCAGCCGCCGGCAGCGGCCGAGCAGAAGCCGGCGGAAGTCAAGGCCAAGGTGGTTGGGAATAACTTGGGCCTCCCGGCCAGACTGGGGGAGGAAATCGCCAAGGCCCCCGAGGGCAAGGGCAAGGGGCAGATTGACCCCAGCGCGCCGCGCGGGGTTTTCGGCATCCCGGGCGCGCCGCAGCTCAGCAATGTTCTCATCTTTTTATGGGCCGTGTGGGTGGGCTGGGTCTTTTCCACCGTCGGCGCTTTCGGGGGCATCATGGCCGGCGTGGGGCACATGACGGTTTACGGCCTGGGCGACTATGTGCGTACCTTCCGTGATACCGCTCCCGGGCTCAACAAGACGCTGACGGACAGCATCCGGACCTCCAACCAGTTCCTGGTCGGGCTTTCCTCCATCGTGAGCGTCGTCAACTATCTCAAGTCCAAGCGCATGTCCTGGCCGCTGGGGCTCGCACTCGGCGCGGGTTCGATCGTCGGCGCCTACCTGGCGGCCTCGCTGACCGGCGGCAAGGTCAGCTTCAGCCAGTACCAGGGGTGGTTCGGTGTTTTTGTCCTGACCGTAGGGTTCGTTTTGATCTACGAGCTTACCCCGAAGGGCCAGGCCGGCAAGAAAGCGGCCAAAGCCGCCTCCCAGGCATTCGAGAAGACCGTCAAGGAGAAAGCGGATATTGCCTCAGCAGGCGTGACGTTGAAATCCTTCAGCATCACGAAGTCCACGATGACTTTTTTCGGCACGGATTTCTCGTTCAGCCCGATCGCGGCCTTCTTCGGCGGCGTCGTCATCGCGGCGATCTCGGCTTTCATCGGGGTCGGCGGCGGGTTCCTGTACGTGCCCTACCTGACCAGCATCGTGGGTCTGCCCATGTTCGTCGTGGCCGGGACCTCGGCGCTGGCGGTCTTGATCAGCATGATCACGAGCATCGGCACGTATATCACACGCGCCGGAGCCGGCATGGACTGGGCGCTGGTCGGCATTCAATTGATCGGAGTTTTCATCGGTTCCATGATCGGGCCCAGAACAGCGAAGTACATCCCGGAAAAGTGGCTGAAGCTGCTCTTCATCGTTCTGGCGCTGTATGTCGGCATCGGCTACTTCAGCCGAGGCTTCTTCGGAAGGTCCTGGGTGCCGATGTGATTATGACGGAATTGCTGAAATGAAGACCGAAGCCCGGGCCCGTCAGCGAGGCCCGGGCTTTTCGCGCCTCGGCATGGGCACGCGCCCGCACGAAAATGTGGTACTACCTCGACCCCTACCTTTTGGCCCTCTATGGCCTGACCGGCGCCCACGCCTTGGACGGCCTCATCGGGACCTTTCTTCTGTCGCTGGTCGTGGTGGTGATCGGGGAGTTCACGATCTCGCTGGTGTTCAGGGTCAACCGCAAGCACCTCGACAAGCTGAACAGCAACCTCAAGAAATACAGCGACCTGTCCCAGGAGGCCCTGCGGCGGGGCGACGAGGCAAGCTACAAGGCGCTCAACAAGCAGGGCAACGACGCCTACGGCCATGTCTTTTTCAACAGGTTCGGGCTGTCCGCCGCCGCCCTGTGGCCGATTTTTTTCGCCCTGGACTGGATGCAGCCGCATTTTGCGGAAACCGGGATTGCCGTCCCGTTCTACCCCTCCGGGGCGCACTACGTCGTCGTTTTCCTGATCTGCTACATCCTGGCGCGCATCGTGTTCGGCCGGCTCAAGCGGCATCTGCCTTATTTCAAGGGCCAGTACCGGATGCTCCAATCCTACGGCAAAGAGGACTCCGCCCCGTTGGAGGAACCGCACCCCCGTCATCCCGCCGAATGACCTGAAATTGCCGATCGATTTCGTTGTCGAGAGGGTGGCGCGGCGAGGTTATTGCTCTGACAACGGCTGCGGTTGCACCTGTTTATTTGCCGTTTTAATAACCGGCTTTCTGCTGTGGGAAAATGGTAGGGAAACTTATCAACATCCGGGTGCTGCGAATCGTCGCGCTGGCACTCCTTGCCGGCTTGCTGCTGCCGGGGTCCGTGCCGGCCGTGCAGGAGCACGGGGCGCCGGAGGGCATCTATTCCCACCAGGGCGCGCATGTTTTCTTTGCCGCGTCGATGGGGCTCCTGATCTTCTGGCTGCGTCAGCGGCGGCTGGTGCGGGAGCCCGGCTGGCGCTGGATCCAATACGCGGCGCTGTTTTTCATTCTGTGGAACATCGACGCGTTTACGGCCCACTTCCTGGACGAGCAGTCCGGGGTCCTGGACACAGCCATGGCGGCGCCGGGCCAAATCAAAATCGAGGTGGACGACCATCTCACTTCGCTGGCCTGGCTCTACTACATGGCCAAGCTGGACCACGTGTTGTCCGTCCCGGCCATGCTGTTTCTCTATGCCGGGCTGAGGCGGCTGCTGAGGGATGCCGGACAGCGGCGCGCAGGGGCGGGGCCCCCATGATCGCCTCCTTCTGGCCCATCCTTATTGTCGATGTCGGCGGCTCGATGCTGATGATCGTCCTGTCTTTTCTCTGCATCGGGCTGGCCCGGCGCCTGCAAGGGGTCGACCCGCAAAACGTCATCTGGACGTACCTTTTCTGGCTGTGCATCGGTTTGGCGGGGTTCGCCGTCTCGCGTTCGGCCGGCCACATTTTAAAGCAAGCCCTTGTTCTTTCGGGCCAAAAGGAGATGTGGGCCGAGATCCGTCCCTTCAGCGGGGCGATCAACACCTTCATGTTCGTCTTTCTTGCTTCCGTGACCCTGTTTTTCGAGCGGGTCTGGAAGATCTACGAGCAGATCACGGCCGACAAGGTAGCCCTGAGGCGAGCCCACACGGAACTTCTGAACCTGAACCAAAACCTGGAACAGATCGTGACCGAGCGGTCGCGGTCGCTCGCCGTTTCGGAACGGCAGTACCGGCGGATCTTCGAAGTCTCGCGGGACATGATCCTGGTGGTGGACTCCCAGGGCCGCATCGTGGACATCAACCCCGCCGGCTGCCGGGAACTCGGGTTCGGCGAGCCGGGCGCAACCCCGAAGGGCGAGCGGTTCCAGGTTTTTTTCGAGCACGAGGACGACTGGCGACAGCTGAAGGCGGCCATCGAGCGGGACGGGTTCGTGGCGAACTCGGAAATCACGCTGCGGCGCCTGGACGGGTCGGCCATGCGGTCGCTGGTCAGCGCCAGCCTGGTCGTCGAGCCGCCCGAAAAGGAGCCCACCATCCACTTCCAGGTCAGGGACATCGAACGGCGCCACATGGCCCGCGAGCAGATGGCCCAGGCCGACCGGCTGGCCTCCATCGGCCAGCTCTCGTCGGGCATCGCCCACGAAATCAACAACCCGCTGGGGGTCATCCTCGGCTACACTCAGCTGATGCTGCGCAGCGAGCCCGGCGAATCGGACCGGCGCCGCGACCTCAAGACCATCGAAAAGCACGTGCGGCACTGCAAGGCGATCGTCGAAGACCTGCTGAACTTCGCCCGGCGCTCGGAGCCCAAGAAAGAGAAAGTCGACATCCACAAAACCATCGATGACGTCTTGGGGTTCATCCGCCAGCACTCCGGAACGAACCGCATCGACTTTCGGACCGACTACGACCGGCGGATACCGACCATGGTGCTGGACGAGAAGAAGATCAAGCAGGTGCTGATCAACCTGCTGATGAACGCCCGGCATGCCGTCGGCGATGCGGGGGAGATTCGCGTGGCCACGGCCTACTCCCCCGAGTCCCGGCAGGCGGCCATCCGGGTGACGGACAACGGGTACGGGATCGAGGCCCAGCACCTGCAGCACCTATTCGACCCCTTCTTCACCACCAAGCCCACCGGCGAGGGCACCGGCCTGGGCCTTTCGGTGAGCTACGGCATCGTCAAAAAGCACGGCGGCGAGATCCAGGTGGAGAGCCGGCCGGGTGAGGGCGCGACCTTTACCGTCTTGCTGCCGGTGCTCGAATCGGATTCGGGTGGCAGCGGATGAAGCGCTCGATTTTAATCGTCGACGACGAACAGGACATGCTCGATCTGCTCAAGCGCAGCCTCGAGCCCGACTTGAACTGCCGGGTGGAGACGGCCTCCTCGGGCGAGGCGGCGCTGAAGCGGCTGTCCGGGGAAGCGTTCGACCTGGTCCTCGCCGACATCAAGATGCCGGGCATGGACGGCCTGGAGTTGCTGGAGATCATCAAGCGCAAAAATCCCGAGCAGACCGTGGTGATGATGACGGCCTTCGGGCAGGTCGACACCGCGGTGGCGGCGATGAAAAGCGGCGCCTACGATTTCATCACCAAGCCCTTCGAGTACGACGCTTTGCTGCTGCGGCTCGAAAAGGCCCTGGAGCGGAGCACTCTGCTCAAGGAGAACCAGCGCCTCCAGCTGGCCTGCTCGCCGTTGGCCGTGTTCGAGAACCTGGTGGGCAAGAGCGCGGTCATGCAGCGGCTGTACGAAACCATCCAGATGGCGGCCAAGACCGAGCTGACGGTTCTGATCACCGGGGAGTCGGGCACCGGCAAGGACCTCTCCGCCCGCGCCATCCATGCCCTGAGTCCACGCAGTAGGGGCCCATTCGTGGCCGTCAACTGCCCGACCGTGCCGGAGAATATCCTGGAGAGCGAGCTGTTCGGCTACCGCAAGGGGGCCTTCACGCACGCGACCGAAAACCGCATCGGCCTTTTCCAGGAAGCGCAGGCCGGGAGCATTTTTCTCGACGAAATCGGCGACATCAGCCCCACGATCCAGACCAAGCTCCTGCGGGTGCTGCAGGAGAAGGAGATCAAACCCCTGGGGGATACGCGCTCCATCACCGTGGATGTAAGGATCATCGCCTCCACCAACCAGGACCTGGAGGCGAAAATAAGAAAAGGGGAGTTTCGCGAGGATTTCTTCTACCGGCTGAACGTCCTGCCCATCCGTCTGCCGAGCCTCCGGGAGCACCGCGAGGACATCCCGCTGATCGCCAACCACCTGCTCGAAAAGCAATGCGCGCACATGGGCCGGCCCGCCAAGCGCATCTCGCCCGAGCTCATGCAGGTTTTCATGGGGTTGCACTGGGCCGGCAACGTGCGCGAACTCGAAAACCTCATCATGCGCGGGATCTCGTTTTCGACCGGCAGCGAGATACGACCCGTGGACGTCGGGGAGGACCTGTCCGCTGTTTCGCACGGGCTGCCGGCCGCCGATTTCGATGGCCGATCCTACAAGGACGCCAAGCAGCAAAGCCTGCAGCGGTTCAACGCCCGGTTCATCGGCCGGCTTCTGGCGGAGTGCAAGGGCAATGTGTCCCAGGCCGCCCGCAGGTGCGGTCTCGAGCGCCAGGCGCTGCAGCAGATCATCCGCCGCTACGGGATCCGCGCGGATGAATATCGAAGCTGAAAAAAAACCCGGCTTTTCCGGCCGGGTTTAATTCAGGGCGTTCCTCTTTGAAGGTTTCAGGCCAGGTCGGTCCCGCCTTTCCATAGACAGCTGTCCTCGGGGCAGAACACGTTGAGCCAGAGGCCTTTTCCCGTTTTGCTTCCAATTCCGGCCGCCTGCAGGGTGACCTTGCCGTCCTTGCCGACACAGGAACCGTCCGGGCAGTGGACCTCCAGCCAGATTCCGCCCTTTCCGGCCGCCTCGGCCGATTTCTTTTTTTCGTCCGGCAGGGCGGCGATGTCGCCGCTGCTCAAGACCCGGGCGTTTGGAAAATAGAATGTGAGCCGGTTCTTATCGCTATGCGCCATGGAATCGCTCCTTCGGTTGGGTTGTGTTTCAGGAAGCACCCGTTCCGGTGCCTGATCTACGGTAAGCCGTTCCGGAGCGATGTCAATATAAGGACGGTGTTTGGTGCGCGGCGCCGAGCTCTCGGTGTGGGGCGTTCCAGAGCGACTGTCAGAAATATTTTTCGTTTGGGCGGGACTACATAAATCCGGGCAAACAGCCCAATGTGTGGGAGAGGCGTCCCGCCTCGACCCTGTTCGCGGCAAGATGCCGCTCCCACATCCACATCCCGACCGCAATCGGAACTCTATTCTGACGATTGCTCTAAGGCGTATCACCCTCCGTCACTGTGCGCCCTGTGCCGTTTTTATTTGCTCCTCTCGGCGACAAGGAACTGCATTCCAAGCGCGTTCAGGCTTTTTTCACTCGGGACCGTGGTGAGGGGATCCCAGCCGAGCCGCTCCAGGAACTCGCGCGCCAGGGTGCGGTAGTCGACGGTGATCTCCTTGACGTTGCCCTCCCTCAGCGGCGGCTCGCCGACGATGCGGCCGGGCATGTTGCGGTCGAGCGGGTTGATGCCCTCGCGCAGATTGAAGGCGTGCCGCATGGTGTAGATGCGGGTGCCGGCCGTGACGACCCGCTGCATGTCCCAGGCCTCGCCGGTGGCGGCGGAGAGCTGGTCCAGCACGGCCTGGAACGGGTAGCTGAGGTAGCCGAAGAGGCACAGCCCGGCCGCGTTGACCACCTCCACGGCCGCCACGAGGGTGTGGTGGCCCTCGGCCTGGCCGGAATAGGCGTATTTGTCCGTCGCGGGGACCGGCACTCCCGGCCCGGCGACCAGCTCGCCGCCCTGGGTGTGGCGCCCCGGGGTGGCCGTGAGCCAGTAGGTCGAGGCGAGGCCCGGCGTGAACTTGGGGTCGTGGGCCGGGATCTCCTCGCCCTGGATGTGCACGGCGTAGTCGGTGCCGACCCGGCCCAGTTTCTGCCAGGCCGCCCGGACCCCGTCCGCCAGTACGTCGCCGAACCCCTCGCGCCGGCCGATTTTTTCGGTGAGGGCGACGATGGCCTCGGCGTTGCCCCATCTCAGATCCAGGCCGTCGGTCTGCCGGCGGGGGATCAGGCCGTTTTCACAGCACTCGACGGCGTAGGCGATGGTGGCGCCGACGGTGATGGTGTCCATGCCGAGGTCGTTGCAGATCTCGTTCACCTTGACGATGGAGGCAAGGTCGTCGTTCAGGAGGTTCGAGCCGAACATGGCGAGGGTCTCGTATTCCGGCTTGTGGCCGACGCCGCCGTTGAGTTCGAGCGGGAACCGACCGCCCTTCTGGGCCACCCTGCCGCCGCAGGCGATCGGGCAGTGCCAGCAGCCGTAGGCCCGGTACCCCTCCAGGCCGACGACGGCGTCGTCGCTGATCCGGCGTCCGCGCGGCGACGGGAAGTCGGTGGTCCCGGCGCCGCCCCAGTTCCTGACCGGGCCGTCCCCGCTCAGGATGGCGTCGTGCGTGACGCCCGCCGTCCCGTACTTTCTGAACACCTCGAAGGCGCCCGTGGCCTGCTTGAGGTACGTCTTGCGCAGCTCTTTCATCTTTTGGGCGTCGTGAACGGGGACCGCCGCCTTGCCCCTGACGACCACGCACTTGAGCCTCTTTGCGCCCATCACCGCTCCCAGCCCCGAGCGGCCGGCCGCACGCTCCTTGTCGTTCATGATGCAGGCGCTGAGCGACAGTTTTTCGCCGGCCGGCCCGATGGAGCAGACCTGGATGCCCTTCCCGTGCCGCTTCACGAGAAGGTCCTCCAGGGCCGTCACCCCCAGGCCCCACAGGTCGGCGGCATCCAGCAGCTGCGTCCGGCCCTCGTCGACGAAGAGGTAGACCGGTTTGGCGGAAATCCCGCTGAAGAGAACGCCGTCGAACCCGGCGAACTTGAGGTGCGGCCCGAAGTGCCCCCCGCAGTTGGCGTCGCCCCAGCCGCCGGTTTTGGGGGACTTGGCGACCGCGACGAAGCGCGAGCCGATGATGGCGGGCGTGCCGGTGAGGGGCCCGGTCAGCAGGCCGAGCACATTCTGCGGGCCCAGGGGGTCGGCGCCCTTGGGGATGCGGTCGTAGAGCAGCCGCGCCCCGAGTCCGTAGCCGCCGACGTAGTCGCGGCAGATGGCGGCATCCAACGGCTCTTCCGTCATGCGGCCGCCGGCCAGGTCGACGTCCAACAGTTTTCCCATGAATCCGTTGGCCATGGTGCCCTCCTTATGTTCGTTGGTTGGCTGGTGGTCGCCGGCCTGCCCGAAACGCATTTTTAGCATTGTTGTGGGAGCGGCATCTTGCCGCGATTTCATCGCGCCGGCACGGCCGCGGCTGGAAAGCCGCTCTCACAAACCCGATCAGGGCCGCTTTCCTTCGAAGGTCTATCCCCCCGCAATCAAGGGGATGACGTACACCTCGTCTTCGTCCTTCAGTTCGGTCTGAAGCCCCTGACGGAAACGCATGTGTTCGCCGTTGATGAAAACCGGCAGAGACTCCCGCAGGCGTCCCCGCTCATCGCACCAACTCGCGATCAGCTGCGGGCGGGTGTTTCCGACGGAGTTCAGCAGCTGTTCCACGGTCGGTGGAGATTCGCCGGGCCAGCCGCCGACCAATCTTTCGGAGCCGCAGGTGAGCGTGATGTTCATGGGGTTCTGCAGAACGATGGGCCTCTCGAGCGCGAAACCGGCTCCGGGGCGCACGGCTTAAGGGTTGACGGTTTCTACATGCCACGAAACACGGCCCGAGTCAAAGGAAGGACAACGTCCTATCGGGGTCCGATCCAGGCGGCCAGCACGGCCAGGGACGCGAGGGTGACGGAGCCCCCCACGCGGGCGTGGTCGCGGAAGATGATGTTGACGCCGCACGCCGCGGCCTGCTCGATGACGATGAGGTTGGCGATGCTGCTTGCAGGAAAATGATGAGGGAAAAGCATGTGTGCGAGCCTTCCCCTCGGCGAGTGCGAACTCACGCCTGCCGGTCGTTATCCGCATGGATCGGTGATCGGACCGGTGTGGCCCGTTTCAGTTTTTTTTCAGCAGGTCCCGGATCTCGGTCAAAAGCTCCTGGTCCTTGGGCGGCGGGGGGGGTGGGGCGGGAGCGGTCGCTTCCTCCTTCTTGGACTTCATGATCCATCCTAAAAACTTAACGATGAAGATGAACAGCGCCAGGGCGACGACCAGGAAGTTGACGATCTCGCCGATAAAGAGGCCATAGGGGATTTCCACACCCTGGATCATCCACTTCCAGCCTGCGTAGCCCTGGTCCCCCGGCATGAAAAGACTGATGAACGGCATGATGATGTTCTTGACCAGTGAATCGATGATCTTGCCGAAGGCCGCGCCGATGATGACGCCGACCGCCAGGTCGATCACGTTGCCCTTGAACGCGAAGTTCTTGAACTCGTCAAACAGCGAAAACGCCGCCTTCGTCGGGTCCAATGAAGAAATTTTTTCAACCCCCTTCATACCCATGATGTTCCTCCTTTTGTGATCCAAAGAATGTTGAGCCGCACGCGCTCCCTTTGCCTGAGCAGCACCGGCAGTCTAATACTGCGCCGGCAGGGCGGCAAGCGTTATTTTGAAATTCAACCCCCCCGGATCAACCGCAGCACTTCCGGGAGCAGGTCACGCGTGGTGCTCAGGGCTTCGTTGCCGTAAATGGTTTCGTTGCCGGACCAGTCGCCGAAGTAGCCGCCGGCCTCCCGGAGAATGACCGGGAAGGGCCCGCAGTCGTAGGGGTTCATGATGGGGTCCAGCATAAGCTCCAGGCGCCCCGCGGCCACCAGGGCGTGGCCGTAGGCGTCGGACCAGCCGGCGCCGTGATAGGCGACGTCAAGAATTCGCTGCCAGGCCGCGTCCCGTCCGGCGGCCTTGAAACTGGCGGCGTTGGTGAAGGAGACGATGCTGCGCGCGAGGCTCTGAGCGGTGCTCACCCGGCAGCGCCGGCCGTTTAAAAAACACCCGGCGCCGTCGGCCGCATAGAGCATTTCATCCAGGGCCGGGAAATAGGCCGCCCCGGCGACAATGCGTTTTTCGATCTCCAGCCCGATGAGGACCCCGTACAGCGGCACCCCGCGGACAAAAGCCTTGGTGCCGTCGATGGGATCGATCCACCAGCAGGGCGCGGATGCGTCGGCGACGGTCGTGCCGAACTCCTCGCCGACGATGCGGTGCCTGGGGAAGCGCTGCTCGATTCGCCGGCGGATCAGCTCCTCCGCCTTGCGGTCGGCCATCGTGACCGGCGTGTCGTCGGCCTTCATCTCCGGCTGCAGTTCGGTCCGGAAATAACCGAGGGTCAGGCGGCCGGCTTCGTGGGCGGTCTGGACGGCGAATTCCACATATTCGTGCAAACGAGATAAAGCCATGCTTTTCCTCTCGCTATCGTTCGGGTCATAGGATCAGTGTGCCCACCTTCCCTGCATATGAATTTACCGGCAGCCCTTCGCAGATCAATTCATATTGGGTTCCCCAGATGGGCAAACATCCGCTCCCGCCACAAGTCCTGCCGGACGATGCAGACGTCTCCCTGGTCGTCGCGGGTGGCGACCACGGTCCCGAACTCCTCGGGTTCGACGACGGCGCAGGCCTGGCCCGTCCAGTTGGCGAAATCGGGTTTTACCGAAATGAAACGCTCCATGGCCTTTTTGTCGACGGGCACGAAACAGCCCATGTCGGGCAGATAGATGGTGTCGCGCGCCTTTTTTCCGTCATGAACGAAGTGGGCAATCATGCTCCCTCCTTGGTCGATGTATTACACGGCACGGTTAGACCGGCAACCTGAACGCCGTCGCACCATAATGCATTTAAAGCGTTTTGGCGAGACGCAATTCACTTTGAAAATGGCCGCAGTTCCCCCACGTCCCTCGTGAGCGACACGGTTGGCTATCGGGGTGGGATTATTTCCTTATCGATCCGAAATGCCTATTTCCTGGGCATGGTGATGACTTGCGCTGAACCAGGTGCTGCGGCTGCAGACGACTCGGACTTGTGCAGGAGCGAAGGAGAAACATTCCACTGCTGCCCGTTCGTTGCGATAACCGTGACCGTCTTGCGGTTGTATTTGGAGATGATGCCGGTGAGTACAGGATGCCCATCGGGTTGAAACGCGACGGTTTCGCCAATGCTGAAGTCGAGCATGCATGCGTGAGTTCGCATCTAGTGAAGGAACTTCAGGCGCGCAACAACGCGGTTGTTGAGGTCGATGAGCTCTGATTCGGTCAATTTGTCGATGTCAATCTTCATGGCGTGGAACTCCGTATTCAGCACTGATACTCAGTACGCCGCAGGGTATTTGCATGACACCCAAAGTCGAGGGTCAGGCGCGCTGTCAAGCGTCGCCTGCGCCCTCTTGTTGGCCTTCCGCTTTGAATCCCTTGTGAAACTCAACGATGCCCTGAGGGACATGCCCAACCAAGGACAAGGCCAGAAAGACCTCTTGCGGTACTCCCTCATGGACAAGCCCCGGAATGTTCCTGAATCAGCGCGTTCCCAATACCTTCTCTTCATCGGCTAAGACTCAGCGGCAGCGGTCACGTGTTTTCATTATGTGCCGACAGGCAAACTGCTCCAATGCCGGCAGAAAAATGATGAGCTCAAACTAATTCAATAATGAAACAATCCCCGGTGCCCCATCCTGAACGGGCCGGAGCAAAGGGTCAGGAGTCCGTTTCAGCGATGCAGTCGGCCTCCAGTTCAACCAGCCACTCCGGGTTGATGAGACCCTTCACCTCCACGAATGTGCAAGCGGGCCGTATGGCGGAGAAGAACTCACCGTGTGCGCGCGCGGCCTCCTGCCAGCGCGATATGTCGGTCAGCATGACACGCGTGCGCACGACGCTGTTCAGGGACAGGCCTGCATCGGCCACCGCCTGAGCTATGATTTCAAGGCAGCGTCTGGTTTGACCATAAACGTCGCCGGCAGCCGCGACACCGCCCCCGGGATCTATGGGTGCCGTGCCGGAGACGGCGACGAATGCCCCCACCCGGACAGCCCGTGAAAAGCCGATTTGCGGTTCGAAAGGCGAGCCTGATGAGACTATCTTGCGCATAATGCAATCCTCTAGTTTCTAACGTAGCAATCAATCGCTGGCCCTGCCGGTCGGCTGCATTGCCTGGTTAGCGGCTAGCTTTCAAGTGAAGAGCAACGTGAGGGTCACCCATTAAATCTTAATTATTTGAATCATATAATAAATATTTGAGATGCGACCCTCTCGCTTCTTTGCCTATGATTTCAACAAGGCGTCGGCGGTATTCGTTCAGTATTATTTTGAGGTTGCGCGGAGAAGGCATGCTGTTTCTCCTGTTTGCGGAAAAAAAGGAACTCCATCGGAAGAGTGGTCAATTCTGCGATGACAACGATATTGTAACCAAGAACGCTTTGCGGGTCAATACGGGCATCCGTAACATACGGGCATCCGTGACGGGTATTGATGATTGATTCTATGCACCCCATCTTCCGGTCTCGTAAGCTATGAAATCGAAAGGAGAGATCCATACAGGCGGGCCGTGTTTTCGGATACGGCCTCCGCGACCGATTGTTCGGGGAGTGACTTGATTTCGGCGATGGCGCGGATGGCGAGGGGGAGGTTGGCGGGCTCGTTGCGGACGCCGGGTTCGGGTCCGAGCACGGGGCTGTCGGTTTCAACCAGCAGGCAGGTGAGCGGCAGGTGCTTGACCAGTTTCTGCTTCTGCTGCGAGCGGACTACCGATGGGGGTATGGAAAAGAAGTATCCGGCTTCCACTGCCGGCAGGGCCGCCGATGCCTTGCCGTCGAAGGCGTGCAGCTGCACCCGGGTGGCGCCCTCTTCGAGCAGCATGGCGACGACATGGCGGCCAGCCGAGCGCGAGTGGACATTGAGCGGCAGACCCAGCTCCTGCGAAAGATGGATGAAACCCTTGAAGATTTCGCGCTGCAGCTCACGGTCCGCTTCTTCCTTGACGGCCCAATAGTCCAGGCCGACTTCGCCGATGGCGGCAAGTTGTGCCCGGTGGCTGCGGATGAAAGTGTGCATCTCTTCGGTCTGATCGCGGTCGAGAAAGGTGGGATACAGCCCGGCCGCGGGTTTTACCATGGGGAGCTTCTCGGCAAGATTGAGGTTTAGTTCCGCATCGGCCAGGGTTTCGCCGACCGCGATGACGGCCCCGACCCCCGCTGCGCGCGCTCGCGCGAGAACCTCGCCCAGGTCATGGTCGAATTCCGGGTTGCACAGGTGGGCGTGGGTGTCGAGGAGGGAGAGGAGAGTTGAGTTCATTTGCGATAGAAAGTGGATCTCTGTCTTGTGGGAGCGGCATCCTGCCGCGATCGAGAAGGTGATTCTATCAACCGCATCAGGTCGTGGCTGGAAGTCACTCCCACAGAACAATCGACTTCGTTTTATGCGGAGGATTTTCTCCTCGGAGGTCGGTGTATGTTAAGCGGGGTGTGACAACGGAAAAACGTTCGTCGCCAC
>JALOPD010000294.1 GCA_025454075.1 Desulfobacterales bacterium | reverse complement strand
GAACCCGCTTTTTGTTTTTTAGAAGGTTATCACGAACTGCGTGAACTCTCCCGTGTAAGGCTCCCACTCGATCTTCACGTCGTCCACCCGTGCCAGCGCGGAGCCTTTCCGGCACCAGGCCAGCATCTCCTCCACCCGCGGCTTCTCGCCCTCGATGACCGCCTCCACCGACCCGTCGCGACGGTTGCGGACCCAGCCGAAGACCCCAATGCGCTGGGCGGCCCAGCGGGTGTCGGCCCGGAACGCGACCCCCTGCACCCGGCCGGAGATGATCACATGCGCCCTGACATTCTCACCCATGGCCCACCTCACTTTTTCCAAAATTGCCGACCAGCTCCAGCCACTGCGCTTCGGTCAGCACGGTCAGGCCCAGTTCCCTCGCCTTCCTCTCCTTGGACCCCGCGCCCGGCCCGAGGACCACGTAATCCGTCTTCTTGGACACCGACCCCGCCACGTTGACACCCAGCGCCTCGGCCTGCGCCTTGGCCTCGCTGCGGCTCATGGACTCCAGGCTGCCGGTGAAGACCACCGTTTTGCCGGCGACGGGGGACGCGGCCGTCGGCCGGTCGAAATCCGTCACCGTGACGAGCGGCGGCCGGCCCGCGTGCGCCAGCGTCAGGGAATCGAGGACTTCGCGGTTGTGGGGCTCCGCAAAAAAACCCAGCAAATCCTCCACCATGCCGGCGCCGATGCCGTTGATCGACAGCAGATCGTCGTGCTCCTCGAGGGTGCGGGCCTGCGCCTTCTGCATGCTTTCGCGCCAGCGCGCCAGGGACCGATAGTGCCTTGCCAGCAGCCGCGCGGTCGCCTCGCCGACCTGCCGGATGCCGAGCGCGTAAATAAACCGGTCGAGCGGGATGGCGCGGGCGCGCTCGATGGCGTCGAACAGCTTGCGCGCCGACTTCTCCCCCCATCCGTCCCACTCGCGCAGCGGCGGGAACTCCCGCCCGTCGCGCGCCTCCAGCGTGAAGATGTCCGCCGGGGCGCGGATCAACCCCTTGCCGTGAAAAAGCTCGATGTTCTTCTCGCCCAGGCCTTCGATGTCGAACGCGTCGCGGGAGGCGAAGTGCTTCAGCCGCTCCACGGCCTGGGCCGCGCAGACCAGCCCGCCGGAGCAATACGTGTCGGCCTGCCCCGCCTCCCGGACCAGCCGGCTGCCGCACACCGGACAGTGTGCGGGGAACCGATACGGACGGCTGCCGGGGGGCCGCCGGGCCGCTTGGGCCTCCACCACCTGCGGGATGACATCGCCCGCCCGCTGAATCACCACGGTGTCGCCGACCCGGATGTCCTTGCGTTCGATTTCGTCGCTGTTGTGCAGCGTGGCCCGTTTCACCAGCACGCCGCCGACGCTGATCGGCTTTAAATGCGCCACCGGCGTTATTTTCCCGCTGCGCCCCACCTGGCATTGAATGTCCTCCACCACGGTCACGGCGCGCTCCGGCGGGAATTTCCAGGCCACCGCCCACCGCGGCGAGCGGCTGACGAAGCCGAGCCGGCCCTGCCAGTCCAAGCGGTTGACCTTGAGCACGACACCGTCGATGCTGAAGCCCAGGCCGGAGCGCTTCTGCTCCATTTCTTCGTGGAAACGCATCAGCCCGCCCAGGCCCCTGTCCAGGATTTGGACCACCGTCGATGGCTCGTTCGGCCGAAACCCCCAGCCGTGGATCTTGCGCAGCGCTTCCGACTGCGTCTTGGCGAACGGCTGCGAGACCTCGCCCCACCCATGTGCGGCAAACCGCAGCGGGCGAGCGGCGGTGACGGCAGGGTCCAGCTGCCGTAGGCTTCCGGCAGCGGCGTTCCTGGGGTTGGCGAAGACCTTGCCGCCGGAAGCTTCCTGCCGTGCGTTGAAGGCCAGGAAGTCCGAATCGGTCATGTAGACCTCGCCGCGCACCTCCAGCACGTCGGGCCAGCCCCTGCCCTTGAGCGCTGCGGGGACATCCTGGATCGCCCGGACATTGGCGCTCACATCCTCGCCCTCCACGCCGTTGCCGCGCGTGGCCGCGCCGGCGAGCTTGCCGTTCTCGTAGCGCAGGGCGCAGGAGACCCCGTCGATCTTGGGTTCGCAGTCGATCTCGATGGCCGCGTCCGGGGCTTTCAGCTCGCGCAGGAAGTTGCGTAGGCCCTCCAACCAGTCGGCGATGTCCTCGCGCGAAAAGGCGTTGCGGAGCGACAGCATCGGGACGCGGTGGCGCACTTTTTTGAAGCCGGCGGCCGGGGCGGCACCCAGCCGGCGGGAGGGGCTTTCCGGCAGCACCAGCCCCGGGAAAAGCGCTTCGATGGCTTCGTTGCGCTGCCGCAGCGCGTCGTACTCGGCGTCGGTGATCTCCGGCTGGTCCTGTTCATGGTACAGCCGGTCGTGGCGAGCGATGAGCCCGGCCAGCTCCTTCAACTCCGAAAGCGCCGCGGCCTCGGTCAATTGGTCCGGAGGCGTATCAAAAAACGTCGTGCGGTTGCGTGCCATGCGTCGACCTGAATTCATACCGACAATTGGAAGCAAGCGCCCCGGGTGGCCGTGATGCGGGCCCCGTGGCGGAGAGGTAAACTATAAGTCAGTTGGGGGGGGCAGTGCAACACATGAAGGGAATCGGAATCCGTTTTCGGGTGACACCCGCTCCGTTTTGGTGTATCCGTCGTGTGTATGGATGGTCTCGTCGAAAAAAAACCGGCGGGGATCGGAGGTGCTTCATTAACCCGATACGAGGTAAGATCAATGGCGAAACGATGGGCGAAGAAGATAGATTCCTTGAGCGAGTCGATGACCGTGGCCGTTTCCGACCGGGCGCGCGAGCTGCAGCAAAGGGGTGTCCAGGTGGTCAACCTGGGGGGCGGCGACCCGGACTTCGACACGCCGCCGCACATTGTCGCGGCCGCGGTCGCCGCGATCGACAAGGGCCTCACCCACTACGTCGCCAGCCGGGGGATCCCCGAGCTTCGAAAGGCCGTCGCGGGCAAGTTCCAGCGCGACAACCATGTGGCGTATGACCCCGACACCGAGGTCATCGTCACCGCCAGCGGGAAGCTCGCGCTTTATATCACCCTCGCCGCCATGCTGGAGCCGGGAGACGAGGTCCTCTATTTCGACCCGGCGTGGGTGAGCTACGAACCCATGATCCGGATGCTGGGCGGAATCCCGGCGGCCGTCCCCCTGCGCCCCGCGGACAACTTTATTCTGGATGGCGATGCGCTGAAGAAGCGGGTCTCGCCGCGGACCAAGGCCATGATCCTCAACACACCGAACAACCCGACCGGCCGCGTCCTGACGGCGGAGGAGCTCGACGTCGTCGCCCGCTCGGCCCGGGAGCACGGCTACTGGGTGCTGAGCGACGAGATCTACGAGCATATCATCTACGACCGGCGCCGGCACATCAGCCTCGCCTCGCTGCCGGGGATGCGGGATCTCACCGTGACCTTGAACGGCATGTCCAAGGCCTACGCCATGACCGGGTGGCGCCTGGGCTATCTCGGGGCCCCCGCCCCCCTGTGCGAGCAGATCCTCAAGGTCCAGCAGCACGTCGTCACCTGCGCCCCCTCCTTTGTCCAGGCGGCCGGCGTGGCCGCGCTGCAGGGCCCTCAGGGCTGCGTGGACGAAATGACGGCGGAATACGACCGACGGCGCCGGTTCATGGCGGACGCCCTGAACGCGATCCCCGGCGTGCACTGCCCGCTGCCGGAGGGGGCGTTTTATCTCTTTCCGGAAGTCGCTTTCCAGGGGCTGGACTCGAACGCACTGGCCAAGTTCATGATCGAGAAGGCGCACGTGGCCGTCACCCCCGGTTCGGCGTTCGGCCACGCGGGGACGCGGAACATCCGGCTCACCTTCGCCACGTCCATGGCGAACCTGCGCCAGGCCGCCGAACAGATGAAAACTGCGATGGCGTGAGCGTCGCCCGGCCTCGCGGCCGGTTGGCACCGTCGACCTGTTTCCGAGAATGAAAACGGTCTGAACCGAGCGCCAGCCTGCCGCAGGGCCGCTGGTCTTCTCATTCCGCGGGGGGTGCCGGCTTGCTGCTTTTGGGAGACTTCGCCTTCCTGGGGGCCGGTTTTGCCGGGGCCGCCGCCTTCTGCCGTGACTTTTCCCAACTCCGGCGTACCTGGATACGTCCCTGGAACTCAATGGACGTTTGGGCCTCTTCGCCGTTTGCCCAGCGAATCAGCATTTCATCCTTCTCGATGGACATCACCTTGAAGGGCCCTTTTTCATTTTCGTACTTCTCGCCGACTGTGAATTCGAATTCAGCGGGTGGGTTCATTTTTCCCTCCATTTGCCCCATGGTTGCAATGCGATTCCCCGAGGCGCTCATCGGTATTTCTCATTTCTGACCGCCGTCATTTTCGACGGAGACAGCTCGACGGTTTTATGCCTCCGCAAAAACGGCGAGGCCTTTTTTCATCATGTCCTTGTCGTCAAAAAACAGCTCGATCTTGCCGTCTGTGGGCGAAGCGTACAGCTTCACCACGGCTTCGGCGATTTTGGCGGCATATTGATGGTTGGGAAAAAAGTTGACGGTGCGCAAGGTGGTCACCAGATCGCCGACCCCGACGGAAATCGAATCGGCAATAGCGGCGTTATCGTACGTCTCCTCGCACAGCAGGCAGAAGCTTTTGTCTTCGAGCATCGAGGATTCGATAATGTTCATGTGCCTGTCGATGACCG
>JALOPD010000293.1 GCA_025454075.1 Desulfobacterales bacterium | reverse complement strand
CTACTGCTCCGAGGTCATGTACCGCTGCGCCAACCACGCCGTCCAGCTTCACGGCGGCTACGGCCTGATGAAGGAGTACGACGTGGAGCGCTTCTACCGGGACCAGAAACTTTTGGAGATCGGCGAAGGCACCTCCGAGGTGCAGCGCATCGTCATCGCCCGCCACATCGGGGCGAAATGTCTATGATGAAGACGTTTACAAGAAGACGTTTGGGCGTGGCTCGCGTTACCTGCGTTTATAACGGTGTGGGTCGCTTTCCGATCAAACGGCCGACGCGATGAACGCTTAACGCGATAAACGCAACCCAACGCGACAAGGAGCCCCCATGAAACCCAAAGGCCGAAAATCCGTGTTCGACGTCGATTTTTTTGAAAATCTGACCGGCGAGCTGAGCGCGCCCTCGAACCGCGAAATCGAGGCCATCGGCGACCGCATCCGCGCCATCCGCGAGGAAAAAGGCGCGTCCCTGGAGGATCTGTCCAAGCTCACCGGCTTCGAGGTGGACTTCCTGGCCGGGATCGAGAAGGGCGAGGTCCAGCCGCAGCTGGGGACCATGATCAAGCTCTCCAAGGCGCTGCACAGCGCCTTCGGCCGGCTGGTCTCCGGCACGGGCGAGAAGCTGTATTCCATCACCCGCAAGAGCGAGCGCCGCGCCGCGGCCCGGTCCACCTCCAAAACCGGCAAGAAGCACCTGTACAGCTACAAAAGCCTCGCCCCGGACGTGAAGGGCCGCCACATGGAGGCGCTGATGGTCCAGCTGCTCACCGCCACGGAGAAGGACGTGTCCGTGCACGACGGCGAGGAGTTCGTTTTTGTCCTGGACGGAACGGTGCTCCTTGAAATCGGCGGAGAGCGCTTCGAGCTCGAGCCCGGGGACAGCGCCTACTACCTGTCCACCACGCCGCACCTGATTGCCGCCCGCAAGGACAAGGCGACGATCATAGCCGTCCTCTACCAAGGGAGTTGAAAAACGGCGCCTCATGCCGTGATCCGGCGTTGTGCGGCTTTTGTAAATGCTCACATATGCACCCATATGCTGCGCTTTCCAAAACGCCGCACGCCTTGGCTGACGGCCTGATGCTTGTTTTTGAACCCCCTTGTCCAAAGCGGAAGCTGCTTTAAAGCCCCGTCCAACGCCCGGTGGCTGCGTTGCCCCACGGCTTGAAATGCTCACGCACCGGCTACGCTCCGCTTTCAAGCCGCGGGGCGCCTTGCCCTCAACCGTGATCCAGGACTTTAAAGCAGATTCCGTTTCCGGCTCATAACTTTCGACGCCTTGCACTACGAGCTTCGCGCGCCTTGACCGCAGGCCTATCGCGAACCCTTCCTTTCCGTCGCTCCCCCCTTGAAATTTTTTCCCTCCCCCCCGGGAGGGAAAAAATAGGGGCTTGAAAACCATCCACAACGGCCATAGGTTGTCCCTTCAAAGCAATTTCACTCTCACTGTGTTTTATGGAGGAACATCATCGATGCGGTTCATGAAACTCGGCATGGTTCTTCTGGTTGCGGCACTTATCGGCGGCGGGTCGACGGACGCCTCTGAGGCCGGCGCCAAACTGCAGCTGAGCGTCAAGGAGTTCACGCTCAAAAACGGGATGCTCTTTGTGGTTGTGGAGCGACCGGCGACACCCCAGGTGGCGGTCCGCCTGGCGGTCCGGGCCGGGTCCGCTCTCGAGGAGCGCGGCAAAACCGGGATCGCCCACATGCTCGAGCACATGATGTTCAAGGGCACCAAGAACTTCGGGTCGACCGACTACCGGAAGGAGGCCAAGCTCCAGGCCCGCATCGATGCGGCCTACGATGGGGTCAAAGCCGAGCAGGCCAAGCGCAGCCCCGACCCGAAGGTGATCCAGGAAAAGCTCGCCGAGATGGAGCAGCTGCGGCTGGAGGCGCAGAAACTCTACATTCCCCAGGTCTTCTCCTCCCAGCTCGGCAGGAACGGGGCCGTCGGCGTCAACGCCTTCACCAGCCAGGACCAGACCCAGTACATCGCCTCCGTGCCCTCCGACATGATCGAACAGTGGTTCTCGATCGTCAGCGAACAGCTCTTCGAGCCGTCCTGGCGCGAATTCTACGTCGAAAAGGAGGTCGTGCAGCGCGAGTGGGCCTTCCGCTACGTGAACAACCCGGAGGGCGCCGCATGGCTCGACCTGAACGCAACGGCCTACACCGCGCACCCCTACCGCAACCCCGTCATCGGCTGGAAGTCCGACATGGAGCGCTACCGCACGCGGGATGCGATCGAATTCCACTCGAAATACTACAACCCTGCCAACACGGTCTGCGTGCTGGCGGGCGACGTGACCCTGGCCGAAGCCCGGCGGCTGGCCGAAGTTTACTTCGGACGCTATCCGGCCGGGCAGCGCGCCCCCGAGACGGTCACGGCGGAGCCGCCCCAGCAGGGGCCGCGCAAGAGCGTGCGCTTCCTCGAGGGCGCGCGCACCCCCGTGGTTCGCATCGGCTTTCACGGGGCGCGCATCAACACCCCCGACTTCTTCGCCCTGGATGCGCTCACCATGGTCCTGAGCCAGGGGCGCAGCGCCCGGATGACCCAGAACATCGTCGAGCAGGGCCTGGCGGTCGAGGCCTGGGCGGGAAACCCCGACCAGCGCTACGGGGGCATGCTCGTTCTGGGCGGCTCCCCCAACGAGCCCGATGCGGTGAAGCGGCCGGGGGCGGCCGAAGAGGAAAAGCGGGCCGCCTATCTGGCGGCCTGCGAGGCCCTGGAGGGGGTTCTGCTTTCCGAGCTGGAAAAACTCAAGACGGAGCTGGTCGCCCCGCAGGAGCTCGAACGCCTGAAAAAGCTCAACCGGCGCGACTTCATCGATCGGCTGCGCAGCAACGAAAGCGTCGCCGGGACCCTGGCGACGCTCGAGGTGCAGGCCGGGTGGCGTTATCTCAACGACTACCTTCGCAACATGGACGCGGTCACACCCGAGGAGATCCGCCGGGTCGCCCGGCAGGTGGCCCGGCCCGAGAACAAGACCACGGCCTTCGTGATCCCGGGGGGCGCGGCGAGCCGCCCGCCCGAAGCCTATGCGGAGGTCCGCTCGATCAGCGGCAGCGCGGCGGCGGGGCGCGAGCTTCACAAGGGGCCGCTTCAGAACCACTCGATCTACCCGACCCCGGCCGGCTGGAAGCACCCCCTGTCCTTTGCCCGCCACCCGCACCGCGTCGATTACCCCGAAGCCGTCCAGATGGCGATCGGCGGGGCCAAGGCGTTTTTCCTGCCGGACCACGAGCTGCCGCTCATCGACATGACGATTTACGTCAAGGCCGGCGCCGTCGACCTGCAGGATTCCGAGGCGGGCCTGACGGACCTTCTGGAGGGCACGATCATCCGGGGCGGCACCGAGAGCCTCTCTCCGGTCGAGCTGGCCATGCTGCTGGACGACAACGCCATCAAGATGGGCGTGGACATCGGGCTGGAAGAGACCGCCATCAAGCTCTCCGTGATGGCTTCCGATTGGGAAAGAGGGCTCGGGATCCTGCAGGAGGTGCTCACGCGGCCGCGCTTCGACGCCAAAGTGCTCGAGGTGGCCAAGGAGCAGGAGATGGCCGGCCTGCAGCGGCAGGGCGAGGACGCCCAAGCCGTGGCCATGCGGGAGAGCATGATCTGGCATTTCAAGGGCCACCCGTACGGCCGAGACCCGCTGGCGGCGGCCCGGGTCATCCCGACCGTCGCCCGGGACGACCTGCGGCGCTTCCTCTCCTCCCATTTCGTTCCCGCCAACATGGTGGTGGCGGTGTCGGGGGACATTCAACTCAATCAGGTCCGGGAAAGCCTGGGTCGCTTCATCAGCGGCCTACCCGCGGAAGCAGCGCCCCAGCGGCACCTCGCCCAACCGCCCCCCACACCCCCGGTCGTGACCCTGATCCACAAACCCGGGCAGGTGCAGTCCAACGTCGTTGCCGTGCTGCCCGGGCTCACGCGAACAGACCCGCGGTACTGGAAATCGAATTTGCTGATGAGCGTGTTCGGCGGCAGCGACTCCCTCATGTACACCCGGCTGCGGGACGACCTCGGCTATGTCTACTCCGCCGGGTTTTATCAGACGGCCAAATGGCAGGCGGGCCTTCTGGTCGGGATCATCGGCTGCAAGGGGGACAAGGCCGCGGACGCCATCCTCGAGACGGTCCACATCATGAAATCGCTGCAGCAGGGCATCCCCGGCCGCGAGCTGGAACTCAAACGCCTGGACACCCTGAACAGCTTCGTCTTCAACGTGGACAGCAAGGCCGAGTTGGTCCAGGCCTACAGCCGCTACGCCATGCGCCAGGAACCGCTCGACACGTTGGGCAGAATCCAGGACGGCTATTTCAGCGCCACCGCGCAGGAGTTGAAGGGGCTCGCCCTGCAGCTGCTCGCCCCCCGCGAAATCCAGATTCACGTGGTGGCCGACAAGACGACGCCCGTCCCAAAGGCCGACGGGCGGACACTGACCCTCGAAGAGGACCTGAAGGCGATGGCGCAAACGCTCGGGCTGCCCTTCAGGGAAATCGAGCTGAGGTAAACGGCAGGCATTCTTACTCCTGCAATCCAATATGCCAAATTCCATCATCTCACGCAGAGGCGGAGCGGGGTGCCCGCCGCGGCGAGCCGCAACCAATTCTTCAGGCGACTCTGCCACGCCCCCCAGCCGTCTCATGGAACCGATGGC
>JALOPD010000292.1 GCA_025454075.1 Desulfobacterales bacterium | reverse complement strand
ACGTGCATCTCGACCTGCCGGAGCGCTTGGCCGGACGGGCGGTCGAAATCGATATCTGCCTCCAGCCGCTTCCGCTCCTGCAGGGACGTGTGGCCGTGGACTCGGCTCGGCTGCGTTCGCCGGAGTTGCTTCTGCCGTTCAGCGCTCCGGGGCCCGGCGCGGGCCTCGCGCCTGCGCCCGACCTGCGCCAGGTCCTCTTATCGGCGGCCGCCGCGCTGCAGCGCATCCCCGACGGCGCCCTGGAAATCCTCGACGGCCGCCTGGCATTCTCCGACCCGGGCGGACGGCGCATCGAATTCCGCGGCCTGAACCTGCAGGCCCGGCGCCGCGCCGCCGAACTGCAGTGGGATCTAAGCGGCGAATCCGATTTTCTGCGCTCCTTTTCTTCGAACGCCCGGCTGGATCTCGACGCCGTCCGCGGATCGCTGGCCTTGAAAATGGTCGAGTTGCGGCCCGGCGGCATCTGCGATCTTCTGTGGCCGGAGGCTCCCGTCCGCCTCCTCGATGGACACGCCGATCTCGACTTCTCCATGAAGCTGGAGGGCCCCGACCAGCTCAAGGCCATCGTCGACGGGCGGCGCGCCGCGCTGACCCTCCGCCGCCGGGACCGGGAGGCGGGCATCCGCATCGACCGGCTTGCGGCCGAACTGGAGCTTTCCCCCCGCAAACTGTCGATTCGGATCCCCGAGCTGGCGGCCGAGCACCCGCGCGCCGCGACGGAGCTCTTCCTGGCCGTCGACGAGGACCGCCAGCCCCGCATCGTCCTCGGCCTCACGGGCAGCGGCGACCTGACCGCTGCGCGGGAGGTCGCCCTGGCCATGCTGCCCGAGATCCCGGACGCCCGGCTCGTCTGCGATATCCTGCGCGGCGGCGAAGCCCGCCGCATCCAAGTGAATCTGCAGGGAAACTCCTGGGCCGATCTGGCCAAAATCGACAACCTGCGGATCCAGGGACGCCTGGAAAACGGCCGCGTGGGCCTCCCCTGGATCGACCTGGACCTGGAAGAGGTTTCCGGCGATGCCCTGATCGCCGGGGGCATTTTGGAGGGCCGCGATTTGAAGGCCCACTACAAAGGCACCCGCGGCGAAAACGGGACGCTGCGCGTGGGCCTCTCCGCGGCCCGCCCGGTGCTCCAGCTCGAAATCAATGCCCGCGCCGAACTCTCGCCGCTGCCGCCCCTGCTGGCGCGGCTGGTCGCGGACCCGATGTTTCGCAAGCAGGCGGCGCTCGTCCAGGAGTTTTCCGGCACGGCCCAGGGGACCCTGCGGCTCAACGGCACGCACACGGATGTCACCGTGGAGGTCCAGGCTGCTGAACTGGAGGTGAAAGCGCGCCACCAAGACATTCCCTACCCGCTACGGTTTCAGGGCGGCGAGTTTGCTTATGAAGGGGATTCGATCCGTCTGCGCGGGGTGGATGTAGCCATCGGCGACTCCAGGCTGCTCAAGCACGACTTGACTCTCGGGCTTAAAGGGGACCTGCCCTTGAAGAGCAGTTCGCCCCAAGCCGTCATCGATCTGGCGGAATTGTTCACCCTGCTTCGGGACCGGCCGCCGTTCAACCACCTGGGCCGATTGGATGGCGTCCTCACATTCAACGACTGGCAGCTCAACGGTCAGGCATTGGCCCCCGCCACCTGGAGGCTGTCGGCGAACGGAACCGTGCGAGATCTGTCCGTTGAATCGGAGCTTCTGCCCGGCCTTATAAGTTTGCCTTCAGGCAGCTTCGACTGGCTGGGCCAAACGATTCGCTACCGGGGCGCGAAAGGGTCCATCGGCAGCTCCGGAATAAAAGAGCTTGCGGTCGAAGCGGATTGGAAGGGGCCGCCCCGCGTGCAGCTTCGAGCCCTCGAACTGGAGGCTGCGCTCGATGACATTACCCATCTCATACGATCCTTCCCGAAAGCGGCCGCTGATACCATGGCGCTTCACCCCATGAGCGGCACCGCCCGAATGCGGGACGTCAAGTTCCAAACAAGGCTTCTGCCGGAAGGTCCGGTTATAGACCAATTCGCGGCCGTATTGCAGAATTCCGTTGTCACCTCAGCACCCATAGGCCTTCCGCTGATCCTGACCGCCGGGAACATCGGCTGGCAAGGCTCAAAGCTGGAACTTCAGATCGCGAAGGCATCCCTGGGAAAGTCCGAAATCCAAAATCTCTCGGCCTCCGGGGACTGGAGCATCGAAGGGGTTCTGGAGCTCCGCGTCGACAACACCATCATCGAATGCGGCGAGATCTTTCCACGCATGTTGTCGCTGGCCGGCCTGAAAAGCCTGGGTGAAGATGTGCGGGGCATCCAGGGAACCCTTACCGCCTCTCATGTCAGTCTCAAAGGGCCGATTCAAGATCCAGGGCGCTGGCGCATTCAGGCCGTAGCGGAATTGAATAACATCGTCGTGAATACAACCTTCCTGGATGAGCCGATCGAGCTGCCGGAGGGACGGCTGACGTTGACCCAAACCGGACCGCCGGAAGCCGGGTCAACCGCCCTGCGCCTGGATTCCACCCGGGTGCGCATCGGAAGCGACGAAGCGGTTCTGGCGGGCGAAATCGCTCTTTCGGCCGCGGACACCGAGGTGCAGCTCATGGTGACGGCCGGGACCGTCGACTGGGACCGGATCGCGAAAATCTCCGACCGCCTGGCCCTGCGCCGCACCGCCGACAGCCGTCCGCTGCGCGGGAGGGTGCACCTGCGCTTGGAGCGCCTGGTGTTCGACCGGGTTCATCTGTACCCGTTCTATGCGAACGTGCAGCTTGCGGCGGAGGGCGTGCGGGTCGAGATCCAGCGGTCCAGCTTCTGCGGCATGCTGTTCATCGGCCGCCTGGCTTTCGAAGGACCGTTGGTGGATGCCTTCCTGGTCCCCGTGGTCGATGTCATGCCGATTGACGGGGTGGTCGCCTGCCTGTCGGAGGAACGCAGCATTTTCAGCGGCTATTTCAACCTGAGCGGGCGGCTCAGTTTCAAAGGCCGGCGCGAAGATGTCGTGCAGGCGTTGAACGGGCGGCTGACATTCGTGGCCGAGGACGGCACCATCCGGCAATCGCTGCTCTTCGCCAGGCTCTTCTCGCTGCTCAATCTCACCGAGATCTACCGCGGGAAGCTCCCCGACTTCCGCAGCCAGGGGCTGGACTTTAAACGCTCGACCGCCCACATCGAGGTCAAAGAGGGCAAGATCCTGATCAGCGATTGGTCGATCGACGGCCCGACGCTTTGGATCGGCTCTCGGGGCGAGATCGACATCGCCACCCAGGAGATCGACTTCACCATCATGGTCTCGCCGTTCAAGACCGTCGATCGGATCATCAACTCCATTCCCGGCCTGCGCTGGATTCTGGGCGGACGGCTCGTCGCGGTCCCGATGAAGGCCGTCGGTACTCTGGAGGACCCCCGCTTCATCCCCCTCTCGCCCTCCGCCGTGGGGACCAGCATCCTGGAAATGATCGAGCGCACGCTCCTGCTGCCCATCGAAATCATCCAGCCGCTGGTCCCCGGCATCGAAGCGAGCCCGGGCGGGACGATCAGCCGCTAGCGCCCCGGTCGGGCTTGACTTTAGGGACATCCGCCTCCATTTTTGCACGCAGCAGCATCGCTCTTCATCACTTCAGCGGCCCTCGCCCGACGAGGGCATCAAGGAGGTCTACGATGGCATACACATGCAAGAACTGCGGTGCCGTGGCCAACGAGCCCGGTCACCTGTGCAACCCCTGCGGGGACAAGGCCAAGTGCAGCTTCTGCGGGGCTCCGAGCGCGGATGCCCAGCATGTCTGCAAGGACAAGCTCTCCGCCATGAAATTCGTCTGCGACGGCTGCGGGCGAGTGGCCATGGAATCGGGCCACCTCTGCAAGCCGAGTCCCATCAAGTAGCGCCCTTCCCCGCCGGCGGGCCCTGCGGCCCGCCGGCCTCTCTTTCAGCCATCCCTTCACGTCCGCGGAGGTCTGAAGTGTTCGATTTCGACGAGATCGTCGACCGGAGAGGCACGGCCAGCGAAAAATGGGACAAGTACCGCGACCGCGACGTCATCCCGATGTGGGTGGCGGATATGGACTTCCGTTCGCCGCCCGAGGTCATCGAGGCCCTGCGGCGCCGCTGCGATCATGGCGTGTTCGGCTATACCGGCGCACCGCCGGAGGCGGTCGCGGCGGTGACCGAGATGCTCGAGCGGGACTACGGCTGGCGCATCGATCCTCGATGGATCGTCTGGCTGCCCGGGTTGGTCACCGGATTGAACGTGACCTGCCGGGCGGTCGGAGAGCCGGGCGATGAGGTCCTGACCCTGGTCCCAGTCTACCCCCCTTTTCTCTCCGCACCCCGGTATTCCCAGCGCGGGCTCGTACGCGTTCCTCTGCACGAGCGGGCCAACCGTTGGAGCATCGACTTTGAACGCCTTGCGAGCGCCGTGACCCCGCGCACGCGCCTCTTCCTGCTCTGCAACCCGCACAACCCGGTGGGCCGGGTGTTCGACCGGCCGGAACTGGAGCGGCTGGCGGAGCAGTGCCTGTCGCGCGGGATCGTCATCTGTGCGGATGAAATCCACTGCGGGCTGGTCCTGGATCCGGCCAAGCGCCATTTGCCGATCGCCGCCCTCGCACCGGAGGTCGCGCAGAACAGCATCACGCTGATGGCGCCGAGCAAGACCTTCAACCTGGCCGGGCTGGGCTGCTCCTTTG
>JALOPD010000291.1 GCA_025454075.1 Desulfobacterales bacterium | reverse complement strand
GCGGTCGTAGGGTCGGGCCGGGTCAGCGGTCGCTCAGCAGGGTTTCGACGGTGTGCATCAACTCGGGGATGTTGAAGGGTTTTGCCAGAACATGGGTGTAACCGAGCTCGGCCAGTTCGTCGAGCTTGGGGTGGCCGGGGAAGCCCGTGGTGATGATGACCTTCATGCCGGCGAGTTCCGGCTCGGCCCGGATGCTGCGGCAGACCTCGAGGCCGTCCATTTCCGGCATGAAGACATCCAGGATCAGCAGGTCCGGCCGGTAGGTGCCGAGCCGGATCGACGCCTCGATCCCGTTGGCGGCCTCCTCCAGGAGATAGCGGCGCGGGATCGCCAGCGCCTCCAAGAGGATCTGCCGGACCATCCGATCGTCATCCACCACCAGAATCTTCGCGGCATCGCGTTTCAGCACGGTGGGCAGCCGCACCGTGAACGTCGTGCCCCCGGAGGCCCGGTTCTCGAAGCGGATCTCCCCGCCGTGGGCTTTGACCAGGCTGTAGCTGACCGAAAGCCCCAGGCCGGTCCCGCCCTGGGACTGCTTGTCGGTGACGAAGGGCAGAAAAATCCGGTCGGCGATCGCCGGGGCGATCCCGCGGCCGTTGTCTGAAATGCGCAGATGGACCCGGCCGTCTTTCGCGGTGAAGCCCGTTTGGATCGATATTTCGCCGTGCGGATGGTCGATGGCCTGCACCGCATTGATCAGGATGTTCAGAACGATCTGCTCGATGTTCTGCAGGTTGCCCTCGATGTCGGGAAGGCCGTCCGGCAGCTCGAGGGTGATGTTGACCCCGGCCTTGCGCAGAGTGCTCTGGCACAGGCGCAGAGCGTTGCGGACGGCGGTGTTGATGTCGAGAGGCGTTGTTTCGGCGATGTTGGACTGCCGCGAAAAATTCTTGAGGTCCGCCACGATCTTGACCACCCGATTGGCCGCCAGCTCCATGTCGGCCACCAGCTGCGGCAGGTGGTCTTTGAGAAAATCGTAGGTGAACCCCCCGAACGTGCGGTCGGGTTGGCTTCGGCGATGCTCCAGGAGAAGCGGCATGAAATCCGCCCATGTTTTCCGAAGCAGCGGCAGGTTGTAGAGGATGAGATTGATGGGGTTGTTGATCTCGTGCGCCACGCCGGCCACGAGCGTGCCCAGGGCCTCCATCTTCTGGGCCTGCTGAAGCTGCTGCCCGGCCTCCCTCAGGGCCTGCTCGCGCGTGTGCACGAGCGCCTCCAGGCGCTTGCATTCGGCGCGGGCGGCGGCCAGCTCCTGCCGCAGGTCTTCCCGGCTGCGGGCCTCCTCCGTCATGGCAGTCCTTCTGCCTTCAGGACCGCCGCGGTGCAGTCCCGAACCCGGGAGAGCGGGAGGTCCGTGCGCATGCCGGGGCAAAAACCGGCCATGATCAGCCAGTTTTGCGGATCGGCCACGACGCTTTCGATGAACGGCCAGCGGCGGCACATGCGGGGCTTGACGGGGTGGATGGTGCAGCGCTCGTCCCAGAAAACGCAATAGCCGTCCCCCCGCTGCGCCAGCAGATGCTTGCCCCCGGACGGCCGGCAGTATCGTTCGACCACTGCGGACGGATCGGTGCGGATGAACGCCGCAATGGCGGCGATGTCGTCGTCGTCGACGTAGGTGCCGCCGTATCCCCGGCAGCACTCCCCGCAGCGCGTGCAGGTGAAAAGCGCGTCCGCTTTCAAATCATGCGAGGGCACGCCGCGCCTCCATGGCTTTCCTGAGCGTCACCTGGTCCACGTATTTCAAATCGCCGCCCACCGGAACCCCCGAGGCGATGCGCGTCACGGTCACCGGGAATGCGGCCAACCGCCCCGCGATGAAAGCGGCGGTGGCTTCCCCTTCCACGCTGGTGCCGGTAGCCAGGATCACTTCCCGGACCCCGCCCGCCGCCACCCGGGCGACCAGCTCGCGGATGCGGATGTCGTCCGGCCCCACGCCGTTCATGGGGGACAGGACGCCGGACAGCACATGGTAGCCGCCGCGGAACGCGCCGGACTTCTCCAGCGCCGCCAGGTCGCCCGGCTGTTCCACGACGCACACGGACGAAGCGTCGCGCGCCGGGTTGCTGCAGATGCCGCAGAGCTCCGCATCGCTCAGGGAGAAGCATCGCGCGCACAGGCGGACTTTCTGCTTGACCTCGAGAATGCTCCGCGCCAGCTCCTCCACCAGCGGGTCCGAGGCATACAGCAGGTGCAGGGCCAGCCGCTCGGCGGTCTTCTCCCCGATCCCGGGAAGGCGCGCCATGAGTTTGATCAGCTGGCGGATGGATGCGGGATAGTGGTTCATGGGTCACATGAGGCCTGGAAGTTTGAGCCCGCCGGTGAGCTTGCCCATTTCGGAGGACACCATCTCCTGGGACTTGGCGAGAGCGTCATTGACGGCCGCCAGCACCAGATCCTGCAGCATCTCCACATCCTCCGGGTTGACCACCTCCTTCTCGATCCGGATGGAGACGACCTGCTGGCGCCCGTTGGCGACCACCTTGATCATGCCGCCGCCGACGGCGGACTCCACCGTTTTTTCAGCCAGCTCCTCCTGCATCTTGAGCATGCGCGCCTGCAGCTTCTGCGCCTGCTTCATCATGTCGCCCATCCCTTTCATTGACCCTCCTCCTTGGGTATCGTGACATCCACGAGCTTGCCGTCGAAGATTTCGATCGCGTCAGCGACCACCGGGTGGTTCAGCGTCTCCTTGACCCGCGCCTGGTCGCGATCGCGGCGCTCGTGGGTCGTCGCGCTGCACGCCTCTCCGGCCGCGACGACCACGTCCGGGGCGCCGCCGAAGATCTCGGCGCAGGCCTTCCTGAGAATCGTCATGTGCTTGTCGCGCTTCAGCGTCGCGCCGGCGAAAGAATTGCCTGCGACGACGATCTCCACCCGTTCCGGCCCCGCGTGCTTGAGGCAGCACCGCTTCAGCGTGGAGGCCAGGCTGGGCTGGATGGCGGCGACGAGGTCCACGACCTGCTGCCAGGCCGACTCCGCATCGGCCGCCGGGTTCGCGCTCGAACCGGCGGCCCGGCGGGTCGACGCCGGCGGCGCGGGCGGGTCCGATCGAAGCCGGCCGGAGCGCGCATTCGGCGGCGCCGGAGCGCCGGGGGCCGCTGGCGCCGGCTCCCGGGCCGGCGGCGAGGGAACGTCCGCAGCCCCCTGCACCTCCCGCCGCAAATCCTCCAATTGGGTGATGAGCGTGTCAATCGACAACACCGCGCGCGTCTGCAGAACCCTGAAAAACACCATCTCCAGCGCCAGTTTGGGCTGGGGCGAAAGGCGGATGGCGGCCTCCTCGCGGAAAAGAATGTCCAGGACGTGTTCCAGCATGAACCGGGGCGTCCGCCCGGCCTGCTCCCGCATCCGTTCGATTTCGTGGCCGGGAAGGTCGACCAGTTTTTCCGGCGAGCGGCTGGTTTGAATGACCCAGAGATCTCTCAGGTACTCGAGAAGGTCCGCAAACAGTTTCTTGAGGTCGTGGCCGCGGTCGAAGATGTCGTCGAGCGTCGCCAGAAACGACAGCGCGTCGCCGGCGAGAACGGCCCCGGCCAATTCATGCAGCTGGCTGCGGTCGATGACCCCGAGGGTTTCAAGGATCTGCTCGTGGGAGACGGCATGCTGCCCGCCCGAGATCACCTGGTCCAGAAGGCTCAGGCTGTCGCGCACGCTGCCGCCGGACTCCCGAGCGATCAGCTCCAGGCTCGGGGCGGAGATCTCCACGCCTTCCTGCCGGCAGACCGCCGCCAGATGACCGGCGATCGAAGACAGCCGGATGCGCCGCAGATCGAAGCGCTGGCAGCGGGACAGAATGGTGATCGGGATCTTATGCGGTTCGGTGGTTGCAAACAGGAACAGCACATGGGCGGGCGGCTCCTCCAGGGTTTTCAGCAGCGCGTTGAAGGCCGGCGTGCTGAGCATGTGGACTTCGTCGATGATGTAGATTTTGTAGGGGCTGTGGGCGGGCATGTACTTGATGTTCTCCCGCAGCTCCCGGACCTGATCCACGCTGTTGTTGGAAGCCCCGTCGATCTCATACACGTCCACGGCGCGCCCGGCCGTGATGTCGGAGCAGGAACGGCATTGATTGCACGGCGTCGCCGCCGGCCCTGTCTGACAGTTCAGCGCTTTGGCCAATATCCGTGCGATCGTGGTCTTGCCGGTTCCCCGCGGCCCCGCGAAAAGAATCGCGTGCGCCACACGGCCCGCCGACAGGGCGTTGCCGAGGGTGCGGGTAATGTGCCCCTGCTCGATCACCTCTGCGAAGGTCTGCGGACGATATTTGCGCGCTAAGACAAGATAGGACATATCCCTGAACGTCGGGTTCCTACCGGCGGGATGAGGAGAACCGGAGTGCCCGGCGCGCCGGCGTCATGCCGGGCCGAGGCGTGCCGTCGAAACAGAACAAGGGAAGTGGCGGAGAGAGTGGGGTTCGAACCCACGGTGCCGTTATTAGCAGCACACACGATTTCCAGTCGTGTTCCTTCGGCCAGCTCGGACATCTCTCCGCAAATCAGCAACGCTTTTTAGAAAAACCCTCTCAGCGACCTGAGCCCGGTACAAACGACCATCCCCCCCGGCCGAACCGCCGGATCAAAGGCTTAGGGAATGGCGGAGAGGGTGGGATTTGAACCCACGGTGCCGTTATAAGCAGCACACCGCTTTTCGAGAGCGGCGCCTTCAACCACTCGGCCACCTCTCC
>JALOPD010000290.1 GCA_025454075.1 Desulfobacterales bacterium | reverse complement strand
AATCAGCGCGCGGATGGCGCCCTCTTCTGGGGCGGGCAGGGGTACGGCTTCAAGGCCGCCGGCGCGGCGGCGGTCTCCGACCCGAACCAGAACAACACCGACTTGCGCTACAACGGCTCGTTTTCGATGCTGCACGAGGATTCGGGCCTCAACCTGACCCTTTCCTCCGGCCTGCTGGACCGCGACGACCGCGACGATCCGCTCAACCTGTACGCCAAGCTCGGCTGGATCGCGGATTTCTGCGACTTGGGCGCCACGGCCTTCGGGGTGGACTATACCCGCTCATTCAACACCACGGCCGAAGACGACGAAGGCTATTCCATCGGCGCCGCGGTGGTGCAGCTGATCGAGCCGTTCGGCACCGAACTCTACCTGCAGTACCGCCTATTTTCGCTGGATCGCGACGCCGGCCCGGGGGTCGCGGACATCCATGCCGGCACCCTCGGTGCCAGGGTGAAATTCTAATGGCGGCCTTCGCAAAAACCGGCGGGGCTCGGCGCCGGCTGCTGGCCGGTGCCGCGGCCTTGGTTTTCCTGGCGGGCTGCGCCGGGCTCAAGCCTTTCGAGCCGCGCAATCACCGCGAGGAAGGGCCGGCGCGGGGCGTTTTTACCGGCGCCGCGGGCGCCATCATGATCCCGGTGCCTGCCGCTGCCGATCGCGGCCAGCCTGAAGGCCCGCCACCCAAAAGCCCGGATGCGCCCCAGCAGACGGAATGACCCCCAGCCGGCGGTCATGGTGGCCGCCGAGGGGCTTGGCGATTGCGTCCTTAAGAAGACTTCCCGCCGCAGGCTCACTCGTGCTCGTGATCGTGGGGTTCACCGTCGTGTCCCGGGTGGCCGTGCTCGTGATAGCGCCGGGGTGGGTGGTCGTGGGCCTCGCTTCCATCGGGGTGCCGGTGCGCGAAGCGGTGGGGGTGCTCGTGGGTGTGCTCATGGGGATGCGCGTGCAGGGTCTCAGCGTGGTGGTGGGGGTGCGTGTGCAGGTGTTGGTGCGGATGGCTGTGCTCGTGTTCGTGCTGCAGCTCCCGGATGGCGTTGCCGCAGTTTCTGCGGTAGATGAAGGCGAGGCCGTTGAGGTTGCCCAGGGCCTCGTCCTGCATGAATTCCCGGGTGGGGAGGTCGAAGGCAATCCTGCCCTGGTGCATGACCAGGGTCCGGCGGGTCAATTCGCCCACGAAAAACATGTCGTGGCTGACCAGGAGCAGGGTCGCCTCGAGATCGGCTAAAATTTCCAGCAGCAGCTCCTCTCCCGCGGGGTCGAGGCCGGCGGTCGGTTCGTCCAGGATCAGGAGCTCGGGTGACATGCCGAGCACGCAGGCCAGGGCCAGGCGCTTGCGTTCGCCGCCGGAAAGGTGCAGCGGGACCCGCGCCTCGAACCCCGAGAGGCGTACCCGCGCCAATGCGGCGGCGACCCGCTCGCGGGTCTCCGCCACGGAACAGCCCAGGCGTTTGAGGCCGAAGGCGACCTCTTCCGCCACGCTCGGGCAGAAGAGCTGGTCGGCGCAGTCCTGAAAGACCATGCCGACCCGCCGCCAGAGGGATTTGCGGTGCCGCGCGGTCACCAGCTCGCCGGCAAAGTGGAACGTTCCCTGGCCCTGGTGCAGACCCAGCAGGCAGGCGAGCAGGGTGGTCTTGCCGGCCCCGTTCTCGCCGACGATGGCCAGGCGCTCGCCGCAGCCGATGTCCAGGTCGACCCCCGCAAGGGCCCGGGTGCCGTCGGGGTAGCGATAGTTAAAGTTCTGCAGGGACACCAGGGGCGCGTTCGCGGCGGCATTCCCGGAGGGTTCGGGGGCCGGCCTGGGAATCGGCTCCGCGGCGGCAGGCCCCAGATGGGGTGGTGCGTCCGCGGTCAGCCTGAAGGAGAAGTCCAGGCCGTGCTCGCGCAGCGAGGCCCGCTGGGAGACGAGTTCCCGCATGGTATAGTCATGGTGGATACGGCCGCGGTCGAGCACCACGGCCCGGGCGCAAAGCTCGTAGAGAAAGATAAGGTCGTGACTGATGCAGATGAGGGTGCCTGCAAACTCCCGCAGCAGGTTGAGGAAGATCTCCTCCTGGCGGGGGTCGAGGTTGGTGGTGGGTTCGTCCAGGATCAGGACCTCGGGCCGCATGGCCAGGAGCCCGGCCAGGGCCGCGCGCTTTTTCTGGCCGAAGCTGAGATTGTGGGGGGCCTTGTAGGCCATCTCCACCAGCCCGACCTGTTCCAGGGCGAGGCGCGCGGCCTCTTCCGCCGGCGCCAGCCCCAGGCCCTGGTTGCGGGGCCCGAAGGCCGCGTCGTCGATGAGAGTGTGGCCGAAGAGCTGGTCGTCGGGGTCCTGGAAGAGCAGGCCGATCTCCAGCCGGGCCTGGTCGAGGTGGCTTCCGTGAAGCCGCCGCCCCCGGTAGAAGACCTCCCCGGCGGACGGCGCCAGCAGCCCGCAGAGCTGCTTGACCAAAGTCGTTTTGCCGGAGCCGTTGTGGCCGACCAGGGCGATCCGGTCGCCCTGGGCGACGTCGAGGTCGATGCCCGCGAGGGCCGGCATGTCGTCGGCGTATCGGTAGGCGAGCCCCCGCACGCTGAAAATGGTCTGTTCGGGCGCCGGCCGCAGAACCGGCGGGATGGGGTCATGGGTCATGGCGACACCTTATCCGGAGAGCCGGTCATAGACCACCAGGGCCGCCCCAATCGCCAGCCAGGCGAAGGCCAGCGCCAGATCGGTCTTTCGCATCCGCAGTTCGGCCGGGGCGGGGAACCGTCCCCGATACCCCCGTGCCCGCATGGCGTCGAAGACCCGTTCGGTCCGCTCGAAGCTCCGCACGAAAAGCATTCCGAGAAAATTGGCCACGGCCCGCAGAGTCTCCAGGTCGGTCCGCTTGCGGAACCCGCGCACCCGCATGCCGGCGGCCATGCGCTCGGCCTCGTGCCGGAAGACGTGCAGGTAGCGGTGGCTTAGCAGTACCATCTGGCCGGCCATGTCCGGCGCCCCCAGCTTCGTCAGGCCGTGGAGGGTGACCGGCAGGGGGGCCGTGGTCAGCAGCGGCTCCATCAGGAGCGCGATGGCTGTGGCCTTGGCGACAATGGCCAGGGCTTTGGCGAGGCCGCGCAGATTGAAGCCGATCCAGTCCACGCCGCCGATGACCAGGACCGTGTCCCCGGGGTGGGCCGGGGCAGTCAGGGGCATGACCACCAGGAACATGGCGAGAAAGCCGGTGATCGCCAGCAGCCGCATCAACACCCGCGCCCAGGACGACCGCGCCAGCACCAGGGCCAGAACCGAGACGGCCACGGCGGCCAAGGCCGGTGCCACGCGGCTGAGGGACGCCACCAGGAAACTGTAGACGATCAGCGTCAGGAGTTTGCAGCGGATGTCCCAGCGATGGAAGAGGGTCGTTCCCGCAGCGTCCGCAAGCGGCGGCACCGACCAGTCTTTGTCCTCGTGTTGCGCGCCGCGCCGGCGCACCAGACGGCGCAGGCCGGCGGCCGCCGCCGCCAGGATGGCCAGCGGGGCCAGCAGCAGCGCGGCGAACTGCCAGGCGGGCAGAACGACAAGGATCACCTCAGGCATGGGCGGCTTTAACGGATTGCACGAAGGCGGTCTCCAGCAGCGCGGGTTTGACCTTGGCCAGGAAGCCGATGGTGAAGGCGCTGACCAGCCCCTCGATGACGACCACCGGAACATGGGCCGCCAGGGCGATCTTGGCCACCCCGAAAAAGTCCTCGCCGCCGGTGGCCAGGAGCAGGGCCAGCACGAGGGCGGCAAGGGCGGTCCCCAGGGCGCCCGCAAGCCCGCCGATGATCGCCTGCCGTCGCCGGGTGCGGCCTTTGAACCGCTGGAAGAAAACGCCGCAGAGCAACGCAGGCACCCCCATCATCAGGGCGTTGGCGCCCAGGGCGGTCAGCCCGCCGAACTGAAAGAGCATGCTCTGGAGGAGCAGGCCGAGGCCGATGGCCAGGAAGGCCGACGCTCCGAGCAGGGCGCCTGCCAGGCCCGGGATGAGAAGGTGGACGCTGGTCGGCCCGAAGGGAACCTGAATCAGGGACGCGACGAAGAAGGCCGCCGTCACGACCGCCACCTTGGGCAGCTCTTCGCTCCGGGTGCGGTGGGCGCTCCAGGCGGCGATGGCCGCGCTCGCCGCATAGCCGCCGACGGTCACGGAAATGGGGAGAACTCCATCGGAAATGTGCATCTTTACTCCTTTGGTTTCGGGTCCCTGCGCCTGCTCGCCACAAAGGCGGCGGTCCCGAAGAGGCCGAAGATGTAGCCGATGCCGCCGAACACTTCCTGAAAGCCCGGCTTGTCGAGATCGGCCCTCAGGGCAGCGATTTCCCGCTGGATGCGCCGCAGCTCGCCCGCCAGGCTGCTGTTCTGCTCGGCCAGGAGCGCGGCCAGCTCCTGTGGGCTTTCCTCGGCAGGCGTTTGCGCCGGGGCGGATTCCGCTGCAAGCATCAAGCAGGCGCAGACGATCACCGCAGTGAGGAGTTTCTTGCCGCGGCGGGGCGTATCTTTGCACCCGGTCATTTCCCGGCCTCCACCTCGACCTTTTTGAGCTTGAAGCTGTTCTTGTGTCCCATGCTGGCCTCAACGACGATCTTCAGGTCGTCGACCTTGGGGATGGCGAAGCTGAACAGCCCCCCTTTATCCGTCGTTCCTTCCAGCAGCAAAACGTCCCCGCTGTCATAGACCAGCACTTTGCCGCCTTCCACCGGACGGC
>JALOPD010000289.1 GCA_025454075.1 Desulfobacterales bacterium | reverse complement strand
CCCATGCATCCTGCGCGCGTCGCGCCAGATCTTGAGGTTGGCCATTCCCCGGCGCTTTCGAAGCCAGCTGTCGAGCAATGCCTCAAAAACATCCACCCAACCCGGACGATTCAAAACGCTATGATTGTCGTCATGGGTGTAGCTGATGAATACGTCGTTTTCGTAGCCGGGTATCTGGGCCATAATCGCAGCCCTTTGTTGATGGTTGCGTGGGGCCGGGATGAGCCACTGGGCTCTGAAAAGCGTAACCGTCAAGAATCGTTAGTTTAAATTAATTAGGCCGAAATCTTCCTTTGTAAAGACCTCTCTAACGCAAGGAGAATAAATGACATTGACCCGGTTTTCGCCGAGGATGGACTCCTCACGTTATTCTGAGCATCGCTTACTTCATCTCCGCTCATAAAAACTAGGGGACGGGTCTGAAAATATCACTTTATATTGACCATGTCCCGTGATACGAGAAGGCGTATGCCACGACGAGCGCGTATCGACGCAGCGGGAGCGCTGCATCACATTATCTGCCGGGGGATCGAGCGGCGGAAGATCTTCCGGGACGATGCCGATCGGCAGGAGTTTATAGGCCGTCTGGGGCGGGTGCTGAAAGAGACGCAGAGCTTTTGCTACGGCTGGGCGCTGATTCCCAACCACTTTCATCTGCTTTTGAGGACCGGCAGCACGCCGATCAAGACCGTCATGCAGCGGCTGCTGAGCGGATATGCCGGGGTCTTCAACCGCCGGCATCGGCGAAGTGGGCAGCTGTTTCATAACCGCTACAAGTCCATTTTGTGCCAGCAAGAGCGCTACCTGCTGGAGTTGGTGCGCTACATTCATTTGAACCCGCTGCGGGCTCGGCTGGTTGAAAATCTGGATCAGCTGGATTCCTACCCCTATAGCGGCCATAGCACGCTGATGGGCCAGTGTACGAATGACTGGCAGGAGCTTGATCGGATCCTGAGCCTTTTTGGCAGGCACCGATCGAAGGCCCGGAGTGCCTATCGATCGTTTGTGGAAAAAGGGGTCGCGGCGGGCCGGCGTGCGGAGCTTACCGGCGGCGGGCTCATCCGCAGCGTGGGCGGCTGGGGCGCGCTGAAGTCCCTGGGGAAAGCGCGCCGGCATCTGAAGGGCGATGAGCGCATTCTGGGGGACAGCGATTTTGTGGAGGCGGTGTTGGGAGCCCAGAACGAGCGACTGGAGCGCCGCTACCGGCTTGAAGCCGAAGGCGTGGACATCGAGAAGGTGATCCGCCGGGCGGCCGAGGTCAGCGGGGTTCCCGCCGAAACGATTCGGCGCCCCGGCAAGGACCCGTTGCGAGTTCAGGCCAGGAGTCTGGTCTGTTACTGGGCGGTGCGGGAGCTGGGCCTGACGACGGTGGCGGTGTCAAAGGAGTTGGGCATTGGCCCCACCGCGGTGAGCAAGGCAGTCTCTCGTGGTGCATCGCTGGCTAAACATCGAGAGGTAAGCCTGAAAGAATAAGTGATAAATTCAGCCCCGTCCCGTGGCGGCGTCCAAGTGCAGAATTCAGCGAGTCCGTCTGCGCCGCTTTTTCTCCGTTGAAATAGTCGATCCAAACCGGTGAATCAACGAACGTCCTTTGTCCAGCCTCATTTCATCAAGGCTGGCGGCCCACTTGAGGTTTCTCATCGTCGGGATGCTTGGAAAAAAACTGCTAAAAGCGGTTTCTTGCTTCTATAATCCCTTCAAAACGTCGATCATGGTGAACACCCGGCCGCGCTCCCCGGCCGCCGTTTTCCGCTCCAGGTAGATGAGGGCATCCATGGTCCCGAAGGCGTAGATCTCCCGGCCGTTCACGTTGTGGGTGAACTCGAAACGCACGGTGCCGTCCGCCGAGACCAGCGTATACGTGTGCCAGCCGTGCCCCCCCAGGTGCTCTTCGGGAATGCCCCAGTGGGTCCTCTGGACCTCGGGGTCGCGCTCCATTCTTATCTGATCTTCGCGGAAAGGCGTTCCCAGCCGATTGAAATAGCCCACCATGGCGCGCGCGGTGCCGCTCGTGTCGGCCTTTCCGCGCTGATGGCTTTCGCGGATCTCCAGCCGGTAGCCCTTGAACAGGTCCGGAAAGCTCTGCGCCGCGAACTCCATCATGGCTTGGAACCCGACGATCTGCTTGGCCATGTTGGGCGCGATCACCGCGGCGATGTCCGATCGGCGCACGGCCTCCTCCAGCGCCCGGCGATCGCCGCCGGTGGTGCCCATCACGAACGGAAGCTGATGCCGGCAGTAGAATTCGGCGTTGGCGTTGACGGCTGTGGGATGGGTGTAGTCGACGGTCAGGAACCAGGCGTGGGCGCGCCGGAGCTCCGCCAGGGCCGCCTCCCGTCCGTCGGGCCGGATCAGGCGCACCTCGGCGCCCTGCACGTGCTCCTCGTCCTGCCGGATCTCGGGGCCGGTGAACGAGCAGGCGATGAAGGTGAAACGCGGGTCGGCCAGCACATGCCGCGCGACGACGGCGGCGACCTGGCCCGGGAGGCCGTTGATCATGACGGGGATGGGGAGCATGAGGACCCTCCTGGTTGGAATCTGCGTCTGGCAGTTATTCTCTAAAGCCTCCACCCCTTGTGGAGGACCCAAGGTTGAAATTCGAAATTCGAACATCGAAATCCGAAACGGACTCGAAATCCGAATTTTCAAATGTCCGAAATGAGGAAGTGACAGGTGGACACGGCTCGTTACCGACAGCAGCTTTTGGGATCTGTGTTTGGGTGATTCGAATTTGGGTCATTCGGATTTGTTTCGGATTTCGTGCTTCGGATTTCGGATTTGATTCCCGCCGTTCCTCTCGACCCATCTGAAGGTCGCCTGAAGCCACCCGTTTGCCCTCTGATCATATTCCAAGTTTTGCAAGCGCCTGAGCGGTCCAGCGTTGCAGCTTCGGGAAACCCGGCGGCGCGAAGCGGTTCAGGCGGGCCTCCAGGCCGCGCAGGGCGGCGGGGATGTAGCGGGCGAACTGCGGTTTGCCCTTGACCTTCGAAAGAAAGCCGAACGCCCCTAATGCCTGGAGGCTGCGCGACAACGCGCAATGCTCATAAACCCGGCGGAAGCGCGCGGGGTCGACCGGCTGCCGCCGGGCGAATTCCTGCAGGGCGTAGTCGAGCAGTTCCTCCTGCTCCGGCAGCGGCAGATCCACATAGGGGTCGATGAGCAGGGCCGCCAGGTCGTACTGCGGAGGTCCGAGCCGGCCGCCCTGAAAATCGATGAAATACCAGCAGCCGTTGTTGAACATGATGTTGCGCGACTGGAGATCGCGGTGCATGAACCCCGACTCGGCGCCGTCCAGCGCCCCATCGGCGATCCGACCGAATTCTTCGCTGAACTCCTCGTCGGCCTCCAGGCCGGCATAGCCGATCAAGAACGCGTCGCGGAAGTAACGGCACTCGCGCTCCCGGATGAGCTCGCGGGTATAGGCGGGGGTCTGGAAGGTCCAGGCGGTATCGAACCCCCGGGCGCCGTCCACGGCCATGCGGACGGCGGCGTCGATGACCTCGCGGTAGGCGGCCTTGATCCGTTCGCGGTCCGTCATCGCCTGCACGGCGGCCTGCAGACTCGTGTCGCCGAGGTCTTCCAGGAAGACCAGGCCGGCAAACGGGTCGGCGAAGTAAATGGCCGGAACCGGGACGCCCCGGTCCCTCAGATGGCGTCCGATGGCGATGAACGCATCCACCTCGGCGACGCCCGCGGCGGCGCGCAGCCCGTGGTCCGCCAGGATCATCGTGCCGCCCGCCGCGCTCCAGCGCGACCACGTCCGGTCGGAGCCGTCGCCCTGGATCGGCTGCACGCGGAAGGTCTCCGGCGCGCCGCCGGAAAAAGCCCGACGCCAGCCTTCCCGCGCCGCCGCCGCGGCCGCCGCCTCCCGGTAGCGGTCCGGAGTTCCCAGGTCCTTCCAGCGGCCGCGGTCCGGGATCAGGGCCAGGACGGTCCGCCCGGCGGCGATCAGGGCGCGGAAGGCGTCGATGCTGTGGCCGAACCCGCACTGCGGCAGGTAATCCAGGACCACGGGGTCCAGGACCTGGATGCCGGTGAAGGTGAGCGCGCCGGCCGGGGCGTGCGCCGCGGTTTCGGCAAAGCCCTGGACCCGTCCGGCCGCATCCACGCTCACGGTGTTGAATTCCGGATCGTCGACCAGGACCAGGGTCGCGGCCGGCCGGTGCTGTCGGTGGAATTCGTAGACCCGTCGCAGATCGATCGTCGTGTCGATGTCCGCATTGAGCACCATGAACGGACGCCGGTCCCAGAAGTCCGCCCAGTTCCGGATGGCCCCGCCGGTGCCTAAAATGACCGGCTCGCGGCGCAGGTGCACCGGGATGGGGTAATGCTGCGCGGCGAGGAAGGCCTCGATCGCATCGGGCAGATGGTGGGTGTTGACGCCCACGGCGTCGCAGCCGGCCTCCGCCAGCCTGCGGATGTGGATGTCCAGCAGGGGCCTGCCGGCCAGCGTGAAGAGCGCCTTGGGGGTGGTCAGGGTGTAGGGGCGCAGCCGCGTGCCCAGGCCGGCCGCCAGAATGAGAGCCTTCATGGCTGGAGGCGCCTCAGCGC
Organism: Desulfobacterales bacterium; assembly: GCA_025454075.1. The sequence goes on along the minus strand of JALOPD010000289.1, from coordinate 152 downwards.
GGCGTCGATGGCCTGGGCGTAGGGTTGCAGCCGCTCGCGCGCATCGCTGTCCCTGGCGGTCCGGCTCGTGAAGAACTCCAGGGCGTTTTCGTAGGCCACCTTGGACAGGGCTTCGCGCTGCGCGATCTCCTTGAGCCGGTGCATGCGCTCGC
>JALOPD010000592.1 GCA_025454075.1 Desulfobacterales bacterium | reverse complement strand
GTAGCCGAGCTCCACCTGCTGGAAGGTGGTGCGCCGGCGCTCGAGGTTGAGCAGCGGCATCTCCGGCCGGCGCAGGGTCATCTTGGTGCTGGCCGGGACTTCCATCCACTCCACCCGCGTGCGGCGCACCGGCACCGGCGGCATCTTGGGCTGGGGGATCCCGGAAAGGAAGCGGTCGATGGCCTCGGCCGCCCGCTTGCCCGCGCCGATGGCCTCCACCACGGTGGCCGGGCCGGTGACGGCATCGCCGCCGGCAAACACGCCGGGGATCGACGTCTCCATGCTGACAGTGTTGGCCTGGATGGTCTGACGCCGGGTCCACTTGAGCCCCTTGAGATCGCTCAGGGCCTCATGGTCGATGCGCTGGCCGATGGCGGAGACGACCGTGTCGGCCGCGATGACGAAATCGCTGCCCTCCACCGGCACCGGGAACAGCCGTTCGCTGTCGTCCTTCTTGATCAGCTTGGCGCGGATGCACTCCAGGCCGGTGAGCCGGCCGTCTTTGCCGACGACGGCCTTGGGGATGGTCAGAAACGACATGTGGATGCCTTCGTCCTCAGCCTGCTCGACCTCCTCCACGTCGGCCGGCATCTCCGCGCGCGTTCGGCGGTAGGCGATGGTCACCTCGCCGGACCCCAGCCGCAGGCAGGTCCGGGCGGCGTCGATGGCGACGTTGCCGCCGCCGACGATGACCGCGTGCTTGCCCGGGATGTGCCGGTCGCCCAGGGCCACGCGGCGCAGCAGGTCGATCGACTCGATCACCTGGGGGTAGTCGGTCTCGCCGGGGATGTTGAGCTTGAAGGAGTGATGGGCGCCGATGGCGAGGAAGAACGCATCGTACCCCTCCGCCTTGAGCCCTTCCAGGGTGATGTCCTTGCCGTAGCGCGTGTTGAAACGGAACTCGACCCCCAGCTCCTCCAGCATGGCCGTTTCGCGGTCGATCACCTCCCGCGGCAGGCGGTAGCGCGGAATGCCGAGCATCATCATCCCCCCCGCCACCGGAAGCGCCTCGAAGACCGTGACCCCGTAGCCTTTCAGCGCCAGGTAATAGGCCGCCGTCATCCCGCCGGGGCCGGCGCCGACCACGGCGACGCGCTTGCCCTTATCGGGCTCCTTGGCCGGGTTGCGGTAACGGCGGTCGGAGAGCGCGCGCTCGGCGGCAAAGGCCTTGAGAAACTTAATGGATATGGGCTTGTCCACCCGGCCGCGCACGCACATGAACTCGCACGGCCGCGTGCACACCAGCCCGCACACCCAGGGGAAGGGGTTGTCGCGGCGGCCGGGCAGGTCATCTGGCAGGGGGCCGGCACCAGCCGCACGCAGTCGCCGGTGGCGCAGTTGTGGGTGTCGATGTGGCTCTGGAACACCTCGCGGTGCTCGCCGAGCGCATCCCACACCGCTTTGGCCGCCGCCATGGCCCCGGCCGAAGCCTTGTCATAGGAGAGCTCGTCCGCCAGGGAGGCGATGGCCCCCAGGTGGTCCGCGCCGGCCCGCCCCCAGGCGACATCGGTCAGCAGGTCCAGGAGCTCTTCCGCGATCCGACGGCTGCGGGGATTGGAAAGCCGGCCGGACTCGATGGCCTCCCTGAGCGCGGAGAGGGTTTGGTTAACAGGGCAAAGTTTTTCCGACATGTCCTATCTGCTTTGAATCATTTTGCGGCAGGCGCCCACGGCGGTCTTTTTCGTGAGGTTTGCCATGTTTAACGGGTTTAAAGTTTAAGGTTTAAAGTGAAGGCCTTGATGGTTGAGTTGAGTGGTTCCTGCGCCGATTTCCAGATTCTAAGCAGAAATCCTTTCAACTTTAAACCTTCAACCTTAAACCTTAAACAAAAAACTGTCTTATCCAATCTGATTTTCCAGACTGGCAATGACTTTTGCATGGCGTTCGCGGCGGATCTGGGTCATCTCCTCCACCTTGCCGAAGTGCAGGCAGTGGGTGGTGCAGATGGTGGCGCAGGCCGGCTTGAGCCCGGCGTCGACCCGGTCCTTGCAGTAGTCGCACTTGACCACCTTGCCGGTTTCGGGGTTCCACTGGGGGGCGCCCCACGGGCAGGCGGTGACGCAGGTCTTGCAGCCCACGCACAGGCTGTGCTCGACGTAAACGATGCCGTCCTGAGGCCGCTTGCGCATGGCGCCGGTGGGGCAGGCGGCCACGCACCACGGGTTTTCGCAGTGGAAGCAGGGCATGAACACGTAGGAGGCCCGGGGCAGGCCGTTCACCATCTTGGGCGCGACGTGGATCACCTGGCAGGGCTTGGGGCCGACGGGCAGGGTCTTGTTGCTCTTGCACGCGATTTCACAGGAGTGGCACCCGATGCAGTTTTTCGTGTCCTGGAACAAGTAGTACTGGCTCATTCGTATCTATCCTCCTTAAGCCGCCTGGACGGTCACGACGGTGTCATGCAGGGCCGGGCTGCCGCCGACCTTGTCGATAATGCTCTCCTCCAGCATGGCGTCCGAGACGCCCTTGTTGTAGGAGCGGGCGGCGAGCTTGGCCTCGTGGCCGAACCCGTGCAGCATGAAGACCGAATCCGGGTGGATGA
>JALOPD010000288.1 GCA_025454075.1 Desulfobacterales bacterium | reverse complement strand
AGCCGGGCTCGCAGGTGGTCGATCTGGGCTGCGGCGAGGGGGACCTGCTGCAGCACCTCATCACCCACAAGGGCGTGCACGGCACAGGCATCGAGCGCAACGAGGAGAAGGTCGCCGCCTGCATCGAGAAGGGGCTCTCGGTCCTGCAGGGGGACATCAACGAGGAGGTGCACGATTACCCGGAGGGCCGCTTTGACTACGTCATCCTGAGCCAGACCCTGCAGCAGGTGTACGAGCCGGCGGTTCTGATCCGCGCCATGCTGCGCATCGGCCGGAAGGGGATCGTCAGCTTTCCCAACTTCAGCCACTGGGACATCCGGCGCCAGGTGTTCTTCACCGGATTTGCGCCGGTGTCGCGGCAGCTGCCGTTCCAGTGGTTCAACACCCCCAACATCCGGGTGATCACGCTCAAGGACTTCCGCAAATTCGCCCGGGACGTCGGCTTCAAGATCCTGAAGGAGGCGGCCATCGACACCCATTCCCAGGACCGCCACGGAAGCATCGTTCGATTCCTGCCTAATTTGAGGGCCACTTACGGCATATTCCTGATCGGAAAGGGTTAGCCATGAAAATTGTGTCGATTGCGGTGAGCAAGAAAAAAGGCACCCCGAAGACCCCGGTCGAAGAGGCGTTCCTTTCAAGGGACCACGGCCTCGAAGGCGATGCCCATGCCGGGCCGTGGCACCGCCAGGTGAGCCTGCTGGCGTCCGAAAGCATCGAGCAGGCCAAGGCCCAGGGGCTCGACGTGGGGTTCGGCGACTTTGCCGAGAACATTGCCACGGTCGGGGTCGATTGGAAGACGCTTCCCATCGGCACCCGGGCCCGCCTCGGGGAAAAGGTGGTGATCGAAATCACCCAGATCGGCAAGGAGTGCCACAACCGCTGCGCCATCTATTACAAGGCCGGGGACTGCATCATGCCCCGGGAAGGGGTTTTTGCACGGGTGATCGCCGAAGGACGCATCAAAAACGGCGATCTAGTCAGGATCATTGAGAATTCTTAGACCACCCGCCGTAAACTCGACCGGGTTTCCTGCCGGTTGCGCTGTCGGACCGTTTCCTCTTTAGTGGTTCCCACGGAAACCGGGGCTGTCGAACGAGACCGCTGCAGGCTAAGCCTCCGACCCTCCTTATTTTTTCCACCGCCCATACCGGGCAAAATTATTAAAGTCCTGCGGCCATCCAACCGATATTAAGAATGCGGGTCATTGCAAAGAAGATCCATGCCCTGACCCCGGGAAGTTAATCCGACTATCCAGAGGTCCTTCGTGTTCGTCATCATCGGGTTCGTGGTGGTTCTGATTTCGGTATTCGGGGGGTTCTATGAGGCGGGCGGCCCCTTCATGGTCCTCATCCAGCCGGCCGAGTTCATGATCATCGGCGGTGCGGGCCTGGGGGCGCTCCTCGCCTCGGCGCCGAAAAATGTCCTGCACCAGATCCTGACCAAAACCATCGGCGCGCTGAAAGGCGAAACCGTCAGCAAGACGACCTACCTGTCGGTCCTGAAGCTCATGTATGAGCTTCTCTACATGGCGCAGAAGGAGGGGCTGATCGCTCTGGAAAAGCATATCGAGACGCCGGCGGAGAGCGCCATTTTTTCAAAATACGCCGATATCCTATCCCAAAGCACGCTCATTTCCTTCATGACCGACACCTTCCGCATGGTCATCATCGGCGGCATCGCCTCCCATGACCTGGAGGCTCTCATGGAGGGGGACATGGACACGCACCACAACGACATCAAGAAGCCGAGCGTGATCCTTTCGAAGATCGGGGACACCATGCCCGGCCTGGGGATCGTCGCGGCGGTCCTCGGCATCGTCATCACCATGCAGGCCATCGACGGGCCGGCCGGGGAAATCGGCAAGAAGGTCGCGGCCGCCCTGGTGGGAACCTTTCTCGGAATCCTGCTGTGCTACGGCTTCATCCAGCCGCTGGCTTCGAACCTCGAGATCGCCGGCGAAAAAGAGATGCAGGTCTTCGAGGTCGTCAAGAACGCCATCTCGGCGTTCGCCCGCGGTTTCAGCCCGCTGGTCTGCGTGGAGTTCGCCCGGCGCAGCATTCCCGGCGAGGTCCGGCCGGAGTTCCCGGAAATGGAAGCCCATGTGAAGGACAAGCAGTGAGCGACGGCGAAAAAATCATCATCAAGAAGGTCCGGAAGCGCGGCGGGCACGAAGTCCACCACGGAGGCGCCTGGAAGGTGGCCTACGCCGATTTCGTCACCGCGATGATGGCGCTTTTCATCGTGTTGTGGATCGTCGCCAACAACGTGACCATACGGGCGTCCGTGGCCGACTATTTCAGGGACCCTGGGGCCATGCACAAAACGTCCGCCGGCGTGCTCAGCGGCACCAACACGATGCGGCCCTTCTCCGACTCCGCGCCCCTGCAGGCTCCATCGGCCCCGAACAAGGCCCAGCCGCCCGGAGAGACGGCCGGCACCCCCCAGCCGTCGGAGGTGGAGAAGCTCCGGGAGGAGGGGGAGAAACTGATCAAAACCATTGCCGCCATCCCCGACCTGGCCAAATTCAAAGACCAGATCCAGATCACCATCACCAAGGAAGGCCTGCGCATCGAGCTCATCGAGCAGTCGGAAGGGCTCTTCTTCGACATCGGCAGCGCGCGGTTGAAGCCGGATGCCGTCCAGTTGCTCAAGCTGATCGCCTCGCGCATCGGCGCTTTCCCCAACGACGTGGCGATCGAAGGCCACACCGACAGCCGTCCCTATGTGCGATCCGGCTACAACAACTGGGATTTGAGCACCGACCGAGCCAATTCCGCGCGGAGGGTGCTCGAGGACGGCGGCATGCGCGAAAGGCAGATCGCCAGCGTCAACGGGTATGCCGACCGCCGACTGAAAAACAACGCCAAACCCCTGGATTTCTCCAACCGCCGCGTGACCATCCTGGTCGCTTTCGCCACTTCGGTTCAAGCCGAGCCCCGGGCCGTCGCACCGGCGGCTGCGCCGATCATGCCGCCGCGGCCGCCCATGGGCAAGAGCTGACGCGACGCCGGCTTTGAACCGCCCGGTGTTCCTGCTCAGACCCTTTGACTTTTTCATGAGATTCCTCCTATAGTCCGTCAGAATCCTTTTCCCCTTGGGCTTTCTTCCCTCAACCAGGGAGATCCCGTCCATGATCCCCGACCGGCTGCAAGCATACCTGCACGAACACGTTCCCGATGCGATCCTGCGCCAGCGCACCCGGCGCAAAGAGGGGCGGTGCCATCTGGTGCTGGGGTACCGCGATGAGCACCTGCTCGGCCGCATGGGAATCGTCTGCGACACGCTCGGGCCCAAGCTCGTGGCCTTGGTGTGGGACGAGGCCTCGGCCCTCGAGATCGGCGGCTACCTGGTGGTGGACAACCTGGCGATGGGGGCGCCGTCCATGGGCGGCATCCGCATGCTGCCCGAGATCACCCCTGCCGACATCCACAACCTCGCCCGCGGGATGACCCTCAAGAACGCCGCCGCCAACCTGCCCTTCGGCGGGGGCAAGGCCGGCATCATCGCCGACCCGGGCGGTCCGCCGGAGGAGCACCGGGAAGTGATCCGCGGTTTTGCGCGCCTGATCCGGCGCTACCGCGACCTGTACGTTCCGGGGCCGGATGTCGGCTCCAGCGACGCGGACATGCAGACCATCGCCGCCGAAAACGGCCTGGACAGCGCCGTTTCCAAGCCGGCGGCGATGGGCGGCAACCGCATCGACGAGCTGGGCGCGGCAGCGGGCGGCGTGGTCATCGCCCTGGAGCGGCTGCTCGACATCCTGCCGCGGCTGACCGTGCTGCACCAGTTCAGCCGGCTGAAAATGCCCGGCCCCCAGGAGCTCACGGTTCTCATTCAGGGCTTCGGCGCCGTCGGCGCCCATGCGGGACGGATATTGAAAGAAAGGCTTCCAACGGCCAGAGTGATCGGCGTAAGCGATCTCGAGGGCTACCTGTTCGACCCTGCCGGACTGGATGCGGAGGATCTGTTTGATTGTTGGAAGCAGCACGGACGGGTGACCCGCCGCTGGTACGACGAACGCATCCGGCCGCAGGGGCGCTGCCAAATGTTCCATGAGCGTCGAGCGCATGGGCAGCTGGTCGCTCATCGTGGAGGGCGCCAACACCTATTCGCCGGACCCCAACCGCAAGGCCGCGCGCACCCGCTTGGAGCAGGTCGTCTACCGCCAGAAGGGGGTCATGATCGCCACCGACTACCTGGTCAACTCGGGCGGCGTTATCTTCGCCGCGCAGGAGCAGCTCGTGCCCACCCCGCCGGAGTTGCAGATCCCCCGCGAGAGGCTCGGCAACCGCGAGGCCGTGGACCAGTGGCTGCGGGAGCATGCGGCGGGTTTTTCCCGGCTTTCCGAAAAGCGCCTGGAGGTCGGCCTGGCCTATCGGGAGAAGGTCATTCGCCGCAACATGACCGAGCTGGTGGACCTGCTCGCCGCGAACGCGGAGCTTTTGCCCTGCCAGGCGGCGGAGCGCATCAGCGTGCGCCGGCTGGCGGCCAGGGAGAGCGAGCGCACCGCCAAGGACATCATGGAGCCGATGCCCACGGTGCGGATCGACACTCCGCTCACCGAGGTGGCGGCCCTGATTGTGCAAGGGCGCGGCAACATCATCGCCGTGCTCGGCCTCGACGATAGGATTGCCGGCGTGCTCACCACCTGGGACGTCACCCGCGCCGTGGCCGAGGGCGCCTGCGAGGGGAGCCTCGCGGCCATCATGACCCGGCAGGTGGTCTCTGCCGCGCCGGTCTCGCGCATCCCGGACATCGTGCGCGAGCTCGAGCAGAACCGCATCTCGGCCATGCCGGTCGTCGAAGACGGCCGGGTGCTGGGGGTGGTGAGCTCCGACCTGCTCGCCCAGCGCTACCTGCCGCAGCTTTGGCGCTCGCAAGGAGCAGGATAGCCGACCGGATACCGTTTTTGGCAATCGAGGAGCTTGTCCGGCATCACACGGCGGGTGGCCGCATCTCCGAAGGCGGGTTCAGCAGCCCCGTGACCCAGTGCCGGGGGAAGCGGTCCAGGCCGTTCTCCGCGCCGAGGAGTGCGCCCAGCACGGCCCCCCGGTAGACGTTGTCCCCCCCGAGGTTGGTGTTGACCACCAGGGCCTTTTCCGGATCGTTGGGGTATTTCAGCGCCAGATAGAGGACTGCCGGCACCGAGTGCTCGACGTAGCAGGCCGTGCTGAAGCGCGGACCGATCACCCAGTCGTCCGCGTCGCCGAGCAGCTTTTCGAAGGGATGGCCCACCAACGCGTACTTCTGCTCGCGGATCATGCGGCGGATCGCGGCCGCCAGCGCTTCTCCAGCCAGCACCGAAAGCAGCAACTCGATCAGAAGGCCGGCCGCCGACTTCATCTTTTCGCCGGGGTGCGTCAGGGCCAGATGCTCGAGCGCGGCTTCCCGGGCACGGTCGGGTTGGGCATGATAATACACCACGACCGGTACGATGCCCGGGAGCCCGCCGATGTGCTTTTCGACCGCGCCGCATTGCCGCGGCGGCACCCCCTTGGCATAGTTGGCGAAAAAATTCCGGTGGCACTCCTCGATGTAGGTGTCCCGGTGGCTGCCCGGGGTGGTCATGAAAGCGATGTATCTGCGCAGATAGTCCTCGGCGTCGTAACCGCCGCATTCGCTCAGCGACCGGATCAGCAGGCTGCACAACTTGAGGTTCAGCGTATTTTCCCCGGCCTGCAGAAACTGGTGATAGTGGTAGTGCGTGCCCTCCCGGCCCCAGTAGGACACCTGGTCGTGCAGGATGTCACCCTTGGGATCGGGCGCCGTGTAGCTCGCTCGGAAGAGGATGCTGTCCGGGTGCGGGTTTTTCGGGGCCAGGTAGTCTGTGACCCGGCCGTAGTCGTCGTAGAGCGCCTTGCGGTTGTAGTACCAGTGCACCGGCATGGCCAGGGCGTCGCCGATGTAAAGCCCCCAGAGCGCCCCCCGGCATTTCCGATCGTCGTCATGAGAATCGATCGAAGTCATATTCTGCCTCGCTGCTCGGCCGGCCCATGCCTTTGGCTTTGAGTTTATTCAGGGCTGCCGGTCTGGGGGACAGGTTCGATCTTGGCCGAGCGCCGCCGCCGGAGTTTTTTCTGCAGGGCGTCCATGTAGAGGTAGAAGACGGGCGTTATGAAAAGGGTCAGCATCTGGGAGAAAAACAGACCGCCGACCACCGCCAGCCCCAGCGGCTGCCGGGACTCGCCGCCGGCGCCCCAGCCGACGGCGATGGGGATCGTTCCCACCAGGGCCGCGAAGGTGGTCATCATGATCGGCCTGAACCTCACGACGCAGGCCTCGAAAATGGCGTCTCTCGGCGACTTGCGTTCAACGCGCTGCGCCTCGAGGGCGAAGTCGATCATGATGATGCCGTTTTTCTTAACAAGCCCCACCAGCAGGATCAGGCCCACAAAGGAGTAGATGTCCAGCTGCGAATTGAAGATCAGCAGCGTGAAGAGGGCGCCCAGCCCGGCCAGCGGCAGGGCCGATAGGATGGTGACCGGGTGGATGAAGCTTTCGTAGAGGATGCCGAGGACGATGTAGATGACCGCCACGGCCACCGCCAGCAGCAGCCCCAGGTTTTTAATGGATGACTCGAAGACCTGGGCCGTGCCCTGGAAACTGGCCGTTATGGTGGCCGGCAGCGTGGCGCGCGCCAGGGCGTTCAGCTCCGCGACCGCATCGCCCAGCGCGTAGCCGGGGCGGAGGTTGAAGGAAACGGTCACGGACGGCAGCTGCCCGCTGTGGTTGATGGAAAGCGGGCCGTAGCCCTGGCTGATCCGGGCGAGCACGTTCAACGGCACCAGGGCCCCGCCTGAGGAGCGCACGTAGAGCAGCGCCAGGGCGGCCGGGTCCATTTGATACTCGGGCTTGAGCTCGAGGATCACCTGGAACTGGTTCGTGTCGCCGTAGATCGTCGAGATCTGGCGCGAGCCGTAGGCGCTGTAGAGGGCATCCTCGATCTGCTCGACCGAGACCCCCAGCGCCGAGGCCTGGTCGCGGTTGATGTCGATGTTGACCTGGGGGTTTCTAAGCTGCAGATCCGTGGTGACGTCCAGGAAGCCCGGGAGCGCCTGCATTTTGGCGGCCAGCTGCGGGGCGATGCGGTAGAGCTCCTCCACATCGGTCCCCTGCAGGGTGTACTGGTACTGGCTCTTCGTCACCCGGCCGCCGACCGATATGGCGGGCGGGTTCTGCAGAAAGACGCGGATACCCGGCACCTGGGCGAGTTTGGGCCGCAGTTTCTGGATAACCTCGTCCGCGGAGAGTTCGCGCTCGTGGCGCGGTTTGAGGCGCAGGAACAGGGTCCCGGTGTTGCCGCCGGCGACGCCGCCGGGCCGCGAGCCGGCATTGGACATGAACGCCTCGACGTCGGGGTCCTGGCGCACGATCTCGGCCAGGCTCTGCTGCAGGCGTTTCAAGGCCTCGAAGGAGATGCCCTCGGCCGCTTCGGTCGGGCCGTAGACGATGGCGCGGTCCTCGCTGGGGATGAACCCCTTGGGGACCACGCGGAAGGCCGCCACGGTGAGCGCCACCACCAGCAGCAGGAAGACCATGGTGATGCGGCGGTGGTCGAGGAACCAGCCGAGGCTCACCTTGTAGAGTCCGAGCATCCGGTTGTAGACGTTTTCGGAGGCTTCATAGAGCCGGCCCGGCGGCTGTTCGGCGTGCGCCCGCAGGAAGCGGCTGCAGAGCATGGGGGTGAGCGTGAGGGAGACCAACCCTGAAATGAGAATGGCCACGCCGATGGTGACGGCGAACTCCTGAAAAAGCCGGCCCAGGATGCCGCCCATGAACAGGATCGGGATGAACACCGCCACCAGCGAGAGCGTCATGGAGACGATGGTGAAGCCGATTTCGCGCGATCCATTCAGAGCCGCCTGGATGGGCGCCTCGCCCATCTCGAGGTGCCGCACGATGTTCTCCAGCATGACGATGGCGTCGTCCACCACGAAGCCGACGGCCAGGATCAGGGCCATGAGCGACAGGTTGTCGACGTTGTATCCCATCAGGTACATCACGATGAAGGTGCCGACCAGCGACATGGGCATGGCGAGGCTGGGGATCAGGGTGTAGGACAGCCGCCGCAGGAACAGGAAGATCACCAGGACCACCAGGACCAGGGTGAAGAGCAGCGTGAATTTCACGTCGTTGACCGACTCCTCGATCGACACCGAGGCATCGTAGAGAATGTGCAGGGAGACCGAGGCCGGCAGCTGGGCCTTAAAGGTGGGCAGCAGTTTTTTGACCTCGCGCGCCACCTCGACGGTGTTGGTCCCGGGCTGGCGCTGAACGGCCAGGATGATGGAGCGCTGATCGATGTACCAGGCGGCGACCTTGTTGTTTTCGACGCTGTCATAGACCGCACCGATGTCCCCCAGACGCACGGGGTGGCCGTCGCGGTAGGTGACGATCACCGAGCGGTAGGGTTCGGCCTGGGTGAGCTGGCCGCTCGTCTGCACGGTGAAGGCCTGCTGGGCGCCGTAAAGGGTGCCCGTGGGAAGGTTGACGTTGGCCTTGCTCACCGCCTCCGCCACCTGGTTGATCCCGATGCCGCGCGAGGCGAGCTCCTTGGGGTCGAGCTGGATGCGCACGGCGTACTTCTGCGCCCCGTACACCTGCACCTGGGCGACCCCGCTCACCATGGAGATGCGCTGGGCCAGCATGGTGTCGCCGAATTCGTTCAGGGTGTACAGGGGCAGGGTCGGCGAGGTGAGGGCGATGCGCAGGATCGGCTGGTCGGCCGGGTTGACCTTGCGGAAATAGGGCGGGGTGGGCATGTCCTTCGGCAGGTTG
>JALOPD010000287.1 GCA_025454075.1 Desulfobacterales bacterium | reverse complement strand
CCTGACCCTGCCCATGGCCATGCGGCATGAGGGGCTGGCCCTCCTGGTCTTCATCGGGGGCATGTCGGCGGCCACCGGCATGGTGATCATGGCCACGGTCGCCCTTTCGACGATGATCTGCAACGACCTGGTGATGCCTGTGCTGCTGCGCCTGCCGTTTGTGCGCATCGCCCGATCCGGGGAACTCAGCACCATGGTGTTGAACATCCGCCGGGGCAGCATCGCTCTGGTGCTCTTTTCAGCCTACGCCTATTACCACTTCATCGGCGAAGCCTACGCCCTGGTGTCCATCGGCCTCATCTCCTTCGTGGCCGTGGCCCAGTTCGCGCCTGCCATGCTGGGGGGCATATTCTGGAAACACGGAACGTGCACCGGCGCGATCAGCGGGCTTGCGGCCGGGTTCGCTGTCTGGGGGTACACCCTGGTGCTGCCCTCCCTGGCCGAGGCCGGCCTGATCGACGAAGCGCCGATCACCCGGGGGCTGTTCGGCCTCGCGGCCCTGAAGCCCTTCCCCTTGTTCGGGTTGGAGGGGCTCGACCCCATTGCGCACGCCGTATTCTGGAGCCTGCTGGCCAATGCGGGTCTGTATGCGGGCGTGTCCCTCTTCAGCCGGCAGAGCGCCCTCGAGCACACCCAGGCGGCGCTCTTCGTCGATGTGTTCACCTACCCCGCCAAGCCGGAGGACTCCTCCATCTGGCGCGGCACGGCCTTTGTGACGGACCTGCGGTCTCTGCTGGAACGTTTTCTGGGGACCCAGCGGACGACCGAGGCGCTGAACGCCTTTGCCGACAAGCGCAAGATCCGCTGGGGTCCGCTGTCCACCGCCAACCCGGCGCTGGTCACCTATGCCGAGACCTTGCTGGCCGGCGCCATCGGCTCCGCCTCGGCCCGCGTGATGGTCGCATCCGTCGTCAAGGAGGAGCCGCTCGGCTTGGGCGAAGTGATGAACATTCTCGACGAGACCCGACAGGTCATCGCCTACAGCCGGGAGCTGGAGCGGGCGCACGCGGAGTTGAAATCCGCAAACCGGCGCCTGCAGGAACTCGACCGCCTCAAGGACGAATTCATCTCCACCGTCACCCATGAACTGCGCACGCCGCTGACGGCGGTGCGCTCCATCGCCGAAATCCTGCACGCCAACCCGCAGCTGCCGCAGGACCAGCACCGGAACCTGACCGCCCTGGTCGTGAAGGAGAGCGAGCGCCTGACGCGCCTCGTCAACCAGGTACTGGATTTCCAGAAGATGGAAACCGGCAAGATGCAGTGGCAGATGCTGCCCGTCGACCTGCGCGAGATTTGTCGCGAGGCCTTGGCGTCGGTCCGCCAGCTGCTGGACGAAAAGCGCATCCAGGCGAACCTCGACGTGCCGGACCATGCCCCCCCCGTCTTCGGCGACCGGGACCGTCTCATGCAGGTGATGATCAACCTGCTTTCGAACGCCGTAAAGTTCTGCCGGGATGCCGGCGGGCGAATCGACGTGCGCCTGAACGTACGGCCGAGCCACCTGGAAGTGGCCGTTGCCGACAACGGCGTCGGCATCCGGGCCGAGGACCTGGAGGTCATCTTCGAGGAATTTCGCCAGAGCCGGCACGCCGCTTTAGGCCGTCCGGCCGGAAGCGGCCTGGGTCTGGCCATCACCCGGCGCATCGTCGAGTTCCACGGCGGCCGTATCTGGGCCGAAAGCCGCACCGACATCGGGTCCACCTTTACCCTCACCCTGCCCTTCACCGCACCGCCCTCCGAGTCCGCTGTCGCGTAAGTCTCAGGCGAGGGTCCCCGCCATAAAACATCAGTACTTCAGCCGTGCATAATAGGTTTTCTGCGACGCCTCCCGTGCCTGTTTGAGGGTGCCGACCCCGGCCGCATCGAGCAGCGGCAGGAGCTTCAGAAAGACTTCCGCCGCCGCGATCGCGTCCCCCAGGGCCGTGTGGCGCCCCATGACGGTGACCCCCAGGCGCTCGGCGATGGCCTCGAGGCTGTGCTCGTCCTGCGCGGGGTGGACCACCGCGGAGAGCAGCATCGTGTCGAGCACGGGGTTCTCGAAACGAAGTCCGGACCGTTCCCCCTGCAGCTGCAGCAGGCGCATGTCGAAGGCGGCGTTGTGCGCCACGAGGATCGTCCCCTCGGCAAAGCGCTGGAACGACCGCAGCGCCTGCCGCACGTCCGGCTGCCCCTCCAGCATTTCGGGCTGGATGCCGTGAATCCGGATCGATTCCGGCCGCAGGGCGCATTCGGGTTTTACCAGCTGTTCGAAGCACTCGGATGCCAGCAGGCGGCCGTTGACGATCCGCACCGCCCCGATGGAGACGATCTCATCGCCTGCGCGCGGGTTGAGGCCGGTCGTCTCGGTGTCGAAAACGGTGTAGGGCAATCCCGCCAGCGGCCGCTGGTCCAGTTCGAAAGACTGCCCCGGTTGATTGAAGAGGTCGAAATCGTAGTAGACCGGACGCGCGGTCGCCAGAATGGTATGCCGCCGGGGATGGACGGCTTCGGCCGGCTCCACCGTTTCCAGCAGCAGCCGCAGGTAGGACTCGGAAGCGTTTCCCAGGGACTGCGACCAGAGCTCCGCCCGGTGCCGGGCCAGAATCTCCTTGAGCGTGAAGCGCAGCCCTTCGTCCCGGACGGAAACCGGCTGCAAGCCCCAGCGGTAAAGCGTTTCCAGTCGCAGCGGCGGGCCGGTCCAGATGAAATCGACGCCCACGAAGCGGTCCTTGGCCTCCATCCGGCAGCGCGAAACGGTGTGCCCGAACTCCGCGCCGAGGCGCTCCAGGACGAACACCAGCGCCAGCGCCATGGAGGTACCGTCCAATCGGATCCACAGCGCATCTTCCGTCGGCTCGACCTGCAGGCGGAGCCCCAGTCGATCGCCGGCCTTACGCCGGACCGCTTCGAGGAAGTCCTGCGCCCGCATGCGCGCCAGCGGGCCCGGCGACCGGGTGGAGGCGGCGTATTCGGCCGCCACGCGGTCGGTGGCCTCTCCGGCGGCCAACACCTCCCGGTGGATGATGCGGTGGAATTCGTGGTGCTTGGCCGGCGGCAGGCCCGGGAAATCGAGAATCAACTCCACGGCCGCCCGGATGCCGGCCAGGGCCCGGCGCATCTGGATGGTGTAGGATTGCACCAGCGACTCCGCGCGCCGGAAAGCCTCCATCGGCTCCGTGGCATCGGTGAGAATGAGGATGAAGGCGGTCATCTCCCGCAGCGGGCTTAGAATCGGTACCGTTGCGACCTGCAGGAGGCGCCCGCTGCGGCCGGGGATTACAAAAGACGACGTCAGTTCATGCCCGCCGCGGCGCAGATGAGCGGCGATCTCGTCCAGGGCGCTGGCAATGAGGGGCTTGTCGATCGCGCCGAAAATCGAACGGCCCAACCCGATCGCCCCGTCGGTCTGGGCACGCTGAAATCCGGCCGCTGGGTCGCTCGAGGACTCCAGCAGCTGCCGGGCGCGCTCGTTGTAGAGGATGATGCGCCCTTCCGGGCTGAAAACGAGGACCCCCTCGGGCAACTCGGCCAGCGCCACGGAAAGAATCGTTTTCTCTTCCTCGATGCGGGCCCGCGCCTCCGCAATGCGCTCCTCCACGGAACGGTGCAGCGCCTCGAAGGCGTCGGCGGACGCGTTGATGGCGGCGGCCAGCTGCCGCACATCGCGGCTGCCTTCGACGCGGAGGCGGCGCCCCGTGTTCACACCGTGCATGATGCCGGTTTCCTCGGCGATCTTGCCGATCGGAAACACGTACAGCCGAAACACCCACTCGATCGCCAGACCCGCCCCGGCGATCAGGAGGAGCCCTCCGCCGACCACATAGATCCCATGCGGTTGGACCAGGCCCCGCACCATGTCGCGCTCGGCCGGGGTGAGATCCAGCCAGAACAGGACGGCAAAGCTGCCGACCACACCGACGAAAAACAGGAGGCACACCAGGACGAACAGCCAAAAGGAGGAGTGTTTCGTCAGCCGCGGCATTCGAGCAGCTCTTTGACCTTAACCACGAGATCTGCGTTCGAGAAGGGTTTGGTCACGTAGGCGTCGGCCCCGAGGTCCAGGCCCTTGGTCACATGGGCCTCGCTGCCCAGGGCGGTCAGCAGCACGATGCGGATGTCCTTCCAATCCGGGTTTTCACGCACCCGCTGGCAGACTTCGAACCCGTCCACCACCGGCAGCATGATGTCCAGCAGAATGAGATCGGGGTGGTCCCGGTCGACGGATTCCATGGCCTCCTCGCCGCTGAAGGCCACCAGCGTTTCGTACCCGTTCTGTTCCATCAGGAACTGCAGGGCCACGATGATGCTGGGCTCGTCATCCACGATGAGGATCTTTTTGGCCATGGGTCACCTCGCGATCCGGGCACATCGATATATCACGCGAAGGCGCATTCCCCTTTATGGGGTCTCCCGATGAAGTTCAACTTTTTTTGGTGGGAGCGGCATCTTGCCGCGATTTTCTCGTGGCTGGAAGCCACTCCCGCAGGAGCGTCACTTCATTTCCTATGGAATCCCCCGGCTCACCGCAGCCCATTTCCAGGGAGGTGGATTCATTTTCCTTGCAGGAACGGGCTTCCGGCCGCGATCCACCGGGACCGAAAGCCCTCCCGCCTTCCGGCTCAGGCTTTCCGGCCCTGGGCGTACCCGACCGTGCTGAGCGCCTGCTTGACGGGTCGTCGATGGTGGCCGGCATCTTCCACTCCTTGTTGTCGGCGATCTTCTGGATCGTGCCGCGCAGGATCTTGCCGGAGCGGGTCTTGGGCAGCCGCTTGACCACCGTGGCCGTCTTGAAGGAGGCCACCGGCCCGATGCGGTCGCGCACCATCTGGACCACCTCCTTGACGATCTCGTCGTTGCTGCGCGTGACCCCGGTTTTGAGAACGATGAACCCGATCGGCACCTGGCCCTTGAGCGCGTCGTCCACTCCCAGCACCGCGCACTCGGCCACGTCCTTGTGGTCGGACAGGATCTCCTCCATGGCGCCGGTGGAAAGCCGGTGGCCGGCCACGTTGATGATGTCGTCCGTGCGCGACATCACGAAGACGTAGCCGTCCTTGTCGATGAAGCCGGCATCGGCCGTCTTGTAGTAGCCCGGGAATTCCTCCAGGTAGGACTTGATGAACCCCTCGTCGTTGTTCCACAGGGTCGGCAGGGTGCCGGGGGGCATGGGCAGCTTGGCCACCAGCGCACCGATTTCCCCGGCCTTCACCGGCTGTTTATCGGAGCCCAGAACCGCCAGGTTCCAACCCGGGACGGCTTTGGTCGGAGAGCCCTCCTTGACCGGGAAGTGGTGCAGCCCCAAACAGTTTCCGGCGATGGCCGAGCCGGTCTCGGTCTGCCACCAGTGGTCGATCACGGGGACCTTGAGATGCTGCTGGGCCCAGCGCAGGGTGTCCGGGTCCAGCCGCTCGCCGGCCAGGAACAGGGTCTTGAATTTGGAAAGGTTGTATTTCTTCAGGTGCTCGGCATTCGGGTCCTCGCGCTTGATCGCCCGGAAGGCCGTCGGCGCCGTGAAGAGGCATTTGACCCCGTGCTGCGAGATCACCCGCCAGAAGGCGCCGGCGTCCGGCGTGCCGACCGGCTTGCCCTCGTAGAGGATGCTGGTGCAGCCTTTGAACAGGGGGCCGTAGACGATGTAGGAGTGGCCCACCACCCAGCCCACGTCCGAGGCCGCCCAGTAGACGTCGCCGGCGTCGACGTTGTAGATGGCCTTCATGGTGTATTTCAGCGCGACCACGTGCCCGCCGTTGTCGCGCACCACGCCCTTGGGGATGCCGGTGGTGCCGGAGGTGTAGAGGATGTAAAGCGGGTCGGTGGCCTTGACCGGCACGCACTCGTGGGGCTTGGCCTTGGCCATGACCTCGTTCCAGTCCAGGTCGCGCCCGGGCTTCATCTCGGCTTTCTGCATCGGCCGCTGCACGATGATGCAGTGCTCGGGCTTGAAGGAGGCCGTCTCGATCGCCCCGTCCATGAGCGGCTTGTAGGGGATCACCCGGTTGACCTCGATGCCGCAGGAGGCCGACACGATCAGCTTGGGCTTGGCGTCGTTGATGCGCACGGCCAGCTCCGGCGCCGCGAAGCCGCCGAACACGACCGAGTGCACAGCCCCCAGCCGGGCGCAGGCGAACATGGCGACGAGCGCCTCGGGGATCATCGGCATGTAGATCACCACCCGGTCGCCCTTGGCCACGCCCTGGGCGGAAAGGGCGCCCGCGAAACGGGCCACCTCGTCGCGCAG
Organism: Desulfobacterales bacterium; assembly: GCA_025454075.1. The sequence continues at coordinate 1,352 of JALOPD010000287.1, read as the reverse complement.
CTGGGTGTAGGTGAAGGTCTTGAGGGTCTGGGTGACGGGGCTGTCGTAGACGAGGGCTGCCTGCCCGCCGCGGCCCTTGTCCACGTGCAGGTCGAGCGCGTTGTAGCAGGTGTTGAGCTCGCCGCCGGTGAACCAGCGGTAAAACGGCTTGCGGGAGTCGTCCAGCACCTTGTCCCACTTCTTGTACCAGTGGCAGTCTTCGGCGACCCTGCCCCAGAAGCCGTCGGGGTCTTTGATCGACTGGCCATAATCGGCGTCGTACGGGTTGGTCATGGGAGATCCTCCTTGGATGTCTTGAGTTCAGCACCAACGGCTATGAAAAATCAAGAGAGTTCCAGGACAAGCCTCGGCTGCGGTACATGCCCGTAACAGGGTGTCCCCCTGAGGCTCTCAAAAAACCGCATAAGACGCATTGCGCGGTCCACAAAACTTGAATGACAAGACGAAATCGGTTTTTTCTGTGGGAGAGGCTTTCAGCCTCGATCGTCGCGGCTGGAAAGCCGCTCCCACAAAAAAAATCAGCTTCATTGGAACTCATTTTTGAGGTTCCCTCTCCCCCTGCCGAAGGGGCCGGGGGAGAGGGAAGCTGACGTTCGATTCAGTTACACGGCTTCTGCCGCCTCAACGCGCGAGGCTATCCCCACAACCCCCAGCCGAAGCTGGCGGTGAAGAGGATGCAGAATGCCACGATTCCGATCATCCAAAGGTCTTCGGGTTTCATCGTCGGAGTTCTCCTTTTGAAAAGGGGATTTCATCCCGTCGGTTTAGGCTTCCTTGACCACGATCATCTTTTCCTTCTCGGCGCGCTCGAGCTGCACCGCGCTGGTGGTCGACAGCTCGCACTTGAAGCACAGCGCCCACATCATGACGATCCCGATGATCCACCAGGCGATCTGCCAGGACCACAGCGGCGGGAACCCGGCAAACGAAAAGGCCGAGTTGCCGAGGATGCAGGCCGGGCCGATGGCGAAGAAATACCAGAGCGGGGTGCCGATCTTCATGACCCCGCGCCACTGCTTGGCCGACGCGCTGGGCGGGTCGATGCTGTCCAGGAAGGCGCGCACCTCGTTCTGGCGCTTGATCGTCTCCTCCGTGTCCTTGAGGCCCAACCCCTTGCAGATGTAGGCCACCACCAGGCCGACGAAGACGCCCCAGAAGGCGCAGTGCATGGTCAGCAGGTTCGGCCAGACATAGTAGGTCAGGAAGACCGCAATCATGCCGGAGAGCACGCCGAGGACCGCGCCGATGCTCGGGAAACGGACGCCCCAGCACACCCCGATCAGCAGCACGTACATAACGAAGCCGAAGGCCGTGGCGAGCGCCCCCAGGATGACCAGGGCCGCCTTGGAGTT
>JALOPD010000286.1 GCA_025454075.1 Desulfobacterales bacterium | reverse complement strand
TACTTCAACCAGGTCTACCCGACCATGGGCGCCATCCCGGCCTACAAGACGCTCGCTCTCATCGTGGTGGGCGGCCTGGGCTCGGTGCCCGGCGCAGTGATCGCGTCGCTGGTGCTGGGAATGGCCGAGACGCTGCTCATCGGCTATGCGGACATCCCGCTGCCCCGGGACGCGCTGGCTTTCATCGCCATGATCGCAATGCTCATGTGGCGCTCCCAGGGGCTCCTGGGGTCGCGCTGAGGAGACGGCGTGAGCGGATATCTCGTCACCCTCGCCACCATCATCGCCATCAACGCCATCGTGGCCTGCGGCCTCAACGTCATCGTGGGCTTTGCCGGACAGATCTCCCTCGGACACGCGGCCTTTTTCGGGATCGGGGCCTACACGGCCGCTCTGCTGGCGACCCAGGCCGGCTGGGCCTTCTGGGCGGCCCTGCCCTGCGTGATCGCCATGACCGCGTTTATCGGGCTGCTGCTCGGCATCCCCAGCCTGCGGGTGCGCGAGGATTTCCTGGCCATCACCACCATCGGCATCAACTTCATCGTCGAGGCGATTTTCAACAACTTCGAGTTTTTCGGCGGAGCGCTGGGAATCGGCGGAATCCCGCGGGTGGCGCTTTTCGACCTCAAACTCAGAGGGACCGAGTTCCTCTGTCTGTGCCTCTTCTTTCTGGCCGTCGTGATCGCTCTCTGCTGGTGGCTCACGCGCTGCTGGGCGGGGCTGGCCTGTTTCGCGCTGCGGGATGAGGAGACCGCGGCCGCCAGCGTAGGGATCTCGCCCGTGCGATTCAAGCTGCTGGCCTTCGTGATCGGCACCGCCATGGCCGGACTGGGCGGCGCCCTGTACGCGCACTTCATGCGTTTCATTTCTGCCGGCGACTTCGCCTTTCCGCTGTCGGTTTCGCTGCTGAGCATGGTGGTGGTGGGCGGCATCGGGACCCTGTGGGGGCCGATCCTCGGGGCCGTCCTCATCGGGATCCTGCCCGAAGTGTTCCGCCCGCTCATCGACTACCGCATGCTTTTCTACACCACCCTGCTCCTACTGATGGTCCGCTTCCAACCCGGCGGGCTGCTGGGAGACAACAGCGCGGCGCGGCGGGTGCTGGCGAAGATGCGGCCCGGAGGCAGGCCGTGAACCGCCCGCTGCTCGATATCGCCGGGCTGTCCAAGCACTTCGGCGGGCTGCGCGCCGTGGACGGCGTCAGCTTGCAGATCTGGCCGGGCGAGATCCTGGGGCTGCTCGGGCCCAACGGGGCCGGCAAGACCGTCTGCTTCAATCTGATCTCGGGAGTCTACCGGCCCACCGCCGGCCGGATCACCCTCGACGGGCGGCGCATCGATGGGCTCGCGCCGCACGCGATCGCCGCTCTCGGCATCGGCCGCACCTTCCAGATCGTCAAGCCTTTCGCCCAGCTGACCGTTCTCGAAAACGTCCTCGCGGCCCGCGGCATCGGCCGCTACCCCAACCTGCCCAGGATCTGGTCCAGCTGCCGGACGCCCGCCGAAGGACGCGCGGCGCTGGCGCTCCTGGAGCGGGTCGGCCTCACCGACCTGGCCGGCCGCCGCGCCGGGCTTTTGCCGCTGGGCAACCTGCGCCGTCTCGAAATCGCCCGGGCGCTGGCCGTCGGCAGCAGGCTGCTGCTGCTCGATGAATCCTTTTCCGGGCTGCGCCACGAGGAGATCGCGCAGCTGGAAGCCCTTATCCGCGCCATCCGCGCGGGCGGACAGACCGTGCTGCTGATCGAACACAACATGCGCGTGGCCATGGGGCTTTGCGACCGGCTGGTGGTGCTCGACCACGGCCGCAAGCTGGCCGAGGGCCGGCCGGCGGAGGTCAGGGCCGACGAAGCGGTGATCGAGGCCTACCTGGGTCGGAAAGGACGCGCGCATGCTGCTTGAGGTGCTCGATCTGCACATATCCTACGGCGACATCCGCGCGGTGGCGGGCGTCGGCTTCGGGATCGAGAAGGGCGAGCTGGTCTCCATCATCGGCGCCAACGGCGCCGGCAAGACCTCGATCCTCGGCGGCATCATGGGCATGGTGCCGGTGCGTCGGGGCAGCATTAAGTTCAAGGGCGAAGAGTTGCACCGTATGGCCTCCTTCAAGCGGGCGCGCGCGGGAATGCGCCTGGTGCCCGAGCGGGCGCGGGTGTTCCCCCGCCTGAGCGTGCACGAGAACCTGATGACCGGGGTTTACGGCTTACGCCGCAAGATCGCCGTAGCAAGCCAAATGGCCTGGCTGCACGAGCTCTTCCCGGTCTTGAAAGAGCGCGGCGGCCAGCCGGCCGCCACCCTGTCGGGCGGCGAGCAGCAGCAGCTGGCGATCGCGCGGGCGCTCATCTCCAACCCCGACCTGCTGCTGGTGGACGAGGTCTCCATGGGGCTCATGCCCAAGCTCGTGGACCAGGTCTTTGAGGTGCTGTCCCGGCTCAACCGCGAGCACGGCCTGACCATTCTCCTGGTCGAGCAGAACGCCATGGCCTCGCTTGACATATCGCACCGCGCGTATGTGCTCGAAACCGGCGTGTGCGTCTACGAAGGCCGCGCCGCCGACCTTCTCAACGACCCGAAGTTGAAGGCGGCGTATCTGGGGGAGTAAAGAAGTGTTAAGTTTTAGGTTTTAAGTTTTAAGAGGTATAGGATGAATCTCGTTTTTGATTTTGAAGTATCTGGCAAGTTGAATGCTCAAGGCAATTCTCTAGTTCCTTTCCTTAAAACGTAACACGTAACACTTAAAACTTTTTTCAAAGGAGGCGTCATGAAACTCGTTAAAACACTTTCTATTCTTGCCATTATTTTTTTCTTCAGCTTCGGCGCCGCCGGAGCTGAAGAAAAAATCAAGATCGGTCTGCTCGCCCCGCTCACCGGCTTTGCCGCGGCGGACGGCGCCAGCGTCAAGAACTCGGTGGACCTGGCCGTCGAGAAGGTGAACGCGGCCGGCGGACTGCTCGGGAAGAAGGTGGAGCTGGTGACCTACGACGACCGCGCCGACGCCAAGGAAGCCGTGGCGCTGGCCCAGAAGCTGATCCAGCAGGACAAGGTCGTCGGCCTGGTGGCCGGCTCCTACAGCATGCCCACGCGGGCGGTGGCGCCGCTTTTCCAGGACGAAGGCCTGCCGCTGGTGGCGGCTTACGCGATCCATCCCGACGTCACCAAGGCCGGGGACTTCAACTTCCGCAACGGATTCCTCGGCGCGGTCGAGGGCCGGGCCGCCGCCTACACGGCGGTCGAGGTCCTGAAGGCGAAGAAGATCGCCCTGCTGACCAGCGACAACGACTTCGGCCGGACCCTGGCGGACGGCTTCAACGATTACCTCGCCAAGTTCGCCAAGGGCAGGGCCGAGGTCGTCATCGCCCTGACCTACCCGATGTCCGAGAAGGACTTCAAGCCCTACCTGTCCAAGATCAAGGAAGTGAACCCCGACGTGATCTTTTCGAGCGGCTATTATTTCCAGACCGGACCGGTGCTCAAGCAGGCCCGCGAGCTCGGCATGCAGACCCAGATCATCGGCGAGGAGGGCGCCGACTCGCCCAAAACGCTCGAGATCGCCGGGGACGCCGCCGAGGGCTTCGTCATCGTCACCAACCTCAACCGCGACGACAAGCGGCCCTTCGTCCAGGAATTCCTGAAGGATTACGAAACCCGTTTCAAGATCCAGCCGGACATGGTCGGCGCTTCGGCTTACGACGCCTTCATGATCCTCTGCGACGGCATAAAGCGCGCCAAGAGCATCGACGGCAAGGCCGTCCGCGACGCCATCGCCGCCACCAGGGACTACGACGGCCTGACCGGGGTCATCAAGGGATTCAACAAGGGCGAGGTGGTGAAGGAAGTCCAGGTCCAGCAGGTCAAGGGCGGTCGCTTCCGCCATCTCGGGGTGATCACCGACCCGGCGCTGATCACGCCTTAACGCCGATGGGTTCAAACTGCAAGAGCCCTTTCCGGCGAACCGGAAGGGGCTCTCTTATTTAATTTGATCGATAGTGCTGGGACGGCCTCCTGCCGCGAAGGTATCGCAGCGTCATGCCCACTCCTTAAGCTCAATAAACCAGATCGTCGGCAGTGAGCCTGTTCTTGAATAGGTTGTACGCCCAGGCCTGGTAGGCCAGCACGATCGGCACGAAGATGATGACCACGACCAGCATGATGGTCAGCGTCAGCTGGGTCGAGGAGGCGTTGTGCGCCGTCAGGTTCCAGGCCGGGTTCAGGCTGGAGGGGAACATGTTCGGAAACAGGCCGATCACCCCGTAAAACGTGGCGCCCACGATGGTGAGCGCGGAGGCGAACCAGGCCTTGAAAAAGGCTTTCTGCGCCAGGAACACCCGGATCCCGAAGAGCGCCGCCACGGTGACCAGGATCACCCCGAAGAGCAACGGGCTGGCCAGGTAATTGGCATACAGCCCGGTGGAGAAATAGCTCGCCACCAGGAACACCACCGCCACCAGCACCTCGGCCACCCAGATTCCGGCCGCGGCCGCGGCCGCGCGGGCCTGCAGCTCGCCCTGGGTCTTGGCGGCCAGCCAGAGCGCCCCATGCACCAGGAAAAGCAGCACGAAAAGCAGCCCGCCGATCAGCCCGTAGGGGTTGAGCAGGGTGAACAGCGTCCCCTGGTAAACACCCTTCTGGTCGATGGGGATGCCCTGGAAGATGTTCGCGAAGGCCACGCCGAAGAGCAGCGCGGGTCCGAAGCTGCCGATGAAGATGCAGGCGTCCCAGAGCCTGCGCCAGCCGGCGCTCGCCACCTTGCCGCGGAACTCGAAGGCCAC
>JALOPD010000285.1 GCA_025454075.1 Desulfobacterales bacterium | reverse complement strand
ACAACCCCCTGGAAGACGTTGCCGGCATAGAGCCCGAAGGGACGGGTCAGCGGGACGATCTCGATCTTCAGGCCGACTTCCTTGTCCCAGCCCTCTTCATCGCCGAAGGCGGGCACGACGACCTTTGTGTAGTGCACGATGAAGGAGTCTTCGGCGGGCTCCCAGTACGGCTCCGGCTCCATGTGGAAGATGTATACGCCGGGCTTTTTGACGTTGAACTGCGAGGACCAGGCGGCCTTGCCCATCACCTGGGCCGGCTTCAGGGTGCCGAGCAGGTCCTCCTTCGAGCCGCCGGCCATCACGCCTAAGGCCTTGGGCTTGGCCATGTCCATGCCGACCATCTCCATCGGATGCGAAAATGAGACCTGCAGGTCCACCGTCTTGGGGTCCGCCTTGGACACCGTGGCCTGCGAGGGGATGAGCATCCCGAAATGGGCAAACACCGGCCCGGACATCGCCAACACTGCCGCCATTGCCAACACCGCCGCCTGCTTTTTATTCATTGTTTCCTCCCTTGATTTTTTTTGGCGAAGCCAAAAAAATAAGCCACGGGCTTCCGGCGTCTCCATGACGCCCAGCCTTCGTGGCTTAAAGTCATTGACCTGATTGTGTGGTGGATCTGCTGCGGGCTTCAGCCCGCCGTTGAGGCCAGCTTTAGGGCAAGGCCGTTGCAGAGTCAAGAGAAAAAGCGGCCTGAACACCGCCCGCTCACCCCGGCAAACTGTCTTGACTTGGTTTCGGAAAGCCTTTAAGGATGCAAAATGGCCAGACCGTCGGAAAAAGAGTCGGGGAAGAATCCCCTTTTGGCCCTCAGCCGCAAAGCCGTCGCGGGATGGGTCGTGGTGGTTTTCATCATCTCGGCCTGGATGTTCGGGATGGGGGTCATGGTCGGCCGCGGCACGGCGCCGGTGTCCTTCGACATGGACCAGCTCAAGCGCACGCTCGAATCGTTGCAGAAATCCGCCCAGCAGGCGCCCAGAAGCGGCCCCCGGCCCGAAGCCTCCGAAATGAAGAGCAAGACCGACCTCGGTTTTTACGACTCGCTGCCGAAGAACCGCGAGGATTCGGAGATGCCGAACCTGCCGAAGCCCCCGCCGGCCTCGGCCAAACCGGAGCCGCCGGCGCAGAAACCGGCCGAATCGGCTGCGCCTCCCAAAACCGAAAAACCTGCGGCGGCCGTTCCTGCGCCGGCAGCCCCCCCGCCGGCGCCCGCCTCCGCGGCGCCCGGCAAACCGCTCACCGTCCAGATCGCGGCGGTAAAGAGCGAGGAGGAGGCGCGGCGGCTTCTCGAAAAACTGAGACAGAAAGGCTATGGCGCCTATGTCGAGCCCATCGCCATACCGGACAAGGGCACCTGGTACCGCGTGCGCATGGGGGAGTTCCCCTCCAAGGAGTTCGCCCGCAGCACGGTCGACCGCCTTCAGAAGGACGGGTTCAAGCCGGATGTGGTTCCGAAATGATTTCACCCCGCATGTGCGGGGTGAAATCATCACAGAAAAGGGAAATAAAAATGAAAATCACAAAGGATGAAATCCTGCATGTCGCCGAGCTCGCGCGGCTGGAGATCGACGAGGCGTCGATCGACAAATTCGCCGTGCAGATCGGAAACATTCTCGACTACGTGGACCAGCTCAGGCAGGTCGACACCAGCGGGATCAAGCCGACGTCCCATGCTCTGGCGCTCACCAATGCGTTCCGGGAAGATGCCGAAACGGAGCATCTGGAGCGCGAGGCCTCGCTGGCGAACGCTCCGGAGCAGGAAGACGGCAGCTTCGTGGTGCCGAAGGTGGTGGGATAGGTGTTGAGGTTTTTAGGCGTTTGGGTGTTTTGCCAAATAACCAAACAACAAAACACCCAAAAACCTTTTCGCATGTCAGCGGACTTAGTAATCATGGGATCGGACATCTATCAAAAATGGAATTCAGCGCCTTGGAACTTTACAACCTGACCATCGAAGAGGCTCACGGGCTTCTGAAAACCAAAAAAATCTCCGCGCGGGAGCTGACCCGGGCGGTCTTGGACCGGGTCGCGGCGGTCGACGGCAGGATCGGCGCCTTCCTGACCGTCACGGCGGACCAGGCCCTCGAGCAGGCGGCGGCGGCCGACCAGGCCATCGCCTCCGGGAAATGCCGCCCCCTCACCGGGATCCCCCTCGCCGTCAAGGACGTGCTCTGCACCCGGGGGGTCCGCACCACCTGCGGTTCGAAGATCCTCGGTAATTTCATCCCGCCCTACGACGCCACGGTCATCCGCCGGCTCAAGGAAGAAGAGGCTGTGATCGTCGGCAAGCTCAACATGGACGAGTTCGCGATGGGGTCCTCAACCGAGAATTCCGGGTTCCAGGTCACGCGCAACCCGTGGGACCTCGACCGGATCCCGGGCGGTTCGAGCGGCGGCTCGGCCGCCGCCGTGGCCGCGGGGATGTGCCTGGGGGCGCTAGGCTCGGACACGGGCGGTTCGGTCCGGCAGCCGGCCGCGCACTGCGGCACGGTCGGCGTCAAGCCCACCTACGGCCGCGTGTCGCGCTACGGTCTGGTGGCGTATGCCTCATCCCTCGACCAGGTCGGTCCTCTCGCGCGCAGCGTGGCCGACGCCGCGCGCCTGCTGAACGGGATCGCCGGCCACGACCCGGCGGACTCCACCTCGGTGCCGGCCGCCACGCCGGATTACACGGCCACCCTGGGCCGCGGCATCAAGGGCCTCCGCATCGGGATCCCGGCGGAGTACAATGCCTCCGAGGGTCTCGACCCGGACGTGTCCGCGGCGGTGGAAGGCGCGGTGCGCACGCTGGAGTCGCTGGGGGCCGAGCGGGTGGAGGTATCGCTGCCGCACACCCGCTACGCGGTGGCCGTTTACTACGTGATCGCCCCCTGCGAGGCCAGCTCCAACCTCGCGCGCTACGACGGCGTCAAATACGGCTTCCGGGCCGACGGCGCGGCCGATCTCATGCAGATGTACCGCCGCACCCGCTCGCAGGGCTTCGGCGCCGAGGTCCGGCGCCGCGTCATCATCGGCACCTACTGCCTGTCGGCCGGCTACTACGACGCTTACTACGGCAAGGCCTCGCAGGTGCGCACGCTCATCGTCGAGGATTTCAAGAAGGCCTTCGAGGCCTGCGACGTCATCGCCTGCCCGACGGCGCCCACCCCGGCCTTCAAGATCGGGGAGAAGGTCGACGACCCGCTGACCATGTACCTTTCGGACATCTTCACCATCTCCGCCAACCTGGCCGGCATCCCGGCGCTGTCGGTCCCCTGCGGTTTTTCCGCCGCCGGCCTGCCGATCGGCCTGCAGCTGATGGGAAGGCATTTCGACGAGGAGATGATCCTGCGGGTGGGGCATGCTTTCGAGCGGGCGACGGAGTTTCATAAGAAAAGACCAGTTTTAACTTAAAACTAAGGAGCCTTTATGGCGACACTCATTCCCCAGGGCGAAGATTTGAGAAAAGCGGTTAAATGGATATCCGAGGAGCGGCAGAGCAGCCCGGCCAGGAAACTCGCCAAGCTGGTCGAGGAGGCCAGCGTCAAGTTCGACCTCTCGCCGGCGGACGGGGAGTTCCTGTTCAAGTTTTTCAAGGAACAAAAGGCCTGAAAAAAATCGCGGCTGTTGAAACCAAAATAAAAGATCGCGGCTGGAAAGCCGCTCCCACAAGAGAATGTGGTTGGATCATCCCTGTGGGAGCGGCTTTCCAGCCGCGACGTGGGAGGGGCTCATGACCGGGGGTTCGCACCAACTCCGAAGGGGCCGGGCTTCCATCGCAAATCAAGCTTATTTCATCACCACGGCGGTGTATGAGCGCATCCCTGTCTTTGCTAATCCCCAGGCGGCCAATATTGTTCTTAATGCCCTCAAGTGGCTTGAACAAACCGACCGGATGAAGCTCGACGCCGCCATTGTGATGCCGGACCATATTCATTTCATCGCAGCCCTGAAAAATGCCGACCTGCCGAAGCTGATGCAAAGCTTGAAAGGGTACACCTCAAGGGCGATCAACACTCTGATGAACAAGAAAGGTGCTTTCTGGCAGGATCAATATCACGAGCATGCAATTAGAAAAGATGAGGTATTAAACGAAGTCGTTTTGTACATGCTTCACAACCCCGTCAGGGCCGGTTTGGTCAAAGACTTTCACGATTATCCGTTCTGGTATTGCCGTTGGTCTGTGTAAAAAGAAATCGCGGCTGGAAAGCCGCTCCCACAGGCAAGCTACAACTGAATTTTTCTGTGGGAGCGGCTTTCCAGCCGCGACTCCTTATTAACAGGTAAAGCTCATGTCCAACATAAGGATCCTTCCCGACATCCTCTCCAACAAGATCGCCGCGGGTGAGGTGGTGGAGCGGCCGGCCTCGGTGGTCAAGGAGCTTGCCGAAAACGCGCTCGACGCCGGCGCCACCCGCATCCTGATCGACGTCGAGCAGGGCGGCCGCTCGCTGATCCGGGTGGCCGACAACGGCTCCGGCATGAACCGCGACGACGCGCTGCTCGCGATCGAGCGCCACGCCACGAGCAAGATCGCGAGCGACGAGGACCTCTTCAACATCCGCACCCTCGGGTTCCGCGGGGAGGCCCTGCCGAGCATCGCAGCCGTCTCCAAATTCTCCCTCGTGACCCGCGACGCCGCCTCCGCCTCCGCCGCCGAACTCAGCATCGAGGGCGGCAGGCTCGTCAACGTGGCGGAAACCGGGGCGCCCGCGGGGACCCTGGTGGAGGTGCGGCAGCTTTTCTTCAACACCCCGGCGCGGCGCAAGTTCCTGAAGACGGTCGCCACCGAGATGGCCCACATCGCCGAC
>JALOPD010000076.1 GCA_025454075.1 Desulfobacterales bacterium | reverse complement strand
GTCCAGGGCAGGGCCGACCTCCTCCGAGGTCCGGCCGGCCATGGCCAGCTCCGCGTCGTGGATGATGCCGGCCCCGTTCATGGCGACCCCCGTGATGACCCCGCGCTCCATCAGGTCGACCACGACGGGGCCCAGGCCCACCTTGATGACGTGAGCGCCCATGCCCAAAATCACCGGCCGGTGATTTTGGCGGGCGGCGGCGACGGCCGCTATGGCGGCCTTGAGATCGGCGGCGGCCAGAACGTCCGGCAGGCGCTCCAGAAACGCCGCCAGAGAGGCACCCGGGGTCCAGCCGGAGGCGAACGCCGCCGGGGTGACCTTGCTGGGGCGGTCGGCGAGCGAATAGGTCTTGACGCGGGTGAGGTCGATCGGGTCGACGTCGCGTTTCATCGACCGGCCCCCGCGGGAAAAAGAATCCGGTCCACCAGCTCGCACAGCAGGTGGCCCATGGTGATGTGGGTCTCCTGGACCCGCGCGGTGACGGAAGATTCCACGGTTAGGACCAGGTCGGCGCATTCGGCGAGCTGCCCCCCCTCTCCGGTCATCCCGATCGTTTTCAGCCCCCGGGCGCGGGCGGTGCGGACGGCATTGACCACGTTGGGGGAGTTGCCGCTGGTGCTGATGCCCCAGGCCACATCGTCCTTCACGCCCAGCGCGCGGACCTGTTTTTCGAAGACCTCGTCGAAGTGGTAGTCGTTGCCGATGCTGGTCAGCACCGACGTGTCCGTGGTCAGCGCCAGGGCGGCCAGCGGCGGCCGCTCGATCCGGAACCGGTTCACGAACTCCGCGGCGAGGTGCTGGGCGTCGGCGGCGCTGCCGCCGTTTCCGAAAATCAGGATTTTATGGCCCGCGCCGAGGCAGGCGGCCAAAACCTCGGCGCCTTGCCGGATCCGCTCGGCGTTGGCCTGGATGGAGACGCGTTTGACGCGCAGGCTCTCCTCCAGGATCTCGGAGATGATGCTCAAGTGGTCGGTCATAGATACCTCGTCGGTCCGTCAGCCCGTCAAACCGCCGGCCCTGCCTCCGTTGCGGCTCTCGATCCGTTCCCGGACCCGGCGGATCTCCTCCGCGGCCTCCTGGCCGAGCCGGCCGACCTGCTCGAACTCTTCCAGCGCCTGCTCCAGGCGGTCCAGCTTGAAATACAGCGCGGCCAGGCGGCGGCGGAACAGCGCGTTGTCGGGGGCCAGCCTCACGCTCTCCTTGCAGAACACCATCGCGATCTCCGGGTTCTCGCCCTTTTCGCCGAAAAGGCAGCCCAGGGCGGAGAGGGCCGTCGAATCGGCCGGGTTGGCCTTCACGGCCTTCTGGTAGGCGCTGATGGCTTTTTCCGGGAGCCCGACGGCGGCGTAGCAGTCGCCGAGCAGCCGGTAGGCATTGCCGGACTTGGATCGCAGGCGCGCGGCGTGCTCCAGGAAGGGGCGGGCAGCCTGCGGCTGGCCCATCTCCAGGTAGAGCTTGCCGGTCTGCGCGAGGATTTCAAAGACGTCGTCCCGCAGGGCGTTGGCCTTGAGGAAGAACCCCAGGGCGGCATCGCGGCGGCCGAGCAGGGCATGGATCAAACCGATGTTGTAGACCGCCATGTATTCGCCGGGCTCCAGGCGCAGGGCGGCCGAGAACTGCTCCAGGGCTTTTTCGTGATCGCCGAGCACGCCATAGCAGACCCCGAGGCTGTTGTGCACGTTGACATTGCCGCCGTCCAGGGCGAGGGCGCGCTCGTATTCGCGGATGGCGGAGGCGATGTCGCCGCGCTCGTAAAATTTGTCCCCGCTGATGTTCAGGCTGACCGCGTCGAAGGCCACCCGGCTGCCGGGGCCGAAAAACACGGCGTGGTCGACGGCCTTGCAGGCATTCTCCAGAGCCTGCTGCCGCGGGTAGTCGAGGGTGGGGTGGGCGGCGACGCCGGCCGTGACGGTGCGGCCGGTCTGGGTGCGGATCTCCTCCTGCAGGCTGCGGGCGAGCTCGACGCATTCGGCCGCTTCCCGGTTCGGCCAATACGCGGCCAGCATCCCCGAGTCCTCGATCCCCCAGAAGGCGCCGGACCGGCGGCAGGCCGCTTCGAGGCGCTCGGCGATGGGGGCCAGGGTGTCGGCGTCCGGTGCGGCCCCGTCGGCGGCCGGGGCTTCATCCGGCCGCAGGACGATGACGCCGAACCGGTCGCAGTCGTTGAGACGCTCGACGGCCTCCTGCCGGAGCCGCGGGCCGCACCCAACGTCCGGAAAGGCGCCGAGGAGCGCGGTCCGGGCGCGGTCGGCGCCGTACGCCGGCAGCCCCTCGACCCGGCGGATGTCGGTCTGGGACAGCAGGAAATGGCGGCTGGCGCCGGCTTTCCGCGCGATTTTCTTTCTTCGGTTCGTCATGGGTCAACCCCCTGCCAGGGCCGACGCCAGCGCAGCGGCGATGATCGGCGCCTCATCCGGCTGGAGGGTGCGCGCATCCATCAGGAAGGCCCCGTTTTCGATGCGCCCGATGATCGGCGGATCGTTGCGCCGCAGCTTCAGTTCGAGCTGATTGGCCGTCAGCCCGTCGACCTGCACCCTCAGGCACCGGCTGGGCAGATCCAGCAGCGGCAGCGACCCGCCGCCGGCCTTGGAGGAGAGCCGGACGATCTCGACCTTCAGGCGGGAGTCCCCGATGGCCTGCAGGCGGCGGGCGAGCTCCTCGGCGCGCGGCTGGACCGCGTTTTCGCTTTCCGTCAGCATGCGCAGGGTCGGGATCGCGGCCACCGCCCGCGCCTCGTCCCGGTAAAGCCGCAGGGTGCTCTCCAGGGCGGCGAGCGTCAGTTTGTCGATGCGCAGGGCGCGGTTGATGGGGTTTTTGCGGATGCTCTCGATCAGCGGCCGGCGGCCCACGATGACCCCGGCCTGCGGCCCGCCCAGCAGCTTGTCGCCGCTGAAGGTGACCACGTCGGCGCCGCTGGCGACCGAGTCCTGGACGGTGGGCTCCTTCAGCAGGCCGTACCGGGAAAAATCGATGAAGGTGCCGCTGCCCAGGTCCTCCATCACGGGAATGCCGCGCCGGGCCCCCAGCTCGACCAGCTCGCGGAGGGGCACCTGGGCCGTGAACCCGACAATGCTGTAGTTGCTCCAGTGCACCTTGAGCAGCAGGGCGGTGTCCGGGTCGATGGCCCCCTCGTAGTCGCGCAGATGGGTGCGGTTGGTGGTGCCGACCTCCCGGAGGACGGCGCCGCTTTTGGCCATCACGTCCGGGATGCGGAAGGACCCGCCGATTTCGACGAGGTCCCCGCGGGAAACGACGACGTTGCGGCTGCGGGCGATGGTCTCCAAGCTGATGAGCACCGCGCCGGCGTTGTTGTTGACCACCATCGCGTCCTCGGCGCCGGTGATCTCGCACAGCAGGTCCCGGACCGCCATGTAGCGCGAGCCGCGCCGGCCCGCTTCGAGGTCGTATTCGAGATTGGAGTAGCGGCCGGCCACGCCGGCCAGGTTCTCCACGGCTTCCGGCGCCAGCAGGGAGCGGCCCAGGTTGGTGTGGATCACGACCCCCGTGGCGTTGACGACCCGCCGCAGCTTCGGCTGCATGGCCGACCGGACGGTCTCCTTGACGCGCTGCAGGACGGCGGCATCCGCGAGGTCCTTCTCGCCGGGCGCCCGGCCGCTCTCCCGGATGCGGCGGCGGTCGGCGTCGATGACGGTACGGATCGCGTTCACCACCACCGAGGCGGGAACCAGTTCGAAGCAGGCCTCTGTCTTGGCGAGCTCCATCAGGCGGTCGACGGCCGGAAGCAGCCGCAGCAGGTTTCGCTGGTGTTCACTGAGATCCATAGGGTTCTTCCCGACGCCCCCGCCGGGGCTTTTCCGTATCCTATGCGGTGATGGCCGCCGCCGGCGCGGCCTCGAAGACACTCAGGGGGATCATGTCCACGATCCGGGGAAGCTCTCCCGTGGACAGGCCGATGGCCCTCAGCCGGGGGGCGAGGGCGCCGGTGTCCTGCTTCTCCAGTTCCAGGCCGGCATGGAACCGGGACATGATCAGGTTGGCCAGAAACACGATGTGGTCCAGCGCCGGGTGCCGTTGCCCCAGCTCGGGCCGGTGGTGGTGGCGGATCACCTCTGCCAGCGAATCCGGAAGCGCCCACTTTTGCGCCAGGCGATAGCCGGCCTCGCTGTGGGTGGTGCCGAAAAGCGACTGCTCCGCCTGGATGAAATCGCTCGCCTTTTCTTCGATCAGCTGCCGGTAAAAGAGCGGTGCGGCGCCGGCGACGAACTGGTCGAGCACCACTTTGCCGATGTCGTGCAGCAGCCCTGCGGTGTAGGCTTGGCCGGGTTTGGCCGCGGTGGTCCACTGGGCCAGTTTTTCGCTCACGATCGCCGTGCCGACGGCGTGATGATAAAGCCCGCCCTTGCAGAGCGAATAGCCGGAGGCCGACTGGGCGAAAAACCCCTCCACCGCAGCGGCGATTACGAACTTCACGAGCAAATTGACCCCGAGGTACATGAGGGCGTGGTCGACGGACTCGATCGGGCTGCGGCTGGCGAACATGACCGAATTGGCCAGTTTGAGGGTGCGCGCGCAGAGAACCTGGTCCCTGCGCAACTCCTCCGCCAGCGTGCGGATGTCGTACTCCTCCTCTTCGATCAGCCGCATGATTTTGAGCGCCGCCTGGGGCACGGGCTTCAACTGCTCGACGGCCCGGTCGATTTCTTCCGGGCCGGGGAGCGCGGCGGGCCCCGGAGGCGCCGTTTTCTCGATGCCGGACGGTTCGATCCGGCATTGCCACCCCTGCATCTCCAGGCTGACGCAGCAGGAGAAAAACCCGCCGGTCTCTTCCTTGCGAATGGGGATGCCCTCCGCTTTCAGGATGCGTTCCGCGACATCGGCAGTCCGGCCGCCGATGTCGAGATTGAGGTCGAGGTCGTCGACCGGGCCCACCAGGGCCCCGCCCGCCACCGTGGCCTTCATCCCTTTCCGCCGCGCACCCGCGTCGCAAAGGGCCTTGAGAAAAAGAGGCATCCCGCTGGATGCGTATTTGCCCGGCTGGAAATTGCTTTCGCGCGAAGCCGGTTCCGGCAGCAGAAAATGGGCGAGCCCGCCGACGCCGGCATCCGGGTCGACCACGGCGACACCCACACAGGTCCCCAGGTAGGCTTCCAGGATCACCGGCTGCCCGTGGCCGACATGAAAATTTCCCGCACTGACGTGATGGCGATGCATGGACGGTAGGATCGATCGAGCCGCATCAAATAGTTATTTGGAAACATTATGAATTCTTATACCACGGCCGGCCGGCGGGTTCAACCCAAATTTCTTCTTCTTCGCCGGACGCGAAAAATTTATTTATAGGAGCCGAGAATTGGAGTATGCTGACACGCAAGCGAAGTGCCTATAGTGCCTAAAATGCCTAAAGTGCCTAAAATTGAAAAGGGCAAGCGGTCAAGGATTAAGGAGCTGGTATGCAAAACATCCTGGTTACGGGGGGCTGCGGTTTCATCGGGTCGAATTTCATCCGCTATCTGTTGAGCGACGCCGGCTTCCCGGGCCGGGTGGTCAACCTCGACAAACTGACCTATGCCGGCAATCCGGAGAGCCTGGCGGACGTAGAACAACGCCACCCGGACCGTTACACGTTCGTGCGTGCCGACATCTGCGACCGCGAGGCGGTCCGCGATACTTTCCGCCGCTTCGCGATCGACACGGTCTGCCACTTTGCCGCCGAGTCCCATGTGGACCGCTCGATCGTGGCCCCGGACGCCTTCATCCGGACCAACGTGGAAGGCACCTTCATTTTGCTGGAGACGGCCAGGGAGCAGGGCGGCGGCCTCACGCTGTTCCACCATGTGAGCACGGACGAAGTCTATGGGTCGCTCGGCCCCGAGGGCCGCTTCACCGAGGAGACCGCCTACCGGCCGAACAGCCCGTACTCGGCCTCCAAGGCGGCCTCGGACCACCTGGTGCGCGCCTACGGCCAGACCTACGGCCTGCCCGTGACCATCTCCAATTGCTCCAACAATTACGGCCCTTATCAGTTCCCGGAGAAGCTGATCCCGCTGATGATCCTGCACGCGGCGGAAGGCAAGCCGCTGCCGGTGTACGGCCAGGGGTTGAACATCCGGGACTGGCTCTACGTGGGCGACCACTGCCGAGCCGTCTGGCTCATCATGCAGAAGGGCCGGCGCGGCGCCGTCTACAACGTCGGCGGCCGATGCGAAATGGCGAACATCGACACGGTTCATCAGATTTGCGACCGGCTCGACGAGGTCCTGCCCGACGCGCGGCTGAGGCCTCGCCGCAAGCTGATCACCTTCGTCAAGGACCGCCCGGGGCACGACCTGCGCTACGCTATCGACTGCAGCACGATCGAGAAGGAGCTCGGCTGGACCCCGCGCGAGACGTTCGCCAGCGGCTTGCGCCGGACCATCGACTGGTACTTGAGCCACCGGGCATGGGTCGAACGGGTCCGGAGCGGCGAGTATCAGCGGTGGGTGGCGCAGCACTACGGGGGATGACTTCGCAACAGGGCCCATTTCGGCGTTGCGCTGCGCCTCGCGGGCCCTGCGGCGTACTACGGGTACGCCTCGGGCCGCAAGGTTTGCGCGCCTTGAACTCGGCCCTGTTGCGAAGTCATCCGAAATCGGGCGACTTCCCAAAGCGCCGCAAACATCGAGGGCGGCATCGGCCCATGTGCGGATAGGTGACGGAGAGGCGCGCTATGAAACAGCCCAAGGACTGCATCGTCTTCCCCTTGGACGTTCCATCGGAGGATGACGCGAAGCGCAGCGTGGAACTGCTGGCCGACGTGGTGGGCATGTTCAAGGTGGGCTTGGAGCTCTTCGTGCGCTGCGGCCCGGGCATCGTCGCCTTCATCCGTTCGGCGGGCCCGGCCGGCGTGTTCCTGGATCTCAAGCTGCACGACATCCCCTCGACCGTCTCGCGGGCCATGGCCGGCGTCGCCGAGATGGGGGTCAAACTCGCCACGGTGCACTGCGGAGAGGACCCGCGCATGCTCGCGGCGGCGGCGGCGGCCGCCGGCGGCCGCGTCGGGGTGCTCGGGATCACGGTGCTGACCAGCGTCTCCGCGGCGGACATCGCCGGGGCGGGCTTTCGCGGCGATCTCGCCGCCGATCTCCCCCGGCTGGTGATGAAGCGCGCCGAGATGGCCAGGGCCGCCGGGTGCGCGGGGGTCGTGTGCTCCGGGCTCGAAGTCCGGGCCGTCAAGCAGGCCTTCGGGCGAGGCTTCCTCGCCGTGACACCGGGCATCCGGCCCGCCTGGGAGTCGCCCGGCACGGACGATCAAGCCCGCATCGTCACACCCGCCGCCGCCGTCGAAGCCGGCGCCGACTATCTCGTGATCGGCCGGCCGATCCGGGACGCCAAAGACCCGCGTGCGGCCGCAACGAGAATCGCCGACGAGATCGGAGCGGCGCAAAAAAGTGTTGACTTTGGGTGACGCCCTCTTTAATCTTTCGGCCGCATCATCGAAGAGATTTGCCCTGTTTTAGTGCCTGTTCGCGCGACTTCCATCCGCCGCTTCCGACCGATTTCCCGCGATGATGCCAAGCGACCTCTCGAGGCGGCATCGCCCTGAAACAATCGCCCTGAAGAGCGAGGAGCATCGTTTCGTGCCCAAAGCCTCGGAATCCTATAATCTCTACGTGTTGATGCCGGAGCTTGCCAGGCAATGGCACCCCACCAAGAACGGCACTCTGGGGCCGAAGGACGTTACCCCCGGGTCCCGCCGCGAGGTGTGGTGGCTTTGCGCGAAGGGCCATTGGTGGCTCGCCCGGGTGTATGACCGGACTCGGGGAATGCAATGCACTTTCTGCCGGAATCTGAACAAGCAGGGCGACCAGAGGATGGCGGATGAAAAACCCGAGCTTCTCAAAGAGTGGCACCCCAGCCGCAATGCCGATCTCAGGGCCAGGGAGGTTTCTTCCCATCACAAGGGCAAGGTGTGGTGGATTTGCGGCCAGGGGCATGAATGGGAAGCCCCCATCCGATCCCGGCTGGCCGGCAAAGGCTGCCCGGTGTGCAGCCCATCCGGCCACAGCCCCGGCAGGGGCTCGGTTGGAACCGCCCGCCCGGCCGCCAAGCATCGGCCGGCCGACGGCACCGGCTCATCGACGCTCTCGACCCCCTTCGCAACGTGGCTTGAAGGCCCTGTCGCCCAGCATGGCGGGGCCGAATTGAGAAAAAGCCCGCGCTATGGGCGCTCGGCTGCGGTGATGATCGAGAAGCCCCGGTTGGGGGTGCTGGGGTATGCCCAGCTGCACAATTTCAGCGCCGGGGGGATGATGCTTTTTTCCGACTTCGCCCTCAAGCCGGGCGAGATCATTTCAGTCAAGACCGACCAGCCGCTTTTCCCTTCCGCCCCCAGCGTCGTTGCCAGCCAGGTGGTGTGGTGCCGGGACATGGAGGCCCTGGGCGGAACGAACGCTCGCTACGGTGTCGGCGTCCGGCGGATATGACGAAAGCGGCCCCCTGAGCGGGCCGCTTTCGTTAATAGAGAAAAAACATGCGGTAAACAAACAGCCCCAGGATTATCACGGCCGCCAGGGCGACGAAGATGAGTTGGTGGAACGTGAAGCGGGGCATGCGCTAAAAGGGGTCCGGGGTTTCAAGGGGTCAAGGGGACGCGTGAGGCGCGTTGCAGGCCGTTGTTGCACTTGACCCCTTGCCCCCTTTTTTCATTGAGCATCCAGGCCGAATTCCGTGTGCAGGCACTGCACGGCGAGCTCTGCGTATTTCTGCTCGATCAGGCAGGAGATGCGGATTTCGGAGGTGCTGATCATCATGATGTTGATGCCCTCGCGGGCCAGGGTCGCGAACATGCGCGCGGCCACGCCCGGGTGGCTGCGCATCCCCACCCCGGTGATGGAGACCTTGGCGATGTTCTCGTCGCCGAACACGTCCTCGGCCTCGATCTCCGTGGCCACCTTTTTCTCGATCTCCAGGGCGGTCTTGAAATCGGCCTTCGGGACCGTGAAGGTCAGGTCGGTGGCGCCGCTGGCACGGGTGTTTTGGATGATCATGTCGACGCAGATCCCCGCTGCGGCGACGGGGGTAAAGATCCTGGCGGCGATGCCGGGCCGGTCGGGGACCTTCCTCAGTGTGATCCGGGCGTCGTTCTTGTTCATGGTCACCGCGGAGACCACCACCCGTTCCATGCCGTTTTCCTCAGCTACGACCATGGTACCCTCCTCCTCGGAAAAAGACGATCGGACATGCACCGGCACGTTGTACTTCATCGCGAACTCCACGGAGCGGATCTGCAGGACCTTGGCCCCGATGCTGGCCATCTCGAGCATCTCCTCATAGGAGATCCTGTCGATCTTGCGCGCCTTGGCCACCACGTTCGGGTCGGCCGTGAAGACGCCGGTGACGTCGGTGTAGATTTCGCAGGCATCCGCCTTGAGAGCGGCGGCGATGGCGACCGCGGAGGTGTCGGACCCTCCCCGGCCCAGGGTGGTGATGTTGCCTTCGGGGTCGCACCCCTGGAAGCCGGCCACCACCACGATGGTGCGGTCCGCGAGCAGGCGGCGCACGCGATCGACGCGGATGTCCTGGATGCGGGCGTTGCCGTAGCAGAAATCGGTGCGGACCTCCACCTGAAAGCCCATCAGGGACTGCGCCGGGTGGCCCATGGATCTGAGCATCATGGCCAGCAGCGCCGCGGTGGTCTGCTCGCCGGTGGCCAGCAGCGCATCCAGCTCGCGCTTGTCCGGGTTTTCGTTGACCTTTTTGGCCAGCCCGATCAGCCCGTCCGTGACCCCGGCCATGGCCGACACGATGACCACCACGTCGTGGCCCTGCCGATGGGTCCGGACCGCCCGGCGGGCGACGTTTTGAATGCGGTCCAGGTTGGCCACTGAAGTGCCGCCGTACTTTTGGACGATCACGCCCATTCACTTCCTCCGTTCCTGACGTTGCTTCAGGCCGGGGCCGGGATCCCGCGGCCGCCCGCCGATAAATTCAGGCTCTTTAGCAGACTCGATGCCTCTTGTCCATATGCGGAAAAGCGCAGGGTGCGCCGGTCGCCGTCGCCGATCTCGAAGCGGATCTCCAGCGCCTCGGAGAGGGCCCCGGGCGGCAGCTTGTCCGCCCATTCGACGGCGGCGACACCGTCGCTTTTCAGGGCGTCCACGAGCCCGAGGTCGTCCAGATCGGCCCCCGCCTCCAGGCGGTAGAGATCGATGTGGGCCAAGGGCAGGCGGCCGGGGTATTCGTTGACCAGGGTGAAGCTGGGGCTCGTCACGTAAAAGCCCTCCGGCACACCGAGGCCGCGGGCCAGCCCCTGGACGAACATCGTTTTGCCGCTGCCGAGGTCCCCGATGAGGGAGAAAACCATCGGGGTGTGGACGCTTCGGCCGCAGCACTCCCCCGCCCGGCGGGTTTCCTCCTCGCTGCGGCTTTCGAAGGTGAGGCGTGCGGAGGCGGTTGATCGCAAGGCCGCCACTCAGCTGCTACCGAGGGCGTCGGCGATCTCGCCGGGCAGCGCGTTCATGACCTCGCCGGCCAGAAACCCCCACGGGCCCCGTTCGCGGGCCAGGCGGTCCCCGGCGGCGCCGTGCAGGTAGACCGCCGCCCGGGCGGCGAGATCCGGCCGGACCCCCTGCGTCATCAGGCCGGCGATGGCCCCTGTCAGCACATCGCCCATGCCGCCCGCGGCCATGCCGGGGTTCCCGGTGGGGTTGACATGCACGCTGCCGTCCGGGTGGGCGATGACGGTGCGCGCCCCCTTGAGCACGACGTGAACCCGGCAGGCGCCGGCGAGGTCCCGGGCACAGGCGATCCGGTCCTGCTGAACGGCGGCCGCGGTCGTCCCCAACAGCCGCGCCATCTCTCCGGGGTGCGGCGTCAGCACCGCCGCCGCTGCAACCCCTTTCAGCAGATCGAGGTGCCCGGCCAGGTGGTTCAGCCCGTCCGCGTCGATCACCATGGGTAGGGGGTTCGACCGGACCAGGTCGCGCACCAGTTCGCCGGTTTCCGGCGCCGGCCCGAGGCCCGGGCCGACGGCGAGGCATGTTTTCCCCTGCAAGAGAGACAGCAGCGCCTCGCGGGCAGAGGGCCCTAGTGCGCCGTTGCCCGATTCGGGCAGAGGAGCGGTCATGGCTTCCAGCATGAGGGCCTCCATGACCGGGTTCAGGCTTCGGGAGACTCCCGCCGTCACCAGCCCCGCGCCGACCCGCAGCGCCGACATGGCGGTCAGGGCGGCCGCGCCGGTCTTTCCCGGCGAGCCGGCGACGACCAGCAGGTGCCCGGTGCGGCCCTTGTGGGCGTCCGCCGGCCGGGGGGGCAGGCCGCCGCGGATGTCCGCGGCCGAGAGCAGGAACTGCCGCGGTCCGACCTGAGCGGCGATGTGCGGCGGAATGCCGATGTCGACCACTTCGAGCTTCCCCGTGTAATCCGCGCCGGGGAACACGACGTGGCCGATTTTGGGAAAGGCAAAGGTGGCGGTGATCCCGGCGCGAATGCAGGCCCCGCAGGGTTGACCGGTGTCCGCGTTGAGGCCCGAGGGGATGTCGACGGCGAACACCGGGCGCTTCAGCTGATTGACGAACTCGATGACGCTGCGGAGCCAGCCGCCCACGGCGGCGTTGAGGCCGGTGCCGAAAATGGCGTCGATCCACACCGCGGCCGACCGCATACGGGGTTGGTGGCGGGCGAACGCCTCCTCATCGGGCACTTCGATCACCGGCACGCCCAGGGCAGGCAAAAGCCTCAAATTGGCGGCGGCATCCCCCTGGACCTTTTCGGTTTCAGCCAGAAGGTAAACCGTGACCGGGTAGCCCTTCTGGGCCAGGCACCGGGCCATGACATGGCCGTCGCCGCCGTTGTTGCCCCGGCCGGCGGCCACCGCCACCCCCCGGCGGGCCGTTTCGGAAAAATGGGCCAGGAACACCCGCGCGGCTTCCCGGCCCGCGGTCTCCATGAGGACCCGTCCGGGGATGCCGAAGGCGTCGATGGTCGCGCGGTCCATGGCCTGCATGTCGGCGGCGGTCACGAGGTACATCGGTGGTATCTCCTCCGCGATCTCTTTCGTTGAGGTGAGATAATTAAACCGAAAAAAGTTGAACCGAAAAACAGCAAAACGGAAAACAGTGAAGCACGGGGCCGTCAATCATGAAACCGAAAATCATGAAACCAAAAGCCGGAAAGCCGGAGCATACGCTCCCTGTTCTCCGGTTTCACGGTTTTACCTGTTTCACTGTTACCCTGGGCGACTGTTTTCGGGAGTTTCCCTTTCCCGTGAGGGGCTCGCGCGCGGCGATCAATTTCAGCAGGCGCCTGCTTTTCGCGGCCATGCGGCGGGCCTCCGCCGCGTCGTGTTCGTGGTCATAGCCGTGGAGATGCAGCAGGCCGTGCGCGAGCAGTTGGGTGACCCGCTCGCCCAAGGCCAACCCGGCCGCCCGGGCCTCCCGGTGGGCGGTGTCCACGGAGATGACCACATCCCCCAGGAGGTTCGGGCTGAGGCCGGCGAAGCGGCCCTCCTGCATCGGGAATGCAATGACGTTGGTGGGCCCCTCGCGGCCGAGGAACCTGCGGTTCAGCGCGGCGATCCCCCGATCGTCCACGAGCAGGATGGAAATCTCGCCCTCAGGAGACTTTAGCGCGTCTAAGAGGATCCGGGCCCGGCGGCGGAGCTTCCGCAGCGATATCGGGTGCCGTTTTTGGCGGTTGGCGATCTGGATGTCCATTTTTGGCCTTGCCCCTGCCGGCCTCGTCAAGTGCCTGGTATTGGTCGAGATACTCGATGCGGTGGTGGTGGATCCCGTTGAGGATGGTGTTGAAGCTGACGGCGATCGTGTTGAGGTCTCTCAGGGTGATCGCGCATTCATCGAGCTGGCCGTCGGACAGCAGCCGGTCCATCAGACTCTTGACGAGTCCCTTGATCCGCGCCGGGGTCGGGTTTTCAAGCGTCCGGGAGGCGGCCTCCACGGCGTCCGCCAGCATGACCAGCGCGGCCTCCCGGGTGCGGGGCTTGGGTCCCGGGTAGCGGAAATCCTCCTCCTTGACCGCGTCCCCGCCTTTGAGGAGCCTGGCTTTTTCGTAGAAATAGCGGATCAGGCCGGTGCCGTGATGCGAGCGGATGCCGTCGATGATCACCTTGGCCAGCTTGTTTTCGCGCGCGATTTCCACCCCTTCCTTGATGTGGGAGACGAGGATGAGGCTCGACATCGACGGCGCCAGCTTGTCGTGCTTGTTTTTGCCGTTGCGCTGGTTTTCGATGAAGTACTGCGGCTTCTTGATCTTGCCGATATCGTGGTAGTAGCCGGTGACCTTGGCCAACAGCGGGTTGGCGTCGATCTCCACGGCGGCCGCCTCCACCAGGGTGCCCACGATCACCGAGTGGTGATACGTGCCGGGGGCTTCGATCATGAGCTGGCGGAGAATCGGACGGTCCAGGTTGGCGAGTTCCAGCAGCGTGATGTCCGTCGTGTAGCCGAAGGTGATCTCCACGAGCGGCACCACCCCGGCGGCGACCAGGCCCGCGCCCATACCGCCCAGAAAAGCGAAAACCGAGCTCCAGACCAGGTCGACCCAAGAGACGTGGCCGGTGCAGGCGCTCACCGCCGCCGCCAGGGCGACGGCCAGCAGACCGGTCTTGGCGCCCGCCGTCACGAAGACCTTGCGCTCCCGGCAGTTGCGGATCCAGTAGGCCCCCATGCTGCCGCTGATCAGGAAGAAGACGAGCATGGGCAGGCTGTTCTTGAAGACCATGGCCGCGGCGACGGCCATCACCACCGCAAACGGCAGCGCGCTGGCGATCCCCAAAAAGACGCAGATGATCATCGGAGCGGCGGCCAGCGGGACGATGAACACCGCCGAGGACTCCGAAACGGCGTGGGGCGAGTTGCGGATGAGCACCTCGCCGAAGGAGACCAGGATTTGCGCGATCAACTGGAAGGCCAGGAACACGCAGGCCATCAGCAGGAGGTTTTGGCTGGGGTTGTCCCAATCGTTTGAGACGCGCCGGAGGAGCAGCACGTGGCTCATCACGATGAGCCCCAGCATCAGGGCGGCGGAGCCCAGGACCATCAGGAAAAACTGCTCGGGCCGGGCGTCGGTTTCCATGGCCTTGAGCTTCAGCAGGTGCAGCTCGGTGACGCGCTCCCCCTCGCGCAGCAGCATCTCCCCCTGCTTGATCCGGTAGAGGACCGGCTTGATCTCCGCGGCGGCGCGGGCCTTGCGCAGCTCGGTCTCGCTGCGGTTGAGCGTGATGTTCGGCTGGATCAGGCGCTGACAAAGGTCCGCCACCACGTTGCCCAGGGCGACGTCCAGGTCCCTCAGGAGGGGAAGTCCCTGACGACCCTTTCCTCCCGGGAGTGGACATCCCGCAGAAGCACTCCCTTTTCAAAGTCCTTGAGCAGCGCCTCCCGGGTCGAGACCACCCCGGTCTCGGTGATCTTCTGCAGAATCTCGCCGATGGCATCAGCGACGCGTTTGGAAAACCCTTCGGTTTCCAGGGCGGCGAACGCCCCTCTGCTCACGCGGATTCCGAGCCGGTCCTCGAAGCTCTTGCGGATGTCATCGGGCTGCAGGCCGGCGTCGGGTTTTTTGTCGGCGGCGGCGGCGCTCTCCGGGGCCGCGGCCGGCAGCGGCGTGCGGAGATCGAGCGCGGTCCGGCGCAGGGCGCGCATGTCGCTGAAGGCCTCCTCGACGGTGCGCGACAGACGTCCGGCGAGTTCGGTGTCGATGTCGAAAACCGTCAGGACGTCCTGGACCGCCTGCTGGCGCTTGATCTCCGTCGCCGTCTGATCCTCCACGAGAAAG
>JALOPD010000284.1 GCA_025454075.1 Desulfobacterales bacterium | reverse complement strand
GGCCGACATGGAGCGCTACCATACCCGGGATGCGATGGACTTCCACGCGAAGTACTACCACCCGGCCAACGCGGTCTGCGTCCTGGTCGGGGACGTCACCCTCGCAGACGCCCGGCGCCTGGCCGGCGTCTACTTCGACCGCTACCCGGCCGGGCAGCGGTCTCCCGAAACGGTCACGGCCGAGCCTCCCCAGCAGGGGCCGCGCAGGAGCGTGCGCTATCTCGAGGGTGCTCGCACGCCGGTCGTGCGCATCGGCTTCCACGGCGCCCGCATGAACACCCCTGATTTCTTCGCACTGGATGCGCTGACCATGGTGTTGAGCCAGGGCCGGAGCGCCCGCCTGACCCGCAACGTCGTCGAGCAGGGGCTGGCGGCCGAAGCCTGGGCCGGAAACCCGGACCACCGCTACGCCGGCATGCTGGTGCTGGGCGGAACGCCGAACGAACCCGACGAGCTGAAGGGAGCGGCCGCCGGCGACGGCGATAAGCGGATCGCCCACCTGGCCGCGTGCGAGTCCCTGGAGAAGGTCCTGCTCGCCGAACTCGACGCGCTCAAGACGGACCTGGTCGCGCCGGAGGAGCTCGAGCGGCTGAAGAAGCTCAACCGTCGCGACTTCATCGACCGGCTGCGCAGCAACGAAAGCGTGGCGGGAACGCTGGCAACCCTCGAAGTTCAGGCCGGCTGGCGCTACCTCCTGGACTATCTGAGCCAGATCGAGGCGGTCACGCCGGAAGACATCCGCCGGGTGGCCTGGCAGTACGGCCGGTCCGAGAACAAGACCACGAGTTTCGTGATCCCCGGTGGAACGGCGGGCCGCCCGCCGGAGGCCTACGCCGAGGTACGCTCCATCAGCGGCGGCGCGGCAGCCGGGCGTGAGCTCCACCAGGGCGCGCTCGAGAACCACTCGGCGTATCCGACCCCGGTCGGGTGGAAGCACCCGCTGTCCTTCAGCCGCCATCCGGACCGCGTCGACTACCCCGAAGCCGTGCAAATGGCGATCGGGGGGGCGAGGGTGTTCTTCCTGCCGGACAAGGAACTGCCGCTCGTCGACCTGACGATCCACCTCAGGGCCGGCGCCGTCGATCTCGCGGACGGGGAGACCGGCCTGACCGAACTTCTGGAAAGCACGCTCATCCGCGGCGGGACCGAAACGCGCTCACCGGCGGAGCTGGCCGTGATGCTGGATGACAACGCCATTAAAATGAGCGTGGACATCGGATTGGAGGAAACCGCCGTCAGGCTCTCGGTGATGTCCGCGGACTGGGAGAAGGGACTCGACCTGCTGCAGGAAGTGCTGACCCGGCCGCGCTTCGACGCCAAGGTGCTCGAGGTGGCCAGGGCGCAGGCGATGGACGGCTTGGCGCGCCAGGGCGAAGACGCGCAGGCGGTGGCCATGCGCGAAGGCATGATCGTGCACTTCAAGGACCATCCCTACGGCCGGGACCCGCTGGCGGGGTTGCAGACCCTCCCGGGAATCCGCCGCGAGGACCTGGCCCGGTTTCTGGGCGCTTATTTTGTGCCCGCCAACATGGTTCTGGCGGTGTCGGGGGATATTGCGCAGGATCAGGTGAAGCAGAGCCTGGAACGGTTCATCGCGGGCCTGCCGGCCGGCACGCCGCCGCCGCGGCAGCTCCCCGTGCCGGCGGCGCCGGCGCCCGGACTGACCCTGATTCACAAGCCGGGACAGGTGCAGTCGACCATCGTGGCCCTGCTGCCCGGGATTCCGCGCTCCGACCCCGCTTTCTGGAAGCTGAGCCTGCTGATGAACGTGTTCGGCGGCAGCGATTCGCTGCTGTACACGCGGCTGCGGGACGATCTCGGATTCGTCTACTCGGCCGGTTTCTACCAGACGGCCAGATGGCAGGCCGGCCTTCTGGTCGGGGTGATCGGCTGCAAAGGAAACACGTCCGCAGAGGCCCTTCTGGAAACGCTCGCCATCATGCAATCCCTGCACCAGGGGATTCCCGAACGCGAGCTGGAGCTCAAGCGCCTGGACACCCTCAACAGCTTCGTATTCAACGTGGACACCCAGGCGGAGCTGGTTCAGGCTTACAGCCGCTACGCCATGCGGCAGGAGCCCCTCGACACGCTGAGCCGGATCCAGGATGCCTACTTCACCGGCAGCCGGGAGGAATTGCAGCACTTGGCCCAGGCCCTGCTCGACCCGCGCAGGATCCAGCTCGTCGTTGTGGCCGACAAGACGACTCCGGTATCCACGGGCGAAGGCCGCTCCATCACGCTCGAGGAAAATCTGAAAGCCATGTCCCGGACCATCGGCCTGCCCTTCCAGGAGCTGCCGCTGCGTTGATACCACCCCGCCCGGAGCCGGTTCCCGCACGGACGGCGGCGCCCGCCGCCGTCCGTGCGACGTCCCTGGCCGTTCGCCGCGCCCTCAACCGATGACGGGCGGCCCCTGCGGCGTCGGGCTCAACCGCCGTCGAGAGCGTCAGGCGGCGGACCGCTGAATCCTTCGATCAGATCCCAGAACAGCGTTTCCAGGCCGGGATGCGGCGGCGGCTGCACCGGGAGCATTCCGGGCGCGTACCCCCGCCGGGTGAACTCCCGGAGGAGGTCCGTGTCGCCGCTGATCACATGAACCGGGACCGACCAGGGCTGGTCCGGGCCGGTCAACTCGACGGCTGGCTGGTGATCGCCGACGATGATGACCAGCGCGGTTCGGTCGAGGAAGCGCAGGATGAACTCCTGCAACACGCGGACGGCCTGGGCGATGGCGGCGCTGTAAGCGGGAGAGGCCGCGGACAGCTCGCTCCAGCCGAAGGGAAACGTTTGCGGCGCGAGGGTGTGAAACACTGCACCGTCGCCGATCCGATCCCAGTCGTCGAGGACCGGCGCCTGGCTATCGAAGGCCGCGTGGCTGCCCGTCAGAATGATCTCCGCAAACACCGGGGCGGGCGACTCGCGCAGGATCCGGCGGGCGAACCGGTCGAGAACGAACTGGTCCGGCATGGGGGCGAAGCCGAAGGTCGGGCCCCGATAATCGACGTCCGGTGCGATGATCGTCCGCTCATAGCGATAGAACTCGCCCTGCGGCCAGGGCCAGAAGGTGGCCGGCATGACCCGGACCGTGCGGTGTCCGGCGCGGTTGAAATACCCGGCCAGGGGCTGGAGGCGCGATGCCAGCAGCAGGTCGTGGCCGATCTGGCTCTCGATGCGCACGCCGCTGGCGAGCGTGGCGTGGGACAGCCAGGACCCGCCACCGAAGGTCGGCGCGGAGAGATATGCCGAGCAGACGGCGAAGCCGGCGGATTGCAGCTGCGCTTCGGCGGTCCGCACGGCCGGCAGAACCGTGGGAGCGTGCCGCGGGTCGCTGAAGGCGCTCATGCCGTAGGACTCGACGACCACCAGCACCACCGACGTCCGCGCGAGCTTCCTGAGGTCGCCGCCGGCTCGCTCCGCACGCCGCATGGCCGCGTCCACGAGGGACGCGTGCCGGGCCCGGGTTTCAGGGAGATCCAGGACGAAGCGGACCTCCTCGGCCAGGCGCGGCAGCGCCGAATCGCTCAGGAAACCGGGCCGCGCCCCGGCAGCGACCCACATCGCCCCCGCCAGCATGACCGCCGCCGGAATGCGCCGGAGGCGGGCGGGCCGCCCCGCGGCCAGCCCCTGATGCAGGTGGTTCAGCGCCCGGCCGACAGCCCAGGAAAACGCCGCGACGGCCGCCAGCGCTGCGGCCAGCCCCAGCAGGACCTGCTCCACCGGCCGGGTCAGCCAGAGCAGGAAGACGAGATCGGGAAGCCGCTGGGCATCCATGAACAGGTTGAAGGCCCGGTTGAAGATCATCGGGACCAGGCGGTCTGCTGACTGAAAAAGCTTCAGAAACACCAGTGCGGCCGTGAGCGCGGCGAGCACGCCCGGCCGCAGGCGCTGGCCCCGGCCGGCCAGCGCACCCATGACGAGGAGCAGCCCGAGGCTCTCCGGGGCGAGGCGCAGCAGGGCGCCCCACTCCATTTGCGGGTAGGGGATCTCGACGGTCAGCAGCGCATTGAGGAGCAGAAATGCCGCCAGGGATCGCATGCACCGGCGGCGGCCGTCGGCAACGACCGGGGGCGCGGCGGCTGGGGCGGGGGAGCGCACCGGGTTCATGACCGCCGGACGCCTCTCGGGTCCTGCGAGCGCCGAGCCGCGGCGGCCATGCGCTCCAGAATCCCGCACCCGCGGCGCATGGCATCGGCCCAGGGGGGGCGTTCCGCAAACGTCTGCAGTGCGGCCCGGCCCATCGCCGCCAGCTGATCGCGGTTGGCGTGGAGCCGGTCGATGTGGCGGCGGACGGCGGCGTGGTCGCGGGCGGCGACCAAGTGGCCGTTCTGCGCCGGCCGCACGAACTCGCCGACGCCGCCCTCGGCCGAGCCGATGACCGGCAGGCCGAAGGCCATCGCCTCGAGCGCGGCGATGCCGAAGCCTTCGTGCGCAAAGGGCATGACGAAGAGGTGAGCGGCCAGGTAGCGGGCACGCAGCGCCTCGCCGTCCACGGGTCCCGCCAGATCCACCTGCGCCTCCAGTCCGCGACTGGAAATCTGGTCCTGGATGCGGCGGGTGTGCCGTGAATCCGTTGTGAGGCTTCCGACCACGGTCAGCCGCCAGGTCGAGAACGGCAGCGGCGCGAGACTTTCCAGAAGCCGGTCCAGCCCCTTGACGGGCGAGAGGTTGCCGACAAACAGCAACTCCAGCGGGCCGGGCCGGCGGCTGCGTTCAAGGATGTCGCGGTCGGATGGGATCCGCCCCAACCGGTCGCCGGCCGGGGGCACCACCGCCAGGGGGGCTTGCCGGCCGATCAGCGGCCG
>JALOPD010000075.1 GCA_025454075.1 Desulfobacterales bacterium | reverse complement strand
CCCTTGGCGTTGAGCCGCCCGGCCAGTTCGTCCGCGGTCACATGCTTTTCGGTGGCAAGAAACGCCTCCAGAACCTTGAAACGGTCGTCAAAGTTCTCGATGCGTTCCTGCTGAAAAAGCTTCTTGAACTGCTCTTTTTCCTGTGCGTGCAACGGCGCCATCGTTTCAGCCAGAAGGGTGTGATGTGATCCGTGTCAGCGGGTCGGACCGGGGATATCCCAGGTCGTGCAGGAACCGCCCGAGCAGGTGCGGGTCTGGGCGGACGCACCGGCGCCCTTGCTTTCACCCGCCCCCATGGCGTAGCAGGTCTTGCTCAGCACTCGCTCGAACTCCTCGGAGCCGCATTTCGGGCAGCGGGATTCGATCGTTTCATCTTTTTTCAAGACGAGGATTTCAAAGCACTCATTGCAGGACAAACACCTGAACTCGTAAATCGGCATTAGGATCGCCTCTCCAAGAAAGTTTTTCAGTAATTCTATAGTATTATGGATGCCGCCCGGATTGTCAAGCACAACGGGACCGAAACAAGGCAGCGCCGAACCGCCTCACGTCAGGTCGACGATCGGCAGCAGCAGCGGTCGTTGACGCATGCTCCATATCGCCGGAGAAGTGTCCCGCAGTCGACGATGATGACAGGCCGGCCGCAGTGCCTATCTTTCTGAAAACGTTTTGCCTTCAGCTCATCCGGACCATAGCCGCATGCACCCTGCCAACTTGAGAGCCGCCTGGGTCGACTCCCTGTCCCTCATCAACCGGGGCGCGTGGGACGCCCTGGCCCAGCCGTTGCAGACTCCGTTTCTGGAGTGGGACTGGCTGCGCCTGATGGAAGCCTCGGGCAGCGCCGCAGCGGTCTCCGGGTGGGTTCCCCGGCATTTGACGCTGTGGTCCGGAAACGAGCTGGTTGCCGCCGCCCCTCTCTACGTCAAACTTCACAGCGCAGGCGAGTTTGTCTTCGATCATGCCTGGGCCGATGTGGCCGGCCGGCTCGGGAGGGCCTATTACCCCAAGCTGGTCGGTATGAGCCCTTTTACCCCGATGATCGGCTATCGCTTCCTGATGGCGCCGGGAATGGATCAAGGGGAGTTGACCCGCCGCATGGTCGATGAAATCGATGGCTTTTGCAGGCGCCACAGCCTGTCCGGGTCGAGCTTCCATTTCGTGGACCCCGCCTGGGGCGAGGCCATGGAAGGGTTGGGTTACTGTGCCTGGGCCCACCAGAGCTTTTCCTGGGAAAACGAGGGCTATGGCAGCTTCGAGGATTATCTGGCTGCTTTCAACGCCAATCAGCGCCGCAACATCCGGCGCGAGCGGCGGGAATTGAGGCGCCGGGGGATTCGCGTCGAGATGATCCCGGGCGCTGAGATGCCGGTAGAGCATTACGGTCGCATGTACGCCTTTTATGCGCGCACCAATGACCAGTTCGGCTCGTGGGGCTGCAAGTATCTCACGCGGGAGTTTTTCACGGCGCTGCCCGGCCATTTCCGGCAGCGGCTGGTGTTCGCCTCGGCCTTCGAGGGCGGTCACCGCGAGGCCCCGGTGGGCATGTCGCTGCTGGTGACCAAGGGCGAGCAGCTTTACGGGAGGTACTGGGGGTGCAGCCGGGAAATTCAATTTCTGCACTTCGACGCCTGCTACTACCGGCCGATCGAGTGGGCCATCGAGAATGGGATCCGCGTGTTCGACCCCGGCATGGGAGGAGCTCACAAGCTGCGACGCGGCTTCAAATCAACGGCAAACCACAGCTTGCACCGGTTCATGGATCCGACCCTGCGCAAGGTGATGGAGCAAAACATCGCGGCCATAAACCGGTTGGAACAGGAAACCATCGCGGCATTGAACCTGGAGCTTCCGTTGCGGCGCCTTCAGGCTTAGAGCCGCTGCGCGATGAACTCCTGGAACTGCGTGGAAAGATCCCGGTTCCAGTAGCCGACCACCCCGGTGCGCACCGACACCTCCGTCAGGTCCAGACCGACGATCTTGACTTTAAGGGTCATGGGGGTCCCGTCCTTGCGTTCGGTTTCGATGACCGTCTGCGCCCCTTCGCTGCGCTGGGCTTTGATCGGCATGCCCAGGTCTGTCAGCACCTGGGTGCAAACCTCCAGGGTTCGGGGAAAGGGGGCCTGGTAAGTCCGCGCCAGCTCGCCGTTTGCGTAGGTATAGGCCCCTGCGCCCGCGCCGGCTCCAACCACCAGCGCCGCACAGCCGGCGGTCAGCAGGCCCGCGAGGACCACGAGGCCTGCGGCTATTTTTCTCGTCATGACGCCTTTCACTCCAAATGAAAAAATTTTGACCGATGGCGACCACCCTATCAGGAACGCAGAATCTGTCAAGAGCGGCGCGCTCAGCACGTGATTGACTTTGCCGAGCGCCATGTGTAAAGATTTACTGCCGTTGCGTCACGAAACCCTGTTAACGAGGTCATGATCTGAAGCCCTGCGGAGTCGTTGCCGGCCGCGGCGAATGGCAGCCCAAACGCTTCTCTCATCGAGGATCAAACCATGGATGCACCCGGATCAGCACCTAAAACGCAGCGGTTTCTGAAAATTGCGGTCGGCCTCCTGTTGACGCTTCTGCTGGCTTGGCCGCTGACGTTCGGCCTCATCTGGTTGACCGACCAGGCCTACACGTCCATCGACCCCACCCGTTTCCCGTTTTCCGAATCGAAGATCCACCCCGTGCTCCAGAGGGTGAAATCCGATTCAACCGAGGCGGAAAAAGGCGCCGCTTTGGCGCAGGCCATGACCAACCGGCTGGAAGAAGAACTGAATTCGACCTTCGGCTGGTCCGTGAACGACCTCTGGGTGTCGCCCACACGCTGGCTGGACAACCGCGCCAACCGGCAGCGCGGCACGATGTTCGCCACGCGCATGCTGGCCACGTTTTATGCAACCCACCTGGCCAAGTACGGCACCGTGGATGCGGAGAACGAGTGGCTGAAAGAAGCGCGGGAGAAGCGCTTCGCCTTTTCGGAGGACAACTGGTGGCTGCCTTCCAGTGAAAGCGAATACCGCAAAGGTCTCGCGCTGGTGGCAAAATACGAGGCGGGGCTCAGAGACGGCAAGTCGGTTTACAACATGCGCACCGACGACATGTACGACCTTTTTACCTTCATCCTCTCCAATCAGTTCCTGGACCAGCCCTTGGGCCTGCTGGTCCAAGCCACTGAGGACGTTCCCTACACGGAGCTGGACGACCGCATCTATTACACACAGGGCGTGATCCTGGTGCTGCGGGATTTCCTTTGGGCGACGGTGCAGCTTTACCCGACGATCCGGGAAAAAGGGGGGAGTGAAAACATCAAGATCGCCTTCCACGAAATGGAGCGGATCTGTACGTTCGACCCGTTGGTGGTACTGCGGGGGCGCCACGATTCCATCATGGCCGACCATCGCGGAAAAGCGGCGAGCTACGTCATCTCCATTCGCGAACGGTTGAACGACGTGGCGCAGTCGATCCGCCGGTGACCCAGCGAACCTCTCAGCAATACTTCACGCCGACGGCATACGCGTAGTAGGATTCCTTCAGCGGCCGTTCGCGAATCCAAACCACCTTGGCGCGGAAAACATCGTGGTGGGAGGAATAGGGCGATTTTTCGATTCCGATGAAAACTTCGGTATCGACGGAAGGGGGCACGTCCGCCTCAAAACACATCCCGCCCCGGCTGTAGTTCACCATGCGGCCCCCATGGTAGTTGCCCGTCAAGTAATTTTCAAACATGACGGTGGCTGTGAAAGGAAGCCGCTGGCTCTCGCGCTGTTCGCTCTTCGACACTTGGCTCGTAGGGTCCATTTTTCCAATTTTTTGGGTTAAGGGTATTCTCCCACCCATCCAAGACCCCCGGCGGGAAGCCAAGCCTATAGAAGAATGCAGATCTGAAACACCATGACCACCATCAGCACACTGATCAGGCCGGTGGCCAGCGAAATAAGGGTGTCTTCCATAGTGTTCACTCCGACTGGATATTGACTCTTTTAAGCATAAATTATGCCCATTTAACAAAATATTTTTCCATTTTTTTTCATTTGGTTATATCGACAGCCATTTCCTCCGGCCTCTGAATTATGTAAAAATTTTCACAAGTGTGGGAAACAATGTTCGCAGCGGGATCGGAAAGGAAACCGAACACATGAATGTCTACTGGTTGATGGCAGTTGCCGCGGTCGGCGGGACGGCTACGGCTTTCCAAGCCCACTTCATGGGGCTGCTGGACAAACGGCTCGGCACCATCGAAAGCGTTTTCATCACCTATTTCAGCGGCGGGATTCTGATCGGCCTGATCATGCTCTTCCAGCGTGGAGGGAATCTCGGCGCGGGCGGAGCGGCCCCGTGGTATGCCTACACCTCCGGAGTTCTGGGGCTGGTGATAGTCGGTGCTCTTGCTTTCAGCGCGCCCCGGTTAGGGTTGGTCGCGGCCTTCACCGTTTTTGTTGCCGCCCAGTTCGCCGTGGGCGCCCTCGTGGACCATTTCGGTTGGATGGGGGCGGCCGCACGCCCCTTGAACGCTTCGCGCCTGGCCGGTATGGCGGTGGTGCTGGCCGGCATCTGGCTGATCATTCGCGAATGAGACGCCCATCTTTCACCAAAAGACCTTTTCTGCGAACCATCGGTTCGGTGGTGGTCGCCGTGGTCCTTGCAGGCTGCGCCTCTTTGCCGGCGCCGCCGGCGGGCGCAGTGCCCCGGCCGGCGCCGGCCCCCGCGGCCGACGCCTCATGGTGGTATGCCCGCTTTCGAATGGAGTGGCCGGAAGGCGCCGACCCGGCCTGGCACAGGGACCTGCTGATCGCCCACCTGGTCGTCAAACCGGCCCTTGACCGCCATGCGCAGGACATCGCGCTGTGGCGGTTTCATCGCCGGGCCGCCCGGGATGAAGCCGGGCATCAGTTCAGCTTCATTTTCTATGCCTCGGCCGCGACCGCACGCAGGTTTTTTTTAGGGATATCCTCCAACCCGCTGCTGGAGCAGGCAAACGCCTCGGGCCGCGCCATCACGGTCGTGTGTGACGACCCCTCGGCGGGGTCGCTGCCGGCCGTCGCCGACGCCAGCGACCCCGCCTGGTCCGCCCCTCTGCGCCAGGCGTGGCCCTATTACCTGATGGGGGCGAGCCAAATGTGGCTGGACCTGATTTGCCGGATGGCCCCCGGCGACCAACCGGCAGGAAGTCCGCCGACCTTCGACGAGCTCGATGAGCGTTACGCCGGCACCAGCGCCGACATCACGGCCTTATGGCAAAACGAAGGCCGGCATGCCTTCCTGCATCACTTGAACGCCCTTTTCGGGTATGAGCCCATCGTCGTTATCGAAAAACGCCTCATGCGGTTTTGATCCGGAACTCTTCCGTCCCGGATGGTTGAATAGACGCAGGGGCTGACTTATGTTGAACCTGATCTGAGCGGGCGGGTTGTTCGCCTTTTGAAAGATGTGAATGTGGATGCACCGGATGAACCGCCCTGCTGGGTAGTCGGCGGGCCGACACGGAGTGCCGGCCGTCGCCGGAACAATGCGAAGGAGGAACCATGAAAATAAGATTTAAATCAGCGGCCGGGCCGATCGTTTTGTTGGCCGTGGTGTTCGGGGTCGCCATTGCCTTGGCTGCCGACTCGGTCGAAAAGAAAGGATGGGGGGCGAACGATCCCTACGCCAGGCTTTACAGCCCGAAGGAATTGGAAAAAATCAAGGCCAAGGTGGTGAAGGTCATGGAGGTGGTGCCCATGCCCGGCATGTCGCCGGCTACCGCGATGGAAGTGCGCGAGGGCAACAGCACCATCGTCGTGCACCTCTGCCCCACGTGGTTTGCCAAGCCCGCGGACATCGGCGTGAAACCCGGGGATGCGGTCACCCTCAGAGGATCCTGGGCGGAGATCGACGGAAAGGACGTGTTCCTGGCGTCCAAAGTGAAAAAAGGGGAATCCCAGGAGTTCAAGGTGCGCTTGACCAAGGACGGCACCCCCTTCTGGACCATGACGCCGGAGCAACTCGCCAAGGAGCGAGCGAACAAGGACGATTGACGGCCGGCCGATGAGCAGGCCGGTGCAACCTGGTTGCTTTTCAGAGGAGCGCGGGATGAAACAAACGGAGTGGACGCCCGGTGACCTTCTGGAGTTGTCCGGCCATTTCTGGAAAACCTGCACCCTGCACGCCGGGGTGAAATTGGGTGTGTTCTCGAAAATCGGCGTTGACGCCCTCGGCGCCGAAGAGGTGGCCCGCCGGGTGAACGGGTCGGTCGACGGTGTCGCGCGCCTGCTGAACGCGCTGGCAGCCATGGGGCTGTTGGAGAAGCGCAACGGCCGGTTCGCCTGCAACCCGTCGGCCAGGGCGCTGCTGTCGCAAGACTCTCCGACCTACCTCGGCCACATCATGATGCACCATCACCACCTGATGGAGTCCTGGGCGCGGCTGGACCGGTCGGTCTCCTCCGGCCGGCCCCTCCGGGAGCGCACCTCGGTCGGCAACGAGGCGTGGCGGGAAAGTTTTCTCCTGGGGATGTACAACCTGGCCATGGCCCTCGCGCCTCGCATGGTCGAAGCCGTCGACCTCTCCTCGCGGCGCCGCTTTCTGGATCTGGGAGGCGGGCCGGGCACCTATGCCATTCACTTCTGCTTGAAGCACCCGTCAATGACGGCCACGGTGTTCGACCTGCCGACCACCCGGCCGTTTGCCGAAAAAACGATCGACCGCTTCCGCTTGAGCGACCGCATCGCCTTCGCCGCGGGCGACTACCACGACGACGAAATATCCGGCCGGTTTGACGTGGCCTGGTTGTCCCACATCCTGCACGCCGAAGGCCCCGATGAATGCCTGAAGATTATCCGCAAGGCGGTCGCCGCGCTGCAGCCCGGGGGCATGTTGATCATCCACGAATTCATCCTCGACGATGCCATGGACGGGCCCGAGTTTCCCGCGCTTTTTTCCCTCAACATGCTGCTGCAAACCGAGTCGGGCCGTGCCTACTCGGAGCGCGAGCTGAGGGACATGCTGATGACGGCCGGCGTGCAGGGCATCCGCCGCATTCCCATCAAGACTCCGAACGACTCCGGCATACTGGTCGGAACCGTTTAGAGGGTTAGGAACCCCTATGCCGCCCATCGTGTCGATTGTCGGGCAGTCCGAATCCGGCAAAACCACCTTGATCGAAAAGCTGATTCCCCTGCTCACGCAACGGGGCTACCGGATCGGCACCATCAAACACACCCACCATGCCGTCGACATCGACCGCTCCGGCAAAGACAGCGCGCGGCACCGCACCGCCGGCGCCGAAACCGTCATGCTCGCCTCCCCGGGCCGAATCGCCATGTTCAAGGCCACTGCGTCAGAGTCGCTGGACGGCCTGATCCGCTACTTCGACGACGTCGACCTGCTGATCACGGAAGGCTACAAGCGGGAGAACAAGCCCAAGATCGAGGTCCTGCGGGCTGCCGTTGGAAGCGAACTTCTGTGCCGCGACGATCCCGGGCTCGTCGCGGTTGCCACCGATGCGGACCTGGACGTCCATGTCCCGGTCTTCCGGCTGGACGACCCCGTGGCCATCGCTGAGTTCATTGAACAGCGCTTTCTCGCCTCACGGCGGTAAACGATATGGCGCCCAGAGATTTCACCGAGCTGCGATCCTGGTTTGGGAGCTACGTTTCAAGCTTTTTCAACGGGTTAGATGAACACGACCAGGTGTTCAAGCTCAAGCAGATGCACACGCAGCGGGTTTGCTTTACCATCCGCCGGCTGGGGAGGGCGCTTCAGCTCTCTTCGAGAGACCTGCTGCTGGCCGAGGTCGCGGCCCTGCTGCACGACGTGGGGCGTTTCCCCCAATTTGCCCGGTACCGCACCTTCCGAGACCAGGATTCGACCAACCATGGTCGGCTCGGGCTCCGGGTGGCCGGCCGCCACGGCCTGCTTTCCCCGTTCAGCCCGGCCGAACGACGCCACATTGCGCGTGCGCTTGCCTATCACAATGCTGCAAAGTTGACGCCGCTTGGCGATGCAACCTCGCTTTTCTTTTTGAAGCTGCTGCGGGACGCCGACAAGCTCGATATTTGGAGGGTGGTCATCGGCCATTACAGCGGCCGGGGCCGGACGCCCCAAATCGTTAACGAATTCGACCTGTCAGGAAACGGCCTCTGCTCGCCGGCCGTTCTGACGGCCTTGAAGCGCGGACGCGTCGTTCCGATCGACGCGGTGCGGTCCGTGTGCGACGCGAAACTGCTCTACATCTCCTGGGTGTACGACCTGAACTTCCCGGCCTCTTTCCGCGAAACCTTGAGAAATCGCTACCTGGATCGCCTGTCCGCAACCATTCCCATGACCCCTGACATCCGCCGTGCGCTCCAGTGCGCCTCGGACCACGCCGCCCGCAGCGCCGGGGGCCTCTGATCGGGCCTCATCGGCGCCTGTTTGACTTTGTTTCTCAAATTTTATAGAGGTGTTAACCTCGAACCTGAACCGGCGGCATAAATCTCACCACGGGTATCCGCTTGGCCCGGGGGAACCCACCCACGCGCGGTTGACGAGCATGACAGCCATCGCCCTCGAATCGTTGATGTGCCACCGGGACAATCTGGAACATGTCCTGGACAGCCTGAAAGAAGGAATCATCGCCCACGACACCCGGCGCCGCATCTTTTTTTTCAACCGTGAAGCCGAACGCATCACCGGGTATCCGCGCGAGGAGGTGCTGGGCCGGGATTGCCACGAGGCGTTCGGTGCGCCTTTCTGCGGCGGGCACTGCGCCTTCTGCGACAGTCCGCCGGACGTGGCGGAAACCGCGGACTACCCCCTGAACATCACCACCAAGTTCGGCGAGCCCCGCCGCATCGAGATGCGGGTGACCCGCATGCAGGACGCGGCGGGCGGCCTGACCGGCGTTCTCTCCTCTTTCAGGGACGTGACCGACATCCTCAGCCTCCAGCTGCGGGCCGGAGAGC
Organism: Desulfobacterales bacterium; assembly: GCA_025454075.1. The sequence continues at coordinate 5,531 of JALOPD010000075.1, read as the reverse complement.
TGACCCGCTTCGGCAGCATCATCGGACAGGACAGCAAGATGCTGAGCGTCTTCAAGCAGATCCGGGATGTCGCCGGCTATGATTTCCCGGTGCACCTGTCGGGTGAAACGGGGACCGGCAAGGAGCTGGCGGCCAATGCGATCCACGGCGAAAGCCGCCGCGGCGGGGGGCCTTTCGTGCCCATCAACTGCGGCGCGCTGCCCGAGGGGCTGATCGAATCCGAGCTGTTCGGCCATGTCCGGGGGGCGTTTTCCGGGGCGGTGCGCGACAAGAAAGGCCGCTTCGAGCTGGCCGACGGCGGCACGGTGTTTCTGGACGAGGTGGCCGAGCTCTCCAACAACATGCAGGTCAAGCTGTTGCGTTTCCTGCAGGAGGGGCGGTTCGAACGGGTGGGCGGGGAGCAAACGCTGTCGGTCCATGTGCGGGTCATCAGCGCCACCAACCGCAACCTGAAGCGGGAGGTCGAGCGCAGCCGTTTCCGGGAAGACCTCTTTTACCGCCTCAACGTCATCCCCATCCACCTGCCGCCGCTGCGCGAGCGCCGGACCGACATCCCGCTGCTCCTCGACCACTTTCTCAAGGACGCTGCCGGACGTTACGGCCGAGAGCCGTTGAAACTCTCGCCCCGGGCGCTTTCCCTGATGCTGGACTATCGCTGGCCGGGAAATGTCCGCGAGCTGCAGAATGCCGTCCAGTTTGCTTTTGTGAAATGCGACGGCAAGGTGATCCACCCGGAGGATCTGCCGCTGGAACTGCGGGAAGCCGCGGATGTGTGCGGCCGCCGCGGGCCGGCGCGCAAGCTCATGCCGGAGGGGGTCCGCAAGGCGCTCGCCCGAACCGGCGGCAACAAGGCCAAGGCGGCCAAGCTGATGGGGGTGGGGCGCGCGACCCTCTACCGTTTTCTCAACGACCACCCGGAGCTGGCGTGAGCGGCCACGGTGCGAAGGTCAGCGCCGGACGTTCAGCTCGGCCTGCAGCCACTCCTTGACCTCCTGGTCCAGGGCATAGACGCCCTTGAGTTCGCAGACATCCTTCTCGAACCGGCGGGGCAGCTCGAATTTCGCCAGCTCCACGGCTTCATCGGAATTGCGGCGGATCAGGTAGATGCAATACGGCCGCGTCCAGCAGTTCACCACGAAGTAGGTGGTGTAATCGCCCTTGGAGCGGATCACATAGCCGTCCCCCCGCGCCCAGTTGTTGCCCCATTCCAGGTAGAGCCGGATGGCCTCCTCGGGGGTCATGTCCCAGTTGATCTCATCGATCAGATCCGGTTTTTTCTTCAAATCCTCCAACGTCATCATGGCCGATTCTCCTTTCGTTGCCCGGAAAACTAAGGCCGCCGGCGGGTCCTGTCCACCGGATCGCTTCCCCGAAAAAAAACCGGGGCGCTTGTAAGGCGCCCCGGTTTGAAGGGTCTGTCGGGAAGGTCGGTTAGGCGGCGGAGTCGAGCGACCGGCGGTCGGCCATGGACATGAGCTGCCGCTCGCGGGCCTTGTCGATGCCGAGCGCTTTACGTTTTTTGTCGATGTGCTCGATGATCATGCGCGCCATCTCGTACGGGTCGTTGGCAAAACCCCACTTGCCCATTCCCATCTTTTCCAACTCTTCGAACAGGTGCTTGTGGAACTTGGTGCCTTCCACGGTGGGGAAGGTGACCCCGAAGACCGTGAACACCCCGGAGGCCACGAAATACTGGCCGATGGAGATGGCTTTCTCGCTCATGTACTCCGGCGCCGCGCCCGCCACCGGCAGGTCGGCGATGCTGTTGCCCAGCCCTCCGGTCTTGACCATCTCGGAGGCCGCGATCAGAATGCGGCTGTTGTCGACGCAGGAGCCGATCCCGAGCACCGGCGGCATGCCGACGGTCTCGCAGACTTCCTTGAGGCCCGGCCCGGCGAGATGCGCCGCCTCGGGCGTGGTCAGCCCCGCTTTGGCCAGAGCGATCTGAGAACACCCGGTCTGCAGCACGAGCACGTCGTTCCGGATCAGCTCCTTGACGAGCTCGACGTGGAGCCAATCCTGCTTGACGCGAGGGTTGGTGCAACCGACCACCCCGGCCACACCGCGGATGCGGCCGTTGATGATGTTGTCGTTGAGCGGGGTGTAGGAGGCCCGGAAAGTTCCGCCCAGCATGTAGTTGATGTACTCGTGCGAGAAGCCGTGCACGCCGAGGTTCTTGATTTTGGGGATTTCGATTTTGGCCGTGCGGCCCTTGAACCGGCCGATCGCCTGCAGCACCACCTCGTCCGTGCACTCCTTCGGGGTGTGCTCGTGGAACTCGATGTGCGTGGCGCCCTCGATGTGGCAGCGCGGGTTGGTGGTGATCAGCTTCGTGCCGTAGCATTCGGCGACCTTGACCAGGCCCTGCTTGATGCACTGCACGTCCACGCACATCGCGTCCACCGCGCCGGTGACGAGAATGGTTTCGGTGGACATGAAGTTGCCCGCGTGGGGGATGCCGTGGCGCACCAGCACCTCGGCCCCGGAGCAGCACATGCCGCACAGGTTGATGCCCTTGGCCCCGGCGGCCTTGGCGGCCTGGACCAGGGTGGGCTCGCTTACGGACTCGATCATGGACTCGAACAGGTTGGGTTCGTGGCCATGGACGATGATGTTGACGTGGTCCTCCTTGAGCACGCCCATGTTCACCTCGATCGCAACCGGTGATGGGATGCCGAAGAGGATGTCCGAAATCTCGGTCGCCACCATGGAGCCGCCCCAACCGTCGGCAAGGGCCGTGCGGCTGAACTGCTTGGTGATGTTGGTGTAGTCCTGGTCCACGCCCATGTGGGTGCGGTGCATCATTTCCATGATCTCGCGCATGGCGCCGCGCGGGACCATTCCGTATTTGCGCCAGGTCTCAAGGGTTTTCGCGGGAACTCGGCTCATGAAAGGAATTTCACCATCCACCTGGGTGTAGGTGCGCTCGAGCTCCGCGTAGAGGTCCTTGGCGATGTCCATCATCTCCCGGCCCTCGGTTTCGATGCCGATGGACTGGGCGACCGCCTCGAGCTTCTGCGGGTTCTTGATGCGGTAGTCTTTTATGTTGCCGTTCACCACCTCGCGGAAGAGGTCCAGCATGCTCATGCCGTGGTCGGTGTGGGCGGCGCAGCCGGATGCGACGAAGCGGGCGAAATTGCGGGCCTGGATGGTGTCGATCGTAGCCCCGCAAACGCCTACTTTTGAATAGGGGTCGCGCGCGTTCAGGCGGCAGGGGCCCATGAAGCAGTGCTTGCAGCAGGCCGACTCGGAGCCGATGGGGCACGCCTTCATGGTGTAGGCGCGGTCGAACGCGGTCTCGACACCGTCCTTGCGGGCCTTGACGATCATCTGGGCCGTGGCGTCACAGGTGGTGAAATCTTTGGGGTCGGGCAAATCTTTTTCTTTCTTCTTGAGGATTTCTTTTTTCTCTTCCATGCGAACTTCCTCCCTTCGTGGAAAGATTGCGCGAATTTATGAAGCCCTGCGATCAGTTTTTTGAAATGGGGCGGGAATCATTTAAGAATTGATTCCATGTTGCCTACGGGAAAAAAAAAGTTTTGTCAAGCGCCAGTGCAGGAACCCCAAGAAACGGCAGTGGAAACGGAGAGCTCTTCATCGGCCTTGTGGCACAGGGTGGCACACTCTCTCGGGCGACGCAAGAAAAATCTCGAGACTGCCGTCCTGCCGGCCGGCCGCCGGCGAAGGTCGATAAAGAAAGGGCCGTATAACCCGCTGGCATCCGCCCCGATGTTGGCAAACCCTGTGTGGATTTTGGCCTTGGGATAAACGGCCCCTTTATGGATGACCACCCCTTGTCCGGGCGTGTTTTTTCGTGTTGAAACCTGATCGGTTTTGTATTAGTCATAAGCGTGTTATTTTTTGGCTTTTTGCCGAGGGGCCGCCGTCGATCCACCAGCAGCTGCTGTTCCCTTTCTTGGCGGGGGACGGTGCATGATGAAAGGACGCCGTTATGTCTGAACCCGACACCAAGACCCCGCCGGATGGCAAAAACCAGCCGGATGTGACGATTTACTCGCTGAGCACCTGCAGCCACTGCAAGGCCACCAAGAAATTTTTAGGGGAGTGCACGATCAAGTACGAATTCATCGACGTCGACCTGCTCGAGGGCGACGAGCGCAAGGCCATCATCGAAGACGTCAAAAAATTCAACCCGCGCTGCTCGTTTCCCACCGTGATCATCGGGGAGAAGGTCATCGTCGGCTACAAGGAGCAGGAGATCAAGGAGGCGCTGGGTCTGAAATGAACGCACAGCAGCTCTACGACATGATGAAGAAGGTCCAGGAGGCCAAAGGCTATTTCTTCAACACGGACCGCGAGCGGGTCATGGAGCTGCTCGAGTCGCTGCTTCTCAACAAGCAGCGCTACGGCTACATGGGCTGCCCCTGCCGCCTGCTCTCCGGCAACCGCGACCAGGACCGGGACATCATCTGCCCCTGCGTCTACAGCGTGCCGGACATCGCCGAATACGGCAGCTGCTACTGCAACCTCTACGTGTCAAGAGAGTGGAACGAGGGCAAAATCCCCCGCGACTACGTCCCCGAGCGCCGCCCCCCCGAAAAGATGGTATTCTAATACCGGGCAACCATTCGAAGCTGCCGATTCGTGGCCGCCACCGGTCGATGGCGTCGTTCCAGGGCCAGGATCAAGGCGCGCGAATTCCGTGTCGCGAGGCGTACGTTAAGTACGCCGCAGCGACCACGGGATGAAGCGCAACGCAGAGACTGGCCCTGCAACGACGCCATCATCCGAACTCGTCGTAGGCGATCATTTCCGGGTCCACCCCCAGGCCGTCCAGCATTTTTTCCACCGACCGCAGCATCATCGGGGGGCCGCAGAGGTAGTACTCGATTTCCGAAGGGTCTTCGTGCCGGCTGAGGTAGAGGTCGTGGGCCACTTGGTGGATGAAGCCCACCGGGCCCTCCCAACGGTCGTCCGGCAGCGGTTCGGAGAGGGCCACGGTGTAGGTGAAATTGGGGAACTGCTCGGCCAGCCGCCTGAATTCCGCATCGTAGATCATCTCCGCCCGGGAGCGAGCGCCATACCAGAAAGTGACCCGGCGGTTGGTCTGCACCCGCGACAGCTGGTCGAAGATATGGCTGCGCATGGGTGCCATGCCGGCCCCCCCGCCGATGAAGCACATCTCCCGCTGGGTCTCCTTGATAAAAAACTCCCCGAAGGGGCCGCTCAGAACGACCTTGTCCCCCGGCTTCAGACTGAACACGTAGGAGGACCCCACCCCGGGGGGAAGATCGCCGCCAGCGCCCGGCGGCGGCGTGGCAATGCGGATGGTGAACCGCAGCAGGTCCTCGGTGGGGGTGTTGGCCATGGAATAGGCCCGGTACACCGGCTCGTCGGTCTTCGCCACCAGGCTCCAGAGCTTGTAGCGGTCCCACATCGACCGGTAGGTCTGGGGGATGTGGAAGTCTTTGAAGGAGGCGTGGTAGCGGGGGATGTCGATCTGGACATAGGCGCCGGACTTGAAGTTGAGCGCCTGCCCGGGCTCCAGCCGCAGGATCAGCTCTTTGATG
>JALOPD010000283.1 GCA_025454075.1 Desulfobacterales bacterium | reverse complement strand
TCGGGGACGTCCAAAATCCGCACCAGATCGTCCAAAGCCTGGAACTCGATGGGGTCGCGCACCGCGATCACGCAGCCGGCCTCGCAGACCGGCCGGTTCGGCCCGGCCGGGTTCGGCGCACTGAGGCCGCAGTCCACGGCGGTCGGCGGCCTGCGGCACTGGATCGGCACCAGGCAGTGCTTCTTCAGGAACTGGATGGGGATCCTGGCGACCAGGGCGGGGTCGATGTCGTTCAACGGCAGCTTGGGCCAGTAGGGGATGTCGAACTGAGCGCCCATCGCCTCCAGCAGCTGGTCCTCGGTGATCGCCTTCTGCTGGACCAGGATCTCGCCGATCTGGCCGCCCTTTTCGGCGCGGACCCGGTCGGCCGCGGCCAGCAGGTCCGGGGTCAGGTTGCAGCGCGCGGCGAGGATGTCGGAAAGCGGGGTCACGGTTCGGGCCGCTGGTCGTTGTAAAGTTTGATTTCGCCGCCCTTGAATTTCTCGGGGATCGAATCCGGCAGCTTTTTCTTGTCGGACACCAGTTTGTCGGCCTCCTCGGGGCTTTTGACCACCCGGGGGGTGAGAAAGACATAGAGGTTGGTCTTCTGGTTGGCATCGGTCTGGGTCTTGAACAGCCACCCCAGCAGCGGGAGGTCGCCCAGCCCCGGCACCTTGGTTTCGTTGTTGCTGCGGTTGTCGTCGATCAGCCCGCCGATGACGACGGTGTGATTGTCCTGGACCAGCACGGTGGTGTCGATGGTGCGCTTCTGGGTGACCGGCCGGGTGGCTCCGGACCCGCTGGCGGTGGTGGAGGCGGTGGCGAGCCGGTCGAGGCTCGTCACCTCGAGCGACAGCTTCAGGCGCACGTTGCGGCCCTCGCTGACGTGCGGCGTGATTTTCAGGATCTTGCCGACGTCCCGGTACTCGAAGGACTCGTAGGTGCCGCCGGAGACGTCGGTGGTGGCGCGGGTCTGGAAGGGCCGGTTCTCGCCCACGGTGATGCGGGCCTCCTCGTTGTCCGTGGTTAGGATCTGCGGGGTGGAGAGGATGCGGAAGTCGTCGTCCCTCTTGACGGCGTTGACGATGGCGCTGATGTTCGACAGCGTGATCCCGCCGAAGGTGAAGGGCTCGGTCAGCACGCCCACGGCAAGCCCCGTTCCCAGTGCGTTGGCGGGGTTCAGCACGCCCGACGTCGAGCTGAACTTGCCGCCGTAGAGGACGTTCTGGTTGTTCACGTTGGTCTGGTCGAAGAGCTGCCACTGCACCCCGAGGTCCAGGCTCTTGGTGGCGTTCACCTCCATGATGAGGGACTCGATGTAGACCATGGAGCGGGGGATGTCGAGTTTCTTAATGACTGCCTCCACCACGTCGTAGTCTTCCTTGTCGGCCATGATGATGAGGCTGTTGGTGGCCTTGTCGGCGTTGATCTGGACCTTGCCCATGACCACTGCGGTCGGCCCCCGCGAGGCCCCCGTCGCCGCACCGCCGCCGGCCCCCCCGGCGGCGCCGGGACCGGCCCCCGACTGCTGGGAGGGGATCTCCTGCAGCACCTTGGCCAGGTCCTCGGCGGTGGCGTGCTCGCAGTAGTACACATTGATCTTGCCCTTGCCGCGCGGGGTCTCCTTGTCGATCATGGCGATCAGCTGCTTGATGCGCAGCGTGTCCACTTCGCTCGCCAGGACCACGATGGTGCTGGTGCGCTCGTCGGCCACGATGACCGGCTGCTTGTCGGCGGTCCCCGCCTGCTGGGGCCGGGGGGCGGTCGTCTTGAACAGGTTGGTCACCATGGTGGTGAGCCGGGCGGCGTCCGCGTGCTGCAGCGGAATGACCGATATCTGCTGGCCGGCCCCCGGGACGTCGATCTTCTTGAGAATTTTCATCAGCCGCTGGATGTTGGACTGCACGTCGGTGATGATGACGGTGTTGGCCGGGCCGTAGCCCAGGATGACGCTGTTCTTGGAGACCAGCGGGGTGAAGAGGCGCTTGAGCTCTTCCGGGTCCGCGTACTTGAGCGGGATGAGCTGGGTGACCACCTTGTCCTCGGGGCCGGCCTTCTCCTGCTCGAGCAGGGTCTGGATGTTGCGCGTGCGGGCCTCCGGCGCCGGCAGGATCTTCCTGGTCGACGACGAAGTTGGTGCCCGTCAGCTCGCTCATGAACTTGATGAACAGGTTGATGTCCACGTTGTTGAAATCGATGGAGACGAACTGGTCGGCCGACGGTTTGCCCGGCGCCGAGGCATCGGCCGGCTGGGCCGCCGCCATGGATGCGCCCAGCAGGGCCCAGAGAAGGACGACGGCGACGGCTGCCGCCAGGCGGCAATAGTGGATTCGTGGGTTCATGGGAACTCCCCGCGCGGGGTGGCCGCGTTCACTCGATCTTGTATTCAAGGGTTTCTTCCTGCCCCCGCCGTTTGACCTTGACCTGGACGGGGGCCTCCGTCGAGAGGGTGCCGAAGGCTTTCATGGCGTCGTCCACCGAGGCGATGGTCTGGCCGTTGACGCCGGTGATGATGTCGCCGTTGCGCAAGCGCAGCTTGCGGAAGATGGCGTTCGGCTTGATGCCGGTGATCGAGATCCCGGCGGGCCTGCCGTCCTCGACGTGCGGTCGGAAGGTGGCCTGGTTCAGCAGATCGCCCAGGTTTTCCATGGCCTGCTCGGCCTGCTCCTGGCTGACCGTGACCTGCTGGATGGGCTCGGCCGCGGGGGGCCGGGCGGCCGCCCCCGCATCGGCCCGGGCCGGCCCCGGCGCGCCGCTCCGGGTGACGCCGGGCTCCTCCTGGGTCAGGACCTCGTCCCGGCCGCTCACGGTCAGCACCACCTTCTCCCGCAGCACCATCTTGACGACGGCATTCTGGATCGCGTCCCCGGTGCGGTAGAGCAGCTGCTCCCGGGTCTTCTGGTCCTCGATGACGGCGTAGGCCTGGCCGTCGCGCCCGGTGCTGGTGCCCCAGAGCTTCAGCTTCAGGTCGGTCTGCTTCAGCTTGTCCACGTCCAGGCCGGGCGACCCCGCCTTGTCCGCGCCGGCCAGGGCCTGCCGCCCCGAGTTGAAAAGGTTGCGCGCGACGATCACCTGGTAGTCCGCCATGCTGGAGGGGGCGTCGCCGCCGGCCACAGCCTCCGCGACGGTCGAAGACGCGGGCGGGATGCCGCTGTCCAGCCGCGCCGTCAGAACGGCATAGAAGATCGAGACGCCGAAATAGACGGCGGCCGTCAGCAGCAGGAGGTTGGCGATGGTGAAATAACGATGGACCATAATCGAATTATGCCGGATTTTTGCTTCCGGCTCAACCCTTCATCTCAGTTGAACGAAAACCCCGGGGCGTCCAGCGGGCCGGTCACCCGGAAGGGGATCGCCGTGCGGCGGCGCAGCAGATTGGCCGGGAGGCTGCCTTCCGCCTTGGCCATGAAGGCCGGGTGCGGCGTCAGCCGGCCGCTCAAACTCAAGGTGCCGGCGCCCGGGGCCGGCCCCAGGACGATGGTGCCCGATATCTCCGCGTCCAGTTCATTGCCCTTCAACCGACCGTTTCGCAGCAGAAGCGTCCGATTCTGGAACGCGATGTCGGCATCCGCCGTTCTGAAGGCGAAACTTTTTTGGTTGAACACCGGCGAGGCCAGCTCCAGCTGCGCGTCCGCGACGGTCATCTTCCCCGCCAGGGCGCCCGCGGGGCTCACGGTGAGGGTGCCGTCCAAGCGCCCGGAGAGCCGGCTGCCGTAAATCTCCCGCACCCCGGGGACCTGCTGCAGGAGAACGCCGCTGATGCGCGCATTCAGGCTCGTGTTGGCTCGGGGGGGCGCTGCGGAATCGATTTCCGCCCGACCGCTGATGGCGCCGGACCCGGCGGAGCCGTCGAATTCGTAAACGGTCCGGGGCTGCAGCAGCGACATCAGCTCCGGCTGCACGCGCAGCCGGTCGAGCACGGCCAGCGGCTTTTCGGCGTAGGAGACCCGGACCCCAAGCAGGGACATGCCCGCCGGCAGAGACGGCCGCACGTCGGCGACCGCCACGTTCAGGCCGGGCAGGCTCGCGCTCAGCCGGTGAGCCACGTGCGCGCGCAGCGCCTCCGATGGAAAGCCGACGTAAAGAAACACCAGCGCCGCGGCGACGATGTAAACCGCCACCAGCAGGCGGCGCGTATTCGGGGTCAACGACATGTTCTCAGAGCTCCAGGGTGTCCACCTGCAGAATGGCGTCGAGCAGCCCCTCTTTCTGGTCCCGGCGGGTGATGGAGATCTTGCTCACCACGGCGGCGTTTCGCGAGGTTTCCACCCCATAGAGGAAGGTCGCGAGCTGCTCCAGCGTCACCGCCTCCAGTTTCATTTCGACCCGCGACAATTTCAAGGCGCTGTTCTTCTGCTCGATTTTCGAAGGCCGCATGTAATTCACCCGTTCCTTGATCCGGGACTGACCGGCCAACTGATCGAGGAAGGAAAACAGGGTGAAGCCCTTGTCCCGCCGGGTGAAGCGCGCCTCGGACTGCTTGGTGCGGGACTTCAGGCCGTCGTATTCGGCCTTCATGCGGTGCATCTCCGCCAGCATGAGCGTCTTGGCATTAACGGCCTGCCGCAGCTGGGCACTGCGACTGAACACGGGCGCGACCACGAACTGAATCAGCAGAAACAGAACCAGGGCGCAACCGCCCCCGGCCACGACGATTTTTTCCCGCCGGCTGAGCTTGCTGAGATTCACGCGACGGATCACCGAATCAAACAGCATCCGCGGTTTCACAGGTCCACCTTGAGCTGAAAGTTCACTTCCTTGCCGGAGCGGTCGGTGTTCGCCGAGCTGATGGTCACTTTCTTGAAGGCGGGGATGCGCTCCAACTGTCCCTTGATCTCATCCACGACATTGAACGCGGGCGTGGTGCCCGAAATCAGGATGGCCTCCGGGCCGATCACCATGCGGTCGAAAACGACCGAGATCTCCTCGGGAATGCCGTCGCTGATGCTCTTGAGAAGATCGATGCTGCGGACGGCTGGCAGCGACTCTCCCGGCGCGGAAGTGCCCTTCTTGAGCTCCTGCAGGTTGATCTTCATCTGCTGGTACGGGTCGGCCGTCTTCTTGGCGTCCGGAAACGCCTCCATGAAAACGGCCGCGATCTGCCGGTCGAGTCCCTCCAGCCGGTGCTTTTGAGAGAGCGATTCGACCAGGAGGCTGGCGAACATCAACACCAGCACCGCGGCGGCCAGGGCGCCGGTCTTGACCAGGTTCTCCCGGTAGCGCGACAGGATTTTCCTGCCCGGGAACTGGCTGCGATGAAAGCTCAGGCTTTCAAGGCCTTCGATTTCGGCCAGCGCCAGGGCCAGCGCCCCGTCCATGAGAGCGGGGTCCCAGGCCGCTTCGTCCCCTCCGACGGCCACGCGGCGCTCTTGCCTTATATCCGATGTCCGCAGGGCGATGGGCAGCGCGGCGGCGAAGCGCTCCAGGTCCGTCCCCGTCGGCCCGCCGCCGGACAGGACGGCTTCCGCCGGGCGGCCGGCCTCACCGCCGAGGTCGGCCAGCGCGCCGAGCGTGGTGCGGATGTGGTGGTGCAGGGCGCGCTCGCGGGCGGCTGCCGGCGCCGGCAGGGGAAAGGATCGGATCAGCCGGACATCGGGCCCGTCGACGATCTGCAGAGACCCGAAGGTGTCGCCGACATCCAGGCACAGGGCGGCGCCGGCGGCTTCGGGGTTGCGGCCGATCCACAGCGCGATGGAAAGCCCGCTCAGGGTCAGGCGTTGCGGGTCGATGTGCACGGCGGAGAGGGCCTCCAGGACGGAGGCGAGCCGGTTTTTGTCGACGGCGGCCGCCAGGACCTCCGTCTGGCCCGGGGTCGACCCCGGGCCGAGAACGCTGAAATCGATGGCCACGTCCTCGACGGAAAAAGGCAGGGAGGGTTCGATTTCAAACGGCAGAACCATCCGGATTTTCTTCGGGTTGGGAAACGGGACTTGCGCGTTGCGGCAGGAAAAGAGCACGGCCGGAATGGAGACGGCGCAGTCGGCGTCCTTCAGGTCCATGTTCGCGGCGATCGCCCGCAGCGCCGCCCGCAGCCCCCCTCCCTCCTCGCTCTCCGGGGGGATTGGAACGGACATGAAGGCGGCGATGCGGCTTTCCCGAAGGCTGCTTTTGACCAGCACCGCGCGGACGCTGTGGGTTTGTATGTCGAGACCCAGAACTTTTCGGCTCATTTCAATTCACCTGCCAACTCAGGATGCGGCACGTCCATTTTCCCATCTGGGGGGCTTGCACCCGCTGCAGCACGGCCGTGACCGTGGTGGCGGCATCGTGCAGGGTGGCCGTCGACTCCACCCGGAACAGGTCGCTCGACAGGGTGATCAGCTTGGGGTCGAGCTTGAGGCCCGCCAGCCCCGGGACCTGGTTCAACCAAGCGGGGTTGCGCATGTCCACCTTTTGCTTGCCGGACGCGATGTCCCGCCGCAGCTCGTCGATGGCCTCCACCAGGTCCTTGTTTTCGGCCGGCAGCAGCGAGAAGAGCACGGGAATGCCGGCTGTGGTGAAGTTGATGCGGCCGGGGAAGCCGACCTCCGTGCCTTGACCGGGCGCCATGCCGAAGACCGTCAGATGGTGCGAAATCCCCGGGATCTCCGCCGTCCCGTAATAAAGCTCCGGGGTGATCCCCTTGACCAGCAGCAGCTCGCCCAGGTCGTTCAGCGGGCCGTTGCGGGCCGGGTACGGCGGCTTTCTGCTCTCGTAGAAGCTGGTTTCGGCGCCGCTCAGCCCGGTGATGGCGTCGTCATCCCCGCTGTCCAGCCAGTCTTTCAGCGAGTTGATGATGGCGGTCGGTTCGCTGTCGTTCTTGAGCTCGAGCTTGAGCTCCTTGCGGTCGACGTAATACTGGAGGAACCGCTCCCACAGGGTGCGCTGGGTCTCGTTGAACTGGCGGCTGTCCGGGGAATTGACCAGGGCATTGACCTGGATCCTGCCCA
>JALOPD010000282.1 GCA_025454075.1 Desulfobacterales bacterium | reverse complement strand
GCATCGATCCCGCGGAAGCCAAGGCCCGCGCCGAGGCGCTGTCGGACGCCGAAGCGGTGCGCCTGGCCGATGCGGTCGAGAGCCTGCCGGCCGGCGGCAGCGCCTTGGGGATCATCGTCGCCGCCATCCTGATCGTCTTCATCATCCTGCTGATCACGGACATCCTGGGCTACACCAGCGTGTTCCCCTTTGCCAAGCGCCACCGCTAAAAAAACAGGGCCTGCCCTTGACGGGCAGGCCCTGTTTTTTATTAAGCTCTTCCCCTCGAACCCTTGACCCCTCGGCCCCTTGAATCCTTTTACTTCCCTTCCATCTTCTTCAGGGCTACGGCGCACTGCTCGAGGTCGGGCCGCTTGTTGATATCGGTGACCAGGATGTCCCGGATGACACCCTTCTTGTCGATGAAGATCAGCGCCCGCTCGGAAACCCCGTCGGATCGCAGCAGGCCGTATTTGGAGGCCACCGCGCCGTGCGGCCAGAAGTCCGATAGCACCGGGAACCACAGCGGCGAGCCCATCTGCAGGGTCCAGGCGAACAGCGATGGCAGGTTGTCGACCGTGATGCCGAGCAGGATCGCGTCATGCTGCTCGAACAGCCCCCGCGCCATGTTGTAGCCCGGCCACTGGTCCGAGCACACCGGCGTGAACGCCGCCGGCACGAAGGAAAGCACCACGTTTTTCTTCCCCCGGTACTGGCTCAGGCGGATTTTCTCCCCGGAAACCGAGGGCAGCGTGAAATCCGGGGCTGCCTGGCCCTTCTTGACCTTCAGGGTGCTGTCGACCGGCTTCAGCACGCCGGGATCGTAGAGGCTCTCCTTCAGCGTCTGGGCGCCGCATGGCGCGGAAGCGGCCAGCAGCCAGACTGCCATACCGAGTGCGGCTACGATTTTTGTCATGAGCAACCTCCGCAACGTTGTTGAACTCGCAAAAAGTCACTCAAAGCGATGACTTTGTAATAAGCCCAAGTTCAAGGCGCGCGAAGCCCGCGGAGTGAGGCGTACCTTACAGTACGCCGCAGCGACTGCGGGATGAAGCGCAACGCCGAAATTGGGCTTTTTACGAAGTCATCGACGTTCCGTCAGCGCAGCCCTGAATCGGTGAGCAGCTTTTTAAGCAGTTCCTCCGGGTCCTGACTGCCTCCGAGCTTGGAATAGTAGACTTTGGGGGCGGCGCCCGGCTGGTTCTTGACCCCGATGTAGTAAGGGGTCCGCACCTCCCCCACCAGTTTGTGGATCTTGAAATCCGGGTCCGGAAACAGCGGGAAAGGCACCTTGTAGTTGTTTTTATAGTAGTCCACTTCGAAGCTCGAGTTGCCCACTCCGATCCCGATCAGCTTGACCTTGCCCTTCAGCTTGGGGTCGGCTTCGATCTTGCGGAAGGTCTCGTTCACAGAAGGAGCCTCCTTCTGGCAGTGCGGTCAGTACATGTTGAAGATCTGGATGATCACCACCTCCGCCTGGACGTCTCCGACCGAAAACTGCTTCTTCCCCGCCAGTCCCAGGTAGGCCTGGTGCCCGGCATCCGCGGGGACGGCCAGCGTGATGGCCGGCGGGGCGGCGCCCTCCGCCGGGGGCTTGTTTTCGGCGGCCGCCCAGGAGCCCGCCGCGGCCCCGACGCCGATCATCAATACCACTGCCTGAACCAGTCGGGTGATCATTAAGTAGCCTCCTTGGGTGCGCGCGCACGACGTGCCGGCCCCTCGCGGCCCGCGAGCCGCCGTTCCGGCGTGTTTCTTCCATAAAAAAAACTTCCCAAATAATCAAGAGTTTGCTAATCCAAAAGCCTGTGCCCTGGAATTCGTCAGCTGCGTGATCACGGCGCGGACGCCGGCATCACCGGGCCGATCTTCCTCGATTCCATCCGGGCCGACCGCCGACTGCGACCAATGGCGTTCCAGAAAGGGATTCTCCGATGAACCGGCTTCCGGCCTTGGCCGTCCTGTGCTTCCTGGCCGCTTTGCTGTGCACGACTTGGGCCGAGGCCGCGGCCGCGGCCGCCGCCGCCGCAGCGGTTCCGGCGCCGCACGACCTCGGCGTGGCGCTGCCGATCTGGAGCTGCATCCCGTTCGCCGGCATGCTGCTCTCGATCGCCCTCCTGCCCCTGGTGCTCCCGGATTTCTGGCACCACCACTACGGCAAGGTATCGGCGTTCTGGGCCGCTTCTCTGGGCGCCCCGTTCGTCAGCGCATACGGCTCGGCCGCGGTCCACGAGATCGTGCACATCATCCTGGCGGACTATGTGCCCTTCATCATTCTGCTGTGGGCCCTCTACACGGTGTCCGGAGGCATCCTGCTGCGCGGGACGCTGCGGGGCACGCCGGTCGTCAACACGCTGATGCTGATCATCGGCACGGCGATCGCCTCCTGGATGGGCACCACCGGCGCGGCCATGCTGATGATCCGTCCGTTCCTGCGGGCCAACAGCTACCGCAAGAACCGTTCGTTCATGGTGGTGTTCTTCATTTTCCTGGTGGCCAACGTCGGCGGCAGCCTCACCCCGCTCGGCGACCCGCCCCTGTTCCTCGGATTTCTGCACGGGGTGTCCTTCTTCTGGACCATGAGGCTCCTGCCCCACATGCTGCTGGTCACCGGTCTGCTGCTGACCGCGTATTTCATTCTGGACTCCTATCATTACCGCAAGGAGGGCGCCAGGGACCGCCCGGTCAAGGGCCCCAAGGAAGCCCTCGCCATCGAGGGGACGCACAACTTTCTTCTCCTGGCGGGCGTCGTCGGCGCGGTGCTGATGAGCGGGGTGGCCGACTGGGGGGAGATCGACACCTTCGGCGTGCACCGCGGGGTGCAGGACTGGGTGCGCGACGGTTTGCTGATCGCCATCGGCGCGCTTTCGCTGCTCACCACGCGCACGGCCGTGCGCGAAGACAACAACTTCACCTGGGCGCCGATCGTCGAGGTGGCCCTGCTGTTCATCGGCATCTTCGTCACCATGCTGCCCTGCCTGCTCATCCTGAAGGCCGGCCCCAACGGCGCCATGGCGTTTCTGATCAACGCCGTCACCCAGCCGGCGCACTACTTCTGGGCCGCCGGCGCGCTTTCGGCATTCCTGGACAACGCCCCGACCTACCTGACCTTTTTCAGCACGGCCCTCGGCAGCTTCTACCCGGGGGTGCCCGAGGCGATGAGCGTGATCCACCTCATGGAAGAAATTCCGGCCTATCTGGCCGCCATTTCGGCCGGAGCGGTCTTCTTCGGCGCCTGCAGCTACATCGGCAATGCCCCGAACTTCATGGTGCGCTCGATCGCCGAAGAGGCCGGCACGAAGATGCCGAGCTTCTTCGGCTATATCCTGAAGTACGCGCTGGTTTTTCTAGTGCCTGCTTTCGGCATAGTGACCATCATCTTTTTTTGACGAGGACGCCGTGATCCGCAAGTTCCTGGGGTCCACCATCGCCATCGTCGGCGGCGGCCGGGCCTGCAAGGCGTTTCTGGAATTCCTGACCGACGCGGTCTTCGCCGACCAGCGTCCGGAGATTCTGGGCGTCGCCGACATCAACCAGGATGCCGACGGCATCCGCTATGCCGCCTCCATCGGCATTCCCACCTATGCGGACTACACCGAGTTCTTCCGGTTCAAGCACCTGGAAACGCTGCTGGAGCTGACCGACAGCAACGCCATCATCGAGACCATCCGCGAAACCAAGCCGGCCGAACTGAGGTTGATCGACCATTTCGAGGCGCGCGCCATCCGCGATTTCCTCCACGTCGAAAAGGTCCGGATCGAATCCTTCCGCGAGCTGGCGGGCATCAAGCGCAACCCGGTGGCCGTGGTCGCGCTGGTCGGGCAGCTGATCGACCGCATGACCGCCATCATCGAGCGCCGGAACCTGCGGTCGCGCGAAATCGAGAAGGAACTCGTCGACAAGGAGCAGGCGCTCTATCAGATCATCCAGGGCAGCACCATTCCGACCTTCGTCATCAACCACAAAAACATCATCACCCATTGGAACCGCGCCCTCGAAAACCTGACCGGCGCGAGCGCCAGCCAGATGATCGGCACCAACCGCCAATGGTCGCCGTTCTACGCGAGCGCGCGGCCGACCATGGCCGACGTCATCCTCGACCAGAGCGACGAGGAGGAAATCAAACGGCTGTATGGCAGCACCTGGCGCAAATCCGCCCTGATCGACGGCGCCTACGAAGCCGAGGGGTTTTTCCCGCAGCTGGGCGAGTCCGGAAAATGGTGCTGGTTCACGGCCGCCCCGATCAAATCGCCCGACGGCCGCATCGTCGGCGCGATCGAAACCCTGTGGGACAAGACCGAGGACAAGCGCGCCGAAGAAGAGCGCGAGCACCATACCGCCGAGTTGAGCACCATGTGCTCCATTTACGCCGCGCTGAACGCGCCGGCGGACCTGGAAGAGCGCATCCACGTGGCGCTGCGGGAGCTCCACCAGCTCTTTGCGGCGGACGGCATCTGCATATACCTGCTGGGCGAGGACGGCCGCTACTATTCCAAATTCAGCTACGGCCTCTCGCAGACGGCCTGTCGCCGCCAGCCCATCGCCGGCGCGCACAGCGCCGTCCACTACGTGGGCCGCGGCCACCACCTCGTCACCTTCGACGAACTGCCGCCCGAGGTCACCGACGACATCCGGCCGCTTGAAGCCAACGCCCTCGACACCATCGCCTATATTCCCATCAGCTCCAAGGAAAAGGAAACCTTCGGCGTGATCCGGATCGGAAGCCGGTCGCCCCAGGAATTCTCCCAGAACCTGCGCAACGTGCTGGAGCTGGTCGGCAACCGCATCGCCATCGCCATCGAAAACGCCCTGCTCCAGGAGCGCTACATCAAGTCGGAAGAAAAATACCGCTCGCTG
>JALOPD010000281.1 GCA_025454075.1 Desulfobacterales bacterium | reverse complement strand
GGTAGAGGACTCCGTCGCGCACTACTCCACCTTCCTGCCGGCCATCTACACCGCCATCATGGTCCTCACCCGGCGGCTGATCGACGAGGGGCTGAACCACCTGCACCGCCAGCTGCGGATGCGCTCGCGGGCCAAGGTGGTGCTGGTCGAAAGCTTCGAGGAGGCCGTCGACGTCTACCGGCGCTACCGGCCCTACATCCTGGGGGTCATCACCGATGTGCGCTTCATCAAGGCCGGCCGACTGGACGACGAAGCCGGCTTCGAGCTCGTCCGCATGCTGCGCCGGGACATGCGCGAGCTGCCCATCTGCATCCAGTCCGCCGACCCGGAGAAAAACCGCAGCCGGGCGGAGGAGCTGCAGACCTATTTCATCGACAAGAACTCCAGCCGGCTGATGGAGGACCTGCAGCGGTTTCTGCGGGAGACCATGGGCTTCGGCGATTTCATTTTCCGGATGCCCGACGGCCGCGAGGTCGCTCGGGCGGGAAACCCGCGCGAGCTGCTCGACCGCCTGCGGGAGGCGCCGGCCGAATCGATCCTGCACCACGCCGAGCAGCAGCATTTTTCGCACTGGATGATGGCGCGCACCGAGGTCAAGATCGCCGAACAGCTCTACCCGAAGCGCTCGGAGGACTTTCGGGACGCCGAGGAGCTGCGCCGCTTCCTGATCCGCGTGATCGAGACCGTGCTCTACGAGAAGCAAAGCGACATCATCACCCGCTTTACCCCCGGCCGCAACCCGCTGGAGTTGCAGTTCCTGCGCTGCGGGGAAGGCTCTCTCGGCGGCAAGGCGCGGGGCATCGGGTTCCTGCGCTACCTGCTCTCCCGGCTCGAAATCCGTCAGCGGTTTCCCGACCTCGCGATCCAGATCCCCCCGACCCTGGTCATCTGTTCCAACGAATTCGTGCGCTTTCTCGAAGACAACCGGCTGTGGGACCCTGCCCTGAAAGGCGCGCTCGAGTACCCCGAGCTCCAGCAGCGCTTCCTGAAGGGGAAGCTCCGCGATGAGATGATCCACGATCTGCGGGCCTATCTGCAGACCGTCCGCGAGCCCCTGGCCGTGCGCTCCTCGAGCATTTTGGAGGACTCCCACAACCTGCCGCTGGCGGGCCTCTATTCCACCTACATGCTGCCCAACAGCGACGATTCCCTGGACCAGCGCCTCTGGTCGCTGCTGGCCGCCGTCAAGCTCGTGTGGGCGTCCACCTTCGGGGACAACCCGCGGGCTTATTTCCGGCAGACGAGCTACCGGCTCGAGGACGAACGCATGGCCGTGGTGGTTCAGACCCTGGGCGGCTGCCGCCGCGGGGGGTATTTCTACCCCACCTTCTCCGGCGTGGCCCAGTCGCACAATTTCTACCCCATCTCGTACATGAAACCCGAGGACGGCGTGGCCCAGATCGCCCTCGGATTAGGAAAAACCGTGGTGGAGGGCGGGCCCATCGTGCGGTTCTGCCCGCGCTACCCGATGCTGCTGCCGCAGTTTGCCGACATGCGCGACTGGCTGTACTTCACCCAGAAGAACTTCTATGCGCTCGACATGGAGCCCATCCGGGAGCCGCGGGACCCGGCCACGATGGACCGGCTCAAGCTGCTGCCGCTCTCGGTGGCGGAGAGCCAATGGGTGCTGCAGAAGGTGGCCTCCGTCTACCAGTCCGACAGCGGCCTGCTGGTGGACAGCTTTTTCTACGACGGCCCCCGGATCGTCACCTTCCAGAAAGTCCTGCGTGACCCGCGGCTGAAATTCGGCGAGCTGCTCTCCAGCCTGCTTTCCATCTGCGAGCGGTCGATGCGGATCCCGGTCGAGATCGAATTCGCCTGCGATCTGCCCGAAGAGCAGCGGCCCGTGTTCTACCCTCTGCAGCTCAGGCCGATGGCCTCCCAGAAGCGCTGGGAGAGGGTCGAGGTCTCCGCCGGGCTCACGGAGAAGGCGTTCTGCTACTCGAACTTGGCCCACGGCAACGGGTTTTACCGCGGCATTTACGACCTGGTGTGCGTCAAGCCCGAAGGGTTCGATATTTCCAAAACACGCGAGATCGCCCGGGAGATCGGCGAGCTGAACAAGGGGCTGGTCGACGAGGGCCGGCCCTATATTCTCGTCGGCTTCGGGCGCTGGGGCTCGACCGACCCCTGGATGGGCATCGGGGTCGGCTGGGCCCAGATTTCGGGGGTCAAGGTCCTGGTGGAGGTGGGGCTCAAGGGGTTCAACGTCGACCCCGCCCAGGGGACCCATTTTTTCCAGAACGTCACATCGCTCAACATCGGCTGCCTGTCCGTTCCCTACGGCTCGGCTGCTTTCATCCGCTGGGATCAGCTGCAGGCCGCGAAATCCCCCCGCGAGACAAAATACCTGCGGCTCCTGCGCTGGGGGCAGCCCCTGGAGATATGCATCGACGGCCGCCGGGGGGAGGCCGTGATCGTCCTGCCCGACAGCAGCCCGGAACGGGTTTGACGCGAAGCCGACCGCGAACACGCCGCTCCCCCATGGCGGTTTCGATGCTCACCTCTTTGCATGGGGCCGTGCATGCGGTTTGAGGCCGCTTGATTTGCAGCAGGCTCGCGTTGCGTTGGTGCGTCGGTGGTTTGACAAAAGCCCCGCCTGCTGCAAAAATGCCGCTTGAATTTTATCCGAAAGGAGGTGATGAACAAAGAGCCCTGCGATCGAGCCTTGCGGTACCGCCAACCTTAAAGAAAGGAGCTTGCCATGGCCGCGACAGAGCAAAAATCGGGAATTGAATTTCTGAAAGACTGGGGTGCCGGCCTGACGCGCTGGTCGGAAAAGTACATTCCGGACGCGCTCGTCATCGTCTGGGTTCTCACCATCATCACCTTCGTCATGGCCCTGATATGGGGCGATGTCGGCCCCGCCAAGGCCGTTCAGGCTTGGGGCGACGGCTTCTGGGCCCTGCTGGGCTTTGCGATGCAGATGTGCCTGATCATGATGACCGGCTACATCCTCGCCTGTTCGCCCCCCGTGAGGTGGCTCCTGAACGGCATTTCCGGTTGGGCCAACAAGGACAAGCCCTGGCAGGCCATCGTGATCATGGCCCTGTTCTCCATGATCAGCGCCTGGCTGCAGTGGGGCATCAGCCTCATCGGCAGCGCCATGCTCGCCCTCTACATCGTCAAGAACAACCCGAAGGTGGACTACCGCCTCCTGGTGGCAGCCGCCTACCTCGGCCTCGGCTGCACCTGGCATGCCGGACTTTCGGCGTCCGCGCCTCTGCTGGTCAACACCCCGGACAACTTCCTCATCAAGGGCGGCTATCTGAAGGAGACCATCAGCACCAACCTGACCCTTTTCTCGCCCTTCAACCTGATCCTGCTGGTGGTCATCATCGTCATCGTTACGGTCCTGATGGCCCTGATGCACCCTTCGGAGAAAAATACCTTCAAAGTCAAACCCGAGCTCATGAACCAGCTGAAGCTGTATGAAGCGCCGCCGCGTCCGAAGGAGATAAAGGCGTTCTCCACCTGGGCCAATTGGTGGTGCGGCTGGAACATCATCGTCTCCGCCGCCGGGCTCTGGTGGCTGGGTTGGAAAGTGAGTCAGGTGGGGTTCGCCAAGGCCATCAACCTCGACAACATGAACCTGCTTTTCCTCATTCTGGGGATCCTGTTCCACTGGCGGCCGTGGAGCTTCCTGAAGGCTGCCGAGGACGCCGGCAAGGCCATCTGGGGCATCGTCATCCAGTTCCCTTTTTATGCCGGCATCTTCGGTCTTTTCAAATTCACGGCACTGGCGACCGTGTTCGCCAAGGCCTTCGTCGCCATCTCCAGCGGCAGCACGTTTTTGCTGATCACTTACTGGTACGCGGGGCTGCTCAACTACCTCATTCCCTCCGGCGGCTCCGAATGGGCCGTCACCGCCCCCTATCTGCTGCCGGCGGCGAAGGAGCTAGGGGTACCGGCGTACAAGGTGGTCGTGACATACGCCTGGGGCGACATGTTGACGGACATGATTCAACCGTTCTGGGCCATCGCCATGCTCGCCGTGGCCAAACTGGAATTCCGAGAGATCATGGGGTGGCTGCTGCTGGTCTTTTTTGTTTATTTTATCATTACCTCCGCGGCGTTCTTGATCTATCCTTTTATATGAGCCGGAGGCCTCCGCCCATTTCTGCTATCCGGGAAATGGGCGGGGGAGTTTTCCTGAACCCATCCCGATCGGCCCTGGGTTCAGGGCACCGACAGTTTATCCTTGGTCGGCCGCTACGGCCTCCATCGGGCGCCTTTGGCACGGCACCATCGGCCATTGTCTTGAAGGATTATGGTTCTTACTCTTGTATATGAACGCCCACCCATTCTGAAAGGTGCTCCCATGAACCGCCGGCACCGATCCCGGTTTTTAACAGCCGCTGCGTTCCTGTTTCTTGCGGTCATGCTCGCGGCCGGCTGTTCGGGGGCGAACCGCGGAGGACTCAGGAACAGCCGCGAGGTCGGACGGGCTTTCGAGACCTTCCACGCCGAACCCAACCACCGCTACTGGTATTACAATCAGGAAAACAACCCTTACGCAGTGGTCGGCCTGAAGCCGCCATACCGCATCGAAGACATCAACTGGAAGGAGGTGGACCCCAACTCCAAGACCTTCGAGAAAGTGATCGGCCTGGTGCAGGGTTTTCCGGTGAGAGGATCCTTCACCTACGGGGCCTACATACTGGACCCGCAGGCTCAGCCGATCGGGATGTGGTATTCGAGCCCGTCAACGCCGCCATGCCCTGGGTCGGCAACGACGGATGGTATGGGAGCGGCGCCGGCGTCGGCATCGGGTCCGGCGGCGCCGGCGTCGGCATCCGGTTGGGATTCTAGACAACTTTAAATTCAAGTAAGATTTTGAGCGGAATCTTAAACCATTTTCAGGCAAGAGGCTTGGCATGTTCAGAAATTTTTTTTTGGCCATGACGGTGATTGCGGCAACGCTTGCTTTCGCATGCGCGATGGGAAACATCGGGAGCCTTAAAACCAGCGCGGAGGTTTCCCGGAAGTTTGAGATCCTGCAGGTCAATCCCGATTTCCGTTACTGGTTTTTAAACCAGGAGAACAACCCCTTCGGAGTGATCGGGTTGGATCGCGGGTATGAGTTCGAGGGAAGGCATAATTGGAGAGCGGTTGAACCG
>JALOPD010000280.1 GCA_025454075.1 Desulfobacterales bacterium | reverse complement strand
TTCAGCTCCGGGCAGGCCATCGCCGCCATGGAGCGGCTCTCGGAGAACCTGCCCCGCGGCTTCGGCCACGAATGGACGGGGCTCGCCTTCCAGGAGAAGCTCGCCGGGGGCCAGGCGGTCTACATCTTCGCCTTCTCGGTCCTCTTCGTCTTCCTGGTGCTGGCGGCGTTGTACGAGAGCTGGGCCATCCCCCTCGGTGTGCTCCTGGGTCTGCCGATCGCCGTGTTCGGCGCCCTTCTCGGCATCTGGTTCCGTGAGCTGGCCAACGACGTGTACGTCCAGGTCGGCATCGTGATGCTGATCGGCCTCAACTCCAAGCTCTCCATCATGATCGTGGAGTTCGCCAAGAACAAGCGCGACCTCGAAGGCTTTACCACCTTCGACGCCGCAGCGGAGGGGGCCAAGCTGCGCTTCCGGGCCGTCCTGATGACCGCCCTGGCCGAGGTGGTCGGGTTGATGCCCCTGGTGTTTTCCTCCGGCGCGGGCGCGGCGGCGCGCTGGTCGCTGGGCACCGCGGTCGTTGCCGGCATGGCCACCGCCACCGTGTTGAGTCTGTTCTTCATACCGGTGCTCTACTATGCCATTCAGACCCTGGTGGAGAAGATGAAAGGCCGGCCGGTCGCACCCATTTCAAGGGAAGCAGTCGATCCGGCCGCCACGGCGTAACAGGCTAAGGATGGTCCGCATGAAACGGTTCGGTGTTCTCCTTCTCGGCGTTTGCCTACTGGGCTGCTCGCTCGCCCCCACCTACGAGCGCACCCCCGGGGAGGTGCCCGGGGATTTCCGGTTCCAGTCCCTTGAGGGCCGGGCCCGGCCGGAGCTTGCCTCCCTCGCCGACCTGGAATGGTGGGAGATGTTCGACGACGCGGCGTTGCGGGAGCTGATCCACATTGCCCTGGTGCAGAGCTACGATGCCCGGCTGGCCATGGCCCGGGTGGCCGAAGCGCGGGCCCTGGCGGGGGTGAGCCGCTCGTTTCTGCTGCCCCAGGTGGGCGCCGCCGCCGGCTATCAGCGGCAACGCGTGAGCCGGACCAGCGTCGATCCGCCCATCCCCTCGAACGCCAACACGCCCGACAACTTCGCCCAATTCAACTTCGACCTCTCCTGGGAGATCGACCTGTTCGGGCGCCTGCAGAACCTGAGCGAGTCCGCCCGGTCCCTGTTCTTCGCCTCCGAATGGGGGCAGCAGGCGGTGCTGTCCGCCGTGGTGGCCGATGTGGCGCGGGCCTACTTCGAGCTCCGCACCCTGGACTTCCAGCTGGAGATTTCGCGCGCCACGCTGGAATCGTTTCAAGGGTCGCGCCGCCTGGTGGCGCTGCGCCTCCGGCAGGGACTGGTGTCGCGGGAGGAGCTGGCCCAGGCGGAGGCCCTGGTCCATACCGCCGGGGCCCGGATCCCCGACCTGGAGCGGCTGATCGCCCAGAAGGAGAACCAGATCAGCATCCTGCTGGGGGACAACCCGCAGCCCATCCGGCGCGGCAAATCTCTAACCGAGTTGGCGGTGCGCCCCACCGTCCCCGCCGGTCTGCCCTCCGACCTGCTGGAGCGGCGGCCGGACATCCGCCAGTCCGAGGCGGTGCTCACCGCCGCCAATTACCGCATCGGGGCGGCCCGGGCCAATTTCTTCCCCCGGATCGCCCTCACCGGCCAGGCCGGCACCCAAAGCGTGGACCTGTCACGCCTCTTCACCGGGGCCTCCACCTTCTGGAACATCGGCCCGGTCGCAACGCTGCCTATTTTTACCGGAGGCTTCAATTACTATACCCTCCAAGCCACCCAGGCTCAAAAGGAACAGGCCCTGGTCCTTTACCAGGCCACGGTGCGCCAGGCCTTCCGGGAGGTGTCGGATGGCCTGATCGCCCATGCCATGTTTCAAGAGTTCCTCAGGGAGCAGGAGGCGTTGGTGGATAGCTATAGGGTCTACTCCCAGGTGGCCACCAAGCGCTTCAAAGGAGGGCTGGAATCCTTTCTGACGGTGCTGGATTCGGATCGGCAGCTCTTCGCCGCCAAGCTGGAGCTGGCGGCGGTGCAGCGGGACCAGCTCCTGACGCTGGTCCAGCTCTACAAGGCGCTGGGAGGCGGTCCGGAGTTCCCCCGCAACCCGGCCGAGCCCGGAGCCGCCGCCGGGGCGCCGCCCGCCGCGAATCTCGCCCGGACAGAATAGGCGCTGCCGGGGGATGGGTATCAGGCTTCGGTTATTCCCGGCACTGCGCCGCCGCGAGCAGACGGCGTGGTTTCGTCAGGCGCAGCACGCGCAAATGATCCCGCTGGTCTCGATCCGACATGCTTTTGACACGTGGAAGGAGGCATTGAAATGAGACGACGTGGTGGGATATGGCTTGCTGCAATCCTCCTCTTCTGGATCGGCGACGAGGCGGCGGCCGTCGATACGCAGATCGATGTTCGCGTCCTGAGCAAGGGCGCGAAGTTCATCGGCACCGGTGTCGCCGGTGCGGAGATCACGATCCGCGACGCCGAAACGAATGAGTTGCTGGCCCGGGGCAAGACTGTCGGAAATTCGGGCAACGACCGCCGGATCATGGCCGAAGCTTGGCCGCGGCACACACCGCTGTCCACCCCCACGTCGGCCGTCTTCCGGGCCGCGCTCGATCTCGAAGAGCCGCGGCAGGTCGTCGTCACGGCCCGCGGGCCGCTGAGCCAACCGCAATCGGCCGCGGTCGCAACCGTTACGCAGTGGATGGTGCCCGGCAAGCACGTCACCGGGGGCGACGGGCTGGTGCTTGAACTGCCGGGTTTTTCCGTGGACATCCTGTCCCCGCCGTCCCGCTGGCGTGTGCCGGCGGGACAGAAGCAAATCGAGCTGCGAGCCAATGTGATGATGCTGTGCGGCTGCCCGATCGAGCCGGGCGGGTTTTGGGACCCGAACGCCTTCGAGGTCGCCGCACTCATCCGCCAGCGCGATCGCCGGGTCGCGGAGATCAGGCTCTCCCATGCCGGGGAGATCGGGCAGTTCGCGGGCGTCTTTGCGATCCCCGGCCCGGGTCCCTACGACATCACCGTGTATGCGTTCGATCCCGGAAACGGCAACACCGGCCTCGACCGGGCGACGATCGTCGTCGCGGAGGCGGCCGCCACGTCGGACGAGGAATGATCCGATTCGCAGCACCGGCACGCAGTCCGCAACTGGACACCCACCAGAATGGAGGACCTACATGGACAGGCAGACGCTGCGGGCCTTACTGGCCGTTATCGTGGTGCTCGCCTCCGGCTGCAGCTCACCGCTGGGCAAGGAGCCCGCGGCAAACGGGCCCTCTATGGCGGGGACGGGGAAGCCGGCCCCCTTCGGCACCCCCTATCAATGCGGTGAGGCTTCGGCCATCTTCGGTGCGCTGGGTGAGCGTGCGCGCATGGTCGTGGGGGCCGAGACCTTCGACCTGAAGCCGGTGGTGTCTGCCTCCGGGGCGCGGTACCGGGCCGTCGACGGAACGGAGACCGGTTTCTGGAGCAAGGGAGCGCGCGCGCTTGTCACCGTGCGCGGCAAGGAACTCCCGGAGTGCCGGGCCGTCCGGGAACCCGAGCTCCCCTTCACCGCCCGCGGCCAGGAGCCCGGCTGGATGATCACAATTGACCCGGGCGTTATTTTGCTGAAGGCCGACTTCGGGGCGCTTCAGCTCCGCTTCCCGCGGACCGTGCCGCAGGTTTCGGCCGACGGCATCCGCTACCGCACCGAGGCCGACGGGCGCCGCCTGTCGGTGTGGATCGAGCCCCGGATCTGCGGCGACATCGCCACCGGCATGCCCCACCCCTACCAGGTCCGCTACGAGCTCGACGGAAAAGGGCACACCGGCTGCGGCGGCGAGCCGAAGAGCCTTATCACCGGCGGCGAATGGATCGTTGAGACGATCGGCGGTGCGCCGGTGATCGATCAATCCGGGGCGACCATCCTCTTCATGGAGGAGGGGCGGGTGGCCGGCAACGCCTCGTGCAACCGTTTCATCGGGGGCTACTATTTGACCGGGGAGGGACTCTCCTTCTCGCAGATGGGGACCACCATGATGGCGTGC
Organism: Desulfobacterales bacterium; assembly: GCA_025454075.1. The sequence continues at coordinate 826 of JALOPD010000280.1, read as the reverse complement.
GAGGAGCCCCTGAGTTTACAGGAGGCCCGGCTCCTCGAGCTGCTGCAGGCGGTTTCCCGCTTCGAGATCTCCCCGGAGGGTCGCCTCGTGCTTCACACCCCGGACGGCCGGAGCATCACGGCCAAGCGCTTCTGAAAAAATTTTCATGAAATGTTCGGGCTAATCTCGCGCCGGGGGTGGAAGCACGACCTCCGCGGGGGCGTCGTGGTAGGGTTTGGGAGGGCGCACGGCAAGCACACCCACCATACGGGTGAGGACGGACTCCGGCACGCCCAGTGCCTGTTTGAGAGCCACATCCCGGTCCCAGACGTTTTCGATCCTCGCGATGCGCCAGGCATTGACCCACCCGATGTGCCCGACATGGTACCAGGGCGACACCACCGGAAAGTGCTGCAGCGGCCAGTCTGTTCCGAAGATCATATGGTCGATCGCCCACGGTATGTTCAACGCCTTGGCCAGGTACCCCAGCCGGTTGAACTGAGTAAGGCTTGAGATATCCGTGTAGAAGTTCGGGTAGGCCGGCAATATCGAGAGCAGCCGTTCGAAGTTGTCCCGGCCCTCGGATTGACCCGTGGCCGCCATATGGGCCGCGATCACGGTGACGCCGTGCTTCAAGGGCAGCAGTAGCTTGAGGGGGTCGGAGAGCTCGTCGCGGGCATGGGCGAAAGACCGCTCCATACCGGTGTGGCTGAGCAGCGGAATGCCGAGCTCGGCCATTTTTTTGTAAAACGGGATGAAGAATTCATCGGAGGGATCGATGTCCATGATCGAGGGGATCCACTTCACCAGGACCGCCCCCTGCGCCGCCGCCCGCTCCAGGAGCTCG
>JALOPD010000279.1 GCA_025454075.1 Desulfobacterales bacterium | reverse complement strand
ATCCAGGGGCAGATGCCGCAGATCCGGCAGACGATGTCCGGCAGCTCCTCCGCCGGTTTGCCTTCGACGAATTTCTCGAACCCCCGCAGGGACATGTAGCTCACGCGGGCATCCTGGTAGTTGCCTGCGTCGTCCAGCCAGATCTTGATGGACGCGTGTCCCTCGATGCGGGTGATCGGCTGAATGGTGATGGTTTGGCTCATATCAACTCGATCTCCTTTCGTGGATGGGCGGTTTGAGCAGCGAATGCGCCCCCGAAAATCTCAGCAGCAGGGGGCGGTTGGGTATGGATTTGATGTCGATGCCGTTGGAGGCCAGCGCGTTCAGCATGTCGAGCAGCTGGTTGCCCTCGTGCCGCACGGGGCCCGAGCAGCCGCGGCAGGGCACCCGGGCCGAGATGCAGCGCGGGGTGACGGCGTCGCCGCCGCAGCCGGCGTGCGTGACCGGCCCCATGCACAGCAGGCCCTGCTCGAGCAGGCAGCGCATCTGGTTGAGCGGTTCGTCCGCCGCCTGGTACTGCGGCGCCTGCAGGAAGCGGCGCACCTGCTTGAGCTCGCCCTTGCCCTTGCGCACCGTCGGGCAGGTGTCGCAGACGCTCTTGTTGGAAACGCTCAGGGGCTTGCCCTGCACCAGGGCGACCAGGGCGTTGAAGACCTGGTCGGGGTGCGGCGGGCAGCCGGGAAGGTAGATGTCCACCTTGATCTTCTCGTCCACGGCACAGCAGGTCTCCAGCATGCGGGGCACCCCGTCGGACGGGTAGGCATCTGTCTTGTCCGTGGTCTCGGTGGTGAAGGCCCGCTCCATGATCTGGCCGGGGGTGTAGGAGTTGGCCAGCGCCGGGATCCCGCCGTGGGTCGCGCAGGTGCCGAGCGCAATGATGATCTTGCACTTCCGGCGCATCTCGTGCGCCACCTCCAGGTGCTCCTCGTTGCGGATGCCCCCGCTGATGAGCCCGACGTCGGCCTCCGGCAGGGAGAGGTGCTTCTGGTCGCCCAGCTGCCCGAAATATTTGCTGTCCACCAGTGCCGGGAGGTGGACGATGTCGGCCACCTGGAGCACGTCCAGCAGCCGCTCGCCCATATCGACGATCGAGATCTCGCACCCCGAGCACGAATTCAGCCATTCACTTGATACACGCACACCCATGGGTTGCTCCTTCGGGTTGTTGGTGGTTGGTTGTTGAGTTGTTTGGGTATTTGGGTATTTAGTTTTTAGCGTTTGGGTGTTTCGAAACACCTAAACGACCAAACACCTAAACACCTCCCTCCTAAAGCCCCACCTCCGCCAGATCCTGCCCGAGATAGGCCCGCTCGTTTTCGCCCAAGCACCCCATGGCCAGGCAGATGAGGGTCCACAGGTGCACGGTGTGCCAGCCGCCCCCGGAATGTTCGCTCAGGTCGTGGATCTGGGAGTGGCAGTTGTGGCAGGGGGCGATGCAGTAAGCCGCGCCGGTGGCAAGGATCTGGTCGGTTTTGAGCTGGCCGAAGCTGCGCCGGCCCTCGGTGTAGCCCGCCTGCAGCGCACCGCCGCCGCCGCCGCAGCAGTAGTTGTTGGAGCGGTTGGGCGTCATGTCGATGAGGTTCTCCTCGCCCACCACCCGCCGGGCGACATAGCGCAGCTCCTCGGCGTAGGCGTCGCCGTAGGTTTTGCGCACCTGGTTGCAGGGGTCCTGCACCGTGAACTTGACCTTCAGGTCCTTGTTCCAGTCGGAGCTGACCTTGAGCTTGCCCTCGCGCATCCACTGGGCGTAGAGTTGGACGATGGTGGTGATTTCGAAGGAGTGGGGAATGTTGAACTTTTTCAGTCCGGCCCGGACTGCGAAGAGTTCGTGCCCTCACTCCGTGTTGACCCAATATTTACACCCCAGGTCGTCCACGGCCTTGGCTTTGATGCGCACGATGCGCTCCCAGCTCTCGTCGTCGGCCAGAAACATGCAGTAGTTCTCAGCAGCCCAGCCCTTGGTGCCGTAGGTCCAGTCGGCGCCGACCGTGTGCAGGATCTTCCACAGCGGCACCATCTCGTCCGGCTCGGTGACGGGCTCGCGCGAGTTCTGGTTCAAAAAATACAAGGCCCCCTGCTGGTTGATGGGCGCCTCAAGATTTTCCCAGCCGGGCTGGCCGGCGCGGACCTCCTCCAGCACGTCCTGAACCACGAAGCGGAAGTCCTCCTCGGAGGCCCCCATGGCGCTGCACGTGTCGTGTTTGAGGGCCATGTCGCAGGAGCCGCGGATGCCCTTGGGCCGCTGGTCGCGCGGCCAGCTCTTGCGGGCGTGGTAGACCAGCTGGGGGATGTCGATCTTCATCGGGCAGACGTAGATGCAGCGCCAGCACAGGGTGCAATTCCACACCCATTCGGTCGTGAGAATCTGCTCGTCCATCCCCATGGCGGCCATGCGCAGGAACTTGCGCGGGTCCATCCCGGCCAGCCCGGTGGCCGGGCAGCCGGAGGAGCATGCGCCGCAGGTCAGGCAGGCGTTGAGGTTGCCCCCGTCCGGCAGCAGCTGCATGACCTTGTCCTTGAAAAGGCTCTTTTTCTCTTTTCCAAGCTTGATCGGTTGGGTGCTCATGGGCTCACCTCGCTGTTCCGCTCGCCTGCGCGGCCGGGGCGACGGCCGTGCGGCGGGGGATGGGATTCGGTCCGATGCGGCGGATCTTCTCCGTGAACGTCGTCACCACTTCCGCGAACCGCGGTGCCTCGGCCGAGGAGACCCACTCGATCCCGAACCGCTCGGGGTCGATGCCCTGGACTTCCAATACCATGCGGGTCGCTTCGCTGCGGTCCAATGCCTTGTGATTACCTTCCAGGTAATGGCATTCACCGAGGTGTCAGCCCATCACCAGCACGCCGTCGGCTCCCCGGTGGAAGGCCTCCAGCACGAGGTCCGGGTGAACCATCCCGGTGCACATCACGCGCACGGCGCGCATGTTGGGCGGGTACTGCAGCCGCGACACGCCCGCCAGATCGCCGCCGGCGTAGGCGCACCAGTTGCAGAGGAACCCCAGAATCACCGGTTCGAATTTTTCGCTCATTTTTCGTCTCTCCTTTTGTGTTGCCCGGAAATTGGTTTATCCGCAGAGTATTCTCAAATCCCAATCACTTGCTGCTTCGCCGATGAAAAATACCATTATGAATGTTCCCCGCCGGCGGCGGGGAACATTCATTAAGCGACGTCCTCCAGGGCGGCGGCCACCTGGGCCTTCAGTTGGTCATGGGTGAACCCGTGCACGTACACGCCGCCCTTCGGGCAGGTGGCGGCGCACAGGCCGCAGCCTTTGCAGAGCGCCTTGTCGGTGACGATCCGACGGTGCATCCGGTTGTCGTCGCCCTGGACCTCTTCGAGCTTGATGGCACGGTAGGGGCAGACATCGAGGCACAGCGCGCAGCCGTCGCACCGGTCGGTGACGAAGCTCTTGATGGCATCCAACGTCATCTCGGTCTGGGACAGAATCGTTGCCGCCCGGGCCGCGGCCGCCTTGGCCTGGGCAATCGTCTCGTTGAGCGGCTTGGGGTAATTGCACAGCCCGGCGACAAAGAGACCGTCCACCGCCATGTCCACCGGCCGCAGCTTCGGGTGGGCCTCGTTCAGGAAGCCGTCCGCGTTGGCGGCGCACTTGTAAAGCTCCACCAGGTCCTGGGTGACGTTGGGCTCGATGGCCGCGGCCAGCACCAGGTGGTCGGCGGCGATGCTCACGGGCATCTGCAGGATCGGGTCGAACACCTCGACCGCGATGTCATCGCCCTGCCTGCGCGCCACGGGCTTGCGGTCCACGTCGTAGCGGATGAAGATCACCCCCAGGTCCCGCGCCTGGCGATAGAGGTCTTCGCGCTCGCCGTAAGTGCGGATGTCGCGGTTGAGCACGTAGATGTTCATTTGGGAGTTGAGCTTCTTGAGGGCGATGGCGGCCTTCACGGAGTGCGTGCAGCACACCCGGCTGCAGTAGGGCCGGCGCTCGTCGCGCGAGCCGACGCACTGGATGAAGACGACGCTCTGGGTCTTTCCGAGCAAGCCCGGGTTGTCCCGCATCGCGGCGTCGAACTCTAGGTGGGTCATGACCCGCGGGTCCTCGCCGTAGAGGTACTCCTCCGGTCGGCTTTCCTTGCCGCCGGTGGCGACCACCGCGACGCCGTAGGTCACCGCCCGCTCCTCGCCGTCGACCCGCACCTCGCTCACGAAACTGCCCACCGAGCCGACGGCGGTCTTGAGCTCGGCGTTCTTGAGCACCTTGATCTTGGGGTGTTTCTCGACCCGCGCGATGACGCTCTCCAGGTAGGGCCGCACGGCCAGCCCGCGGTCGGTGGTGTTGACGTTCCAGCCGTTGCCGCCCAGGCGATCGGACTTTTCGATCAGCACGGTTTGAAAATCCTGGTCGGCCAGGCTGAGCGCCGCGTGCATCCCGGCCATCCCGCCGCCGATGACGAGCGCCTTCGGCACCACGCTGACTTTGCTGCGCTGGATGGGCACGCTGAGAGCGGCCTTGGACACGGCCATGCGCACCTGGTCCTTGGCCTTGGCGGTGGCCTTCTCCGGCTCGCGCTGGTGCACCCAGGAGTTCTGGTTGCGGATGTTGGCCATTTCCACCAGGTAGGGGTTCAGCGCCGACACCATGAGCGTGTCCTGGAACAGGGGCTCGTGGGTCCGCGGCGTGCACGCCGCGATCACGACCCGGTTCAACCGGTTCTCGGCGATCTTTTTGGCCATGAGTTCCTGCGTGTCGGCCGAGCAGCTGAAGAGGTTGTTTTCGGCCACCCAGCGTGCGGGCGTACTTGGTGACCTCGTCCACGTTGATGATGCCGGCGATGTTGATGCCGCAGGAGCAGACGAACACGCCGATGCGCACCTCCTCGGCGGACACGCTGCGCTCGGCCGGGTAGGTTTTCTGCTGCGTCAACTCGCCGCGCGACGGCATCAGGGCCACCGCCGCCTCGCAGGCCGCGGTGGACGCCTCGGCCACCGACCGCGGAATCGCTTTGGGGGCCTGGAAGGCGCCGGCCACGAACACCCCCGGCCGGCTCGTCGTCACCGGGGTGAAATCGGAGGTCTTGGCGAACCGGTAGTGGTCCAGCTCCATGCCGAAGATCTCGGCCAGGCGCTGAGCGTCGGCGCTCGGCTCCATTCCGATGGAGAGCACCGCCATGTCGAAATCCTCGACCTGCATGCGGCCGTCCTCGATGGTGTAGCGCAGGGTGACGCCGGCGTTGTCCCTGCCCGGGTCGATCGAGTGCGGCCGCGCCCGGACGAACCGCACGCCCTTGGCCTTGGCGCCCTCGTAAAAGCGGTCGAATTCCTTGCCGTGGCTGCGGATGTCCATGTAGAAGATGGCCTGCTCGAGCCCGCCGCCCGAGGTGTGCTCGGCGGTCACCAGGGCCTCCTTGATGGCGTACATGCAGCAGACGCTGGAGCAGTAGCCGTTGTCGCAGCGGTTGGTGTTGCGGGACCCGACGCACTGGATCCAGGCGATGCGATGCGGCTCCTTGCCGTCGGAAGGCCGCACGAGGTGGCCCATGCAGGGCCCGCCGGAGGAGAGCAGCCGCTCGTACTCCAGGCTGGTGACCACATCCGGTATCTTCCCGTAGCCGTAGAAGTCGAAGCCGGACGGGTCGAAGGGCTTGAACCCCGGGGCCAGGATCACCGCGCCCACGTTCAGGACGGCGGTCTGCTCCTTGTCCTCGAAGTTGATGGCGGAGGTGGGGCAGAATTTCTCATTTCAACGGCACGGACTGGCCGTACTTGATGTAGGCCGACTTGCGCTTGTTCAACCCCATGTTGAACTCGTCGTCGACCTTGCGGGGGCACTTCTGAGCGCAAAGCCCGCAGGCAATGCACTTGTCCATGTCGATGTAGCGCGGGTTCTTTTTGATTTTGACGGTGAAGTTGCCGACATCGCCGGAGACTTCGACCACTTCGGAGAGGGTGAGCAGGTTCACGTTCAGGTGCCGGCCGACCTCGACCAGCTTGGGGGAGATGATTCACATGGCGCAGTCGTTGGTGGGGAAGGTCTTGTCGAGCTGGGACATGACGCCGCCGATGCCGGCGCTCTTCTCCACCATGTGGACGTAATACCCGGAGTTGGCCAGATCGAGCGTCGCCTGCATCCCGGCGATGCCGCCTCCGACCACCAGCACCGATCCGATGGGTTTTGCTGACATAGTCACCTCGTTTGTCTGGGAATATGGGGTTGGGGCGATGGGGGCATCACCCGGTGAATAAGCTCCGTTGGGGAGCAGGACCTTCTGCAGGACCGCCTCCGGGATGCTCTGCTCCCGGCAGAAGCCGCGAAAGGTGTCCGGTTCGATAAGATATTTCTTTCCCACGGTCGCCGTCGCCCGCAACTTCCCGCTCCGGATCCAGTTGGTGACCGTGTTGCGGTGGACGCCGAGCTTGTCGGCCAGCTGGCCGACGCGGATTTCAATCATGCCATCCTCCGTTGGTTTTGCGTTGATCCGATTT
>JALOPD010000278.1 GCA_025454075.1 Desulfobacterales bacterium | reverse complement strand
CGACCACATCCTCTTCTACGAGTTCTTCCACGGGGACAACGGGGCCGGGCTGGGTGCGAGCCACCAGACGGGATGGACCGGGATCGTGGCGAAGCTCATCCAGCTCTTCGGACTGCTCGATGCGCAAAAAGTCCTCGCGACCGGCAAGGCCGCGGCCTTCATCCGCGGAAAGTCGGAACGGGAGGCAACGAAAGGCCCGTCACGCTGGCTGCCGTGCCTTCCGAGGAGTGGGACACCTTGTCCTCCCTCGGTGCCGATGCCGTATGGTTCATGGGCGTTTGGGAACGGAGTCCCGCGGGCATTGCCATTGCAAATCAGAACAAGGGTCTTCTGGAAGATTTCCGGCGGGCCCTTCCCGATTTCCGGACGGAAGACAACGCGGGGTCCCCCTATTGTGTGCGACAATATGGGGTCGACGAACACCTGGGAGGCCGGAAAGGCCTGGCGGCTGCACGGAGGGAGCTCGCCCGGCGGGGGCTCAAGCTCATCCTCGATTTTGTCCCGAACCACGTGGCGCCGGACCACCCCTGGGTCATCGACCATCCGGAATACCTCGTTCAGGGGAACGCCGACGATGCGAGGAACGACCCGGCATCCTTCGTTTCGGTGGGCGCAAAGGTGTTCGCCTGTGGCCGAGACCCTTTCTTCCCGGCTTGGCCGGATGTGCTCCAGCTGAACGCCTTTAATCCCGATCTCCGCCAGGCAGTGGTCGCGACCCTGGCGGAGATCGCCGGCCAGTGCGACGGGGTGCGCTGCGACATGGCCATGCTGATGCTGAACTCGGTTTTCGAACGCACCTGGGGCAACCGGGGGGGGCAGCGGCCGGCAACGGAGTACTGGGTCGATGCGATTTACGCCGTCAAGAAAGGGCACCCGGATTTTCTTTTCATGGCCGAGGCGTATTGGGATCTCGAGTGGGAGCTCCAGCAGCAGGGGTTCGACTACTGTTATGACAAGCGCCTGTACGACCGGCTGGAAAAAGAAGGCGCGGAGTCCGTGCGGCTTCATCTGCAGGCCGACATGGCCTATCAGGAAAAGCTGGTCCGCTTCATCGAAAACCACGACGAGCCCCGCGCCCTTTCGGCCTTTTCTCCCCAAAAGGCGCGCGCCGCCGCCGTGGTCATTGCCACTGTTCCGGGGGCAAAAATCTTCCATGAAGGGCAGTTCGTGGGAAGAAAGGTCAGGCTTCCCGTCTTCCTCGGCCGCCGCCCGGACGAACCGGTCGACCCTGACCTCCCGGGTTTCTACCGCACGCTTCTGAAAGCCGCTTCATCGGAGGGGGTGCGTAATGGTCACTGGCAACTCTGTGAGCGAACCGGCTGGCCGGACAACGCAAGTTACCGGAATCTCATCGCCTGGTGTTGGCGCAGCGCCGGGGAGCACCACCTGATCGTGGTCAATTTCTCTGACTCGGGTGCACAGGGGCACGTGCGGCTTCCCTGGGACGAACTCACGGGCAAATCGTGGCAGATGACCGACCTTTTTACCGGGCAACTGTATGAACGCAGTGGGGACGAAATGTGCGACCCGGGAATCTATGTCGACCTTCCCCCCTGGGGATACCATGTCCTGGCCCGATGGCTGCCGATAGAGTGAGGCCTGGTCCAACTGGAGATGGAATCGTGTTCCCACGTTCCAGCGGCGTCCTGCTCCCGATTCCCTGCCTGCCTTCCGGCTTCGGCATCGGTGACCTCGGCCCATATTCGTATCGGTTGGCTGATTACCTCTATTCAGCCGGCCAGCGGGTGTGGCAGATCCTGCCCTTAAACCCGACGAGCCTCACCTACCAGCATTCGCCCTACCACAGTGCCTCCTCCTTTGCCTGCAACCCCTTGCTGATCATCCCCGAGCGTCTTGCGGCTGGGACTGGGGGTCGGAGGCGCGCATCAACTGCCCCGGCCGATATGAGGGCAACCGGCAGTGGCGGATGTCGCCCGCCCAGTTCGCCACCCTTCCGCAAAAGCGGTTGTGGGAGCTGACCGAGGCCGTCGGGCGACTTTGATAGGCACCGCCCGCTGCATCAGCTGTGTTTTCGGACCAGCAGGTAGGTGTTGCCGATGACGCTCAGGCTGCTCATCAGCATGGCGCAGACGGCGACCAAGGGTGAGAGCAGGCCGCTCATGGCGACGGGGATGCTGATGGCGTTGTAAAGGAAGGTCAGGACGAGGTTCTGTCGGATCTTGCGGTTGACGGCGCGGCCGAAATCCAGGAATTCGGTGATCTGGCCGGGCTCGGCCCGCATCAGGGTGGCGTCGGCCACTTCCTTTCCCAGGCTTCCGCCGGCAAAAACCGCCAGGGAGAGATCGGCCTGGGCCAGAGCCGGGGCGTCGTTGATCCCATCGCCGACCATGAGCACTTTTTTTCCCTGTCGTTGGAGATCCGACACAACGTTGGCCTTTTCCGCGGGCAGCCGGCCGCCCAGGGATTCGGTGATGCCCAGTCTGCGGCCGATGGCCTGGGTGGTCTCCATGCCGTCGCCGGACACCAGGATCACCTGCAGGCCTCTGCGTTGCAAGTCGGCCACCACCGGCTCGATGCCCTCGCGCAGTTGGTCGCCGAAGACCAGCACCGCCAGCGGCCGGTCGCCGGCCCCCAGGTAGACCAGGGAGCTTCCGGCGTGCTGCATGCGGACCGGACCGAGCCGCCGTTCCTGTCCCGCAAACGCTTCCGCAAGGAATTCAGCCGAGCCGATTCGGGCCTCGAGACCCTGCCACAAGCCGCTCATCCCGTTTTCCTCGGCCTGCACCACCGCCACACGCTCCGGCCGGATGTGGCGTTCCCGGGCTTCGCGCAGCAGCTCGAGGGCGATGGGGTGCGCGGCCGCCTGTTCGAGCCCGGAAGCCAGAGCGAGGGCCTTCTCGGGGTTGACGTCGCCGAAGGGGATGATGTCCTGAAGCCGCCAGGCGCCGCGGGTCACGGTCCCGGTTTTGTCGAGCAGGACGGTGTCGAGGGCCTCCACCCGTTCGAAGGCTGAAAAGCTGCGGATCAGCATGCCGTTGCGGGCGGCCAGCGCCACGCCGGTCACGCGGGCGAGCGGGATGGCAATGCCCAGGGCGCAGGGGCAGGCGATCACGGTGACGGTTACCGCCCGGAGCACCGCCGCATCGGCCCCCAGCCCGCTCAGCCAGACCCCGCCCCCCGTGGCCGCGGCCAGGGCCAAAACGACCGGGACGAACCACTGCAGGATTTTATCGGTGCGGCCCTCGCCGGGGGTTTTCAGGGCGAGCGTGTTTTGCACGACGGCCACCATCTGCCCCAGGGTCGATTCGGGCCCGACCCGGTCGGCGCATACCGTGATGCGGCCGTGGTGCAGGCGGCTGCCGCTGCGGATGGGGTCGCCGGGTTTTTTCATCACCGGCCGCGGCTCTCCGGTAATGGAGGGACGAATCGGCCCTCCGGGAACGCCTCATCGACCACCCGGACCTTGGAGGGCATCAGGGAAAGCAGTCCCTCCAGCCCTTCCAGCACCTGGTCCTTGGCTCGCCGCTCGAGCATCTTCCCCAGCAGGACCAGGCAGATCAGCATGCAGGCGGTGTCGTAGTAGAGGTGGATGCTGCCGGAGAGCAGGTTGAGGGTGCTGAACCCGAAGGCGCTCAAGGCGCCGACCGTGACCAGGGACTCCATGCTGAAGGCCGCCCGGCCGAGGCCATGCCAGGCCCGGCGGAAGAAGGGCATCCCGCCGTAGGCCATCACCGCGGCGGCCATCACGGCCGTGGGCCACGAGATGCTGGCCACGGATTCGGCGGGCAGGTCCGTGAAGAAACCGAAGTAGAGCGCAAAGGAGAGCATCATGACGTTCATGGTCAGGAACGAAGCAATCCCGAACCGGACCCACTCCCGCCGCCGCAGCCCCTGATCGCGGGTGTCGCCCGACAGGGTCGCGGCGTAGCCGAACCGCCGGAGGACGGCCATGATCCGGTTCGGGTCGGTGGCGACCGGGTCGTACTGCACGCGCAGCTGGTCGGTGACGAAGCTGCAGGCGGCCGACAAGACCCCCGGGGCTCGGGAAAGGGCCGTTTCGATCAGCCAGGCGCAGGCCGGGCACCACATGTTTTCGACCTTCAGCGCCAAAAGAAGTCTCTCGGTCGAGGGCGAGACGGTCTCCGCGGGGGAGGTTTCAGGGGGAGGTGCCGGGAGAGCCCGGTTGTCTGCGGTGCGCGGGATGATGCCGCTCTCCTGGCATTTCCGGAAAAGATCGCTTTGGCGGAAGGCGGCCGGGTCGGCCGAGCCGGCGGCCTGCAGCAGGATGCTGAAGACCTGGCGGCAGCCCGTGCAGCAGAATTCATAGGTCCGGCCGGCAAACGCGGCTTCGACCCGTTGGGCGCGCAAAACCAGCCCGCAGAGGTCGCACCCCTTGCCGGTTCCGGCGGGCCTATCGGCGGATGCTTTGGCTTTGGGCATGATGGGTGGATCAGGTCACCGGCGCAGCCCCAGCGACTGGGCGAAGGCGACGACGCTCCAGCGGTCGTCGATCGTGATGGTGGTCTCCAGCGGCGGCTGGCGTCCGCCGGGGATGCCGTAGCTCACGCTCTTGAAGAGCTCTCCGGCCGGCTTGGTTTGCACGGCGGACGAGCGAAGATCGGTCGGGAGCGGCTGGAAGCTCTGGCCCACGGTGCCGTTGCCGTCGTAGTTCAAGCCGTGGCACTGTGCGCAGAAGGTGAAGTAAACGGCCTGGCCCCGGGCGATGACGTTCGCATCTTCCAGCGGCAGGGAGGGCTTGAGCGCCGGCCCGGGGGTGGCGCGCAGGACGGCCTCCCCGCCGGAGACGGGCACAACCCCGCCTTCCATGCGGATCAGCGGCTCCTCGTGGGGCTTCACGGCCGGTGTTTCGCGCATGCGGCCGTAGCGGAAGTTGTTGTCGTAAAACATCAGCGCGTGGTAGGCCCCCAGCGCCCCGATCAGGACCGCGGCCAGCGCGAGCAGCTTCTTCATTTGGCCCCCTGGATGGACAGGACCTTCGGCGGGTAGGCCTCCGCCCCCTGCGGCCCCCGAACATGCTGCGGATAGGGCACGGGCGGGTACATGGCATAAGGCGACTCTCCGTAAACGTCCGGCACCGGCCGGTAGTCCCAGTCCGGCTGGCCGAGATCGCCGACCACCGTATAAGCCAGCCAGCCCTGAAAGAAAACGATGCCCAGCATAGCTGCCACCAGCAGCCACGTCTTGGCCCCCGAGGTGGAAGACTCCGGGTGCAGGGTCATATCTTCACCTTCAGCAGTCCCGTCAACAAGATGTAAAGCAGACTCCACGCCACCGTGCCCGCGATGATCAGGGTCACCACCAAGGGGAACGGGGCGTTCCGGCCCTCGATGCCGCCGGGGTATTTCTCAACGATGCGGGCCATGCGCTCCTCGGAGTCCCTGCGGCGGACATACATGTACCCCAGGCCGGCGCCAAAAATGAGGATGAACGCCAGGGTCGGGAAAAGGTAGAGCACGAAGTGCTGGATGTTCAGGACCTCGAATATGCGCATATGCCACCTATCGGGCGTGGGTCAAGGCAAAGACAATCACGGCCACGCTGCCGGCCAGCCCGCAGCAGACCAGCGCGAAAAGCCCCCAGGTTTCGATGAGGCCCTTGCGGCTCAGCTTGGCCGGGGCCGCCGCCGGGGCGCCGTCCAACGGCAGAAACCGCGCGCGCTGTTGGTCGCGGAACTGCCCGCGGTTCAGCGCCCAGAAAAACACGGCCAGACTGATCGCAAAACCGATCGTCATGTAGGCGATAAAGTAAGGGAAGTACATATAAGCGATATCCCCGTCTACGTTAGGGTTGCTTGGCCCCGACCGTGATCACCAGGCCTTCGGCGGTCGTCTCCATGGAATAGGACTTAAGCCAACGCGCTTCGGTGTCCGCCACCAGGCGGACTTTGTCCGGGTAGCCGAGATGCCGGACCTGGCGCACCCATTCGCTGCGGGCCGGTATCTTCTGTTCGCCTTTGAACGGGCTGTGAAGGCCCATGAAATCGAAAACGATGCGCGCCGGGTTGTCCAGGGTGAACACGTTCGGCGTTTTCAACGCCCCGTCGGCCGTCACCCGGATAAGGACGGCATCGGCGCGGACCTCCGTGCGCACATCCCGCAGAACGGCGGCCGGCGCAGGGACGGCTCCAGCCGTTTCAGGCGGCCCCGGCTCCGTCTTCGAAGTTGCCGTTGGCAGTTTGGCCGGCGCCGCGGCGGTTCCGGAAATGGCGGGCATTCCGCCGAAGGCCGCCGCAGCGAAAGGCTTTTGGAAGACGATTTTAAGGCCTTCGCTGTCCGGCACCACCTCGTAGGGGGCGTCCTGCGCCAGCTCCAAGAGCACCCGCGCTTCGCTGCCGCCGGCGCCTTCCGCCGTGCGGATCGAACGAAGCACAGGATTCGGGGGCGGATAATACACTGAATGCATCCCGTCCAGGCCGGTGTCCGGGAACTGCAGGAAGACCCCGCGCGGGTTTTCCTGACGGGTCGCCGTGTAGGTCAAGGGCCGGTCGCTTTTCATCACGACCGCCACCGTCTCCGGGGTGTCAATGGCCCAGAAATCCGCGATGGTCTTGGCCGGTCGGCGGGAGGCGTCGGTCACGGACGGTTGCGATGCGCACCCCGTCGCCAGAACGGCCGCCAGCAGGCAAAGCCCAAACAGCAAACGGGCCCCGCAGGCCTGTTCTGCTGATGCGGCCGGTCCGCCGACAGCGCTACTCCCCCGAATGGTCATCGAGAACTCCATCTTTAACTCATCACTCGTTGCTCGTTGCTCATCACTCTTTTTTAGGGCTCCCACGCCGCATCGATGCCTTTGGGCTCCTGGTTGGCATCGCTCTGGTTGATGAAGTGGTGGGCGATGTACTCCCCCACTTCCCAGATCTTCTGGGATTCCAGATCGCGCTTGAAATAGGGCATGGCCGTGCCGGTGATGCCGTTCATGATCTGGTAGTACAGGATGCCGCCGGAGATCCCCCGCCCCTTCAGGAGGGTGAAGTTGAGCGGCGGCGGGTAGATCCAGGGCTGGGCCGGCCCCATGCCGTCGCCGATCGGTCCGTGGCAGCCGATGCAGTAATACTGATAGATCCGATGCCCCCGCTGCAGGCTGGCCGGGCTGCTCGGGTAAGGGTTGGGGATGTCGCGCCACCCCGCGGGGACCTGTTCGGCCAGCCAGCGGGCGTTGGCATCCGGGCCGGCCTCGTAGGCCTTGATGGATTCCTGTTTCCAGTGCCGCTGCCGTTCCATGCGGGCGTCGGCCATCTTGAGCCCCAGGCTCTGCACATATTGGGTCAACGTGTGGATGCGCTCCATTCCGAGCCACTGGAAGGGCGGCATGATGGAGCTGGGTCGCGTGTACCGCGGGTTGATGAAGTGGGCATGGTGCCAGTCGTCCGGGTGCTCGCCGCCGGCCTGGGACAGGTCCAGCCCCGTGCGCTGGGAGCCCAGCTGGATGGGCTCGTCGGCTATGTAGTCCCCGGCCTGGGCGATGCGCTCGGAGCCCATGTCCCAGTCGAAGGCCCGGACCGACTGGGTGTGGCAATAGACGCAGCCGTTCTGGATGTAGATCTTGCGCCCGGCGTCCTCCACTGCCGTGCGGGCGCGGAAGATCTCCGAGGGCGTCGTGTCCTGGTTAACATAGGGCCAGTAGACCATGACCAACGCGATGGAGGCCAGCAGCGCCAGGACGCCGACCAGGATGACGGCAGGAGTCATTCTCATGAGGCCGCTCCGCGATTGAAATAAAGCGATCGGATGACATTGTAGAGCCCGAGGTAGGCGCCCGCCATGATCATGGCGCCGAGCGACAGGCGCATGACGTAGTACGGCTGGATTTCAGGCAATGTGCGGTAGAGGGTCTCCCCGTTGTACCAGGCCTGCCCCTGAATCAGCCCCACGATGGTCAGCACGATGCCGAACCCGGTGATGCCGATCAGCACCAGCCAGTACTGCAGGTCCGCCAGCAGCCGGCTGTGCAGCGGCCTGCCGGTGATGCGCGGCAGGATGAAATACAGGCCTCCCAGCGCCGTCACCCCGGCGAACCCCAGGACGCCGATATGGGCGTGCGCCACCACCCAGTTGTTGAAGTGGGTGATGCGCTGCACATCCGGCAGGGCCATCATCGATCCCTGGATGTTTACGAAGAAGTAGTAGATGGTGCCCGTGAAGACGAACTTGGCGCCGATGTCGGCGTGCACGTCGCCGAGCTTGCCCTTGACCGTGTACCAGATGTTGATCAGGAAGACCATGACCGGGATCACCATGGCGACGCTGTCGACGATGGAGATGGTCTT
>JALOPD010000277.1 GCA_025454075.1 Desulfobacterales bacterium | reverse complement strand
CTTTTCGTTCAAAAAGTGGGAGACGAAGCGTTTTTCAAGGCAATCGACGGTGAGCATTTTAAGATACCGTTTTAAGTTTTACGGGTTAGGTTTCAAGCGGGTCATGGCGGCAGGGCGGCGCCATCCTATCGGCAAATATGTTCTGTTTCTGTGGGAGCGGCTTTCAGCCGCGATTCAGTCGCGGCAAGATGCCGCTCCCACATAAAAATGAGATATCTTACTTGGAAGCAAACCATGGCGCGCGGCGCCACTTTATCGGCAAGAAAGTTTTTTGTGGGAGAGGCTTTCAGCCTCGATCGTCGCGGTTGGAAAACCGCTCCCACAGAAAACGACCTATAGTGTCGAATTCACCAGCAGCTGCGTATAAGGATGCTGGGGATCCTCGAGAATCTGGTCGGACAGGCCTTGCTCGACGACGCATCCATGGCGCATCACGATGGTGCGCGACGTCAGCAGGCGGACGACCCCGAGATCGTGCGACACCACGATGGTCGCCACGCCCAGCTCCTGCTGCAGACCGCGGATCAGGTCCAGCACGCGCGCCTGCACCGAGACGTCCAGGCCGGTGGTGACCTCGTCGAGCAGCAGCACCGCCGGATGGGTCGACAGGGCCTTGGCGATCTGCACCCGCTGCTGCATGCCGCCGGAGAAATTCCGCGGCAGCTCGTCCATGCGCTCGACCGGCACTTCGGTCTGGTCCAGCAGCCCGCCTGCCCGCCCCCGCATCCGGCCGACATGACGCCAGCCGGCCATTAATAAACGCTCGGCGATGTTGCCGCCGGCGCTCACCTTCATGCGCAGCCCCATACGGGCGTTCTGGTAAACGATTCCCATGCGCTCGTTGCGGAGCTGCCGGCGGTGGAAGGCGCTGAGCTCGAACAGGTTCTGTACAGGGTCGATCCTGGGAGTGCCGTTCCCATTCAGGTCCAGGTAAAACTCGCCCGCGGTGGGCTCGAAGTCGAAATGCAGCAGCCGCACCACCGTGCTCTTGCCGGATCCGCTTTCACCGACGATCCCTAGGACCTCGCCCGGATAAAGCTCGAAGGCCACCTCCCGGCAGGCCAGAATCGATCGGCAACGTGGGCACTGGTTCGCCTCGCGGCGGGCGCCGGCCGGCTCGATACATTCGGGGCAGCCCGGACCGTAGCGTTTGGTCAGATTCCGAACCTGGAGGATGGGTTTCACGCGCGGTCTTCCCCGGGCGGGCGGGTCTCCTTCGCGCCATTGCCGCGGCGCGCTTTTTCACAGAAGTCCGTATCCGAGCAGAAATAGCTCCGCCGGCCGGTCGCATCGTCGATCACCTCGTCCAGATAGGTCCCGGCCGCCCCGCAGCGGCTGCAGCGCTGCCCGTCGAAGGACTCCACGCGGAAGGCGAAGTCCTCGAAGGAGAGCGGCTGCACCTCTGTATACGGAGGCACGGCGTAGATGCGCTTCTCGCGGCCGGCGCAGAACAGGGAGAGGGCCTCGGCCTGGTTCAGCCGGGCGACATCCCAACGCGGGATCGGGCTGGGATCCATGAGGTGGCGCCGGTTGACCAGCACCGGGTAGCGCGCCCCCACCGTAATTTCATGGAACTTCACGATATCTTCGTAGAGATAGAGCCACATCCGGCTGTAGTCCGCCTCGGCGTGCATGCGCCGGGTCTCGCGTTCGGACGGTTCCACCAGGCGCAGCGGCTCCGGGATCGGCACCTGGAAGATGAGCAGCTGATGCGGCCGCAGCGGCTCTTCGGGGATGCGGTGCCGGGTCTGGATCAGGGTGGCTGCGCCCGTATCGGTCGTGACAGCCACACCGGTGACGCGGGTCACGAATTTCTTGATGTTGACCGCGTTGACGCTGTCGTCCGCGCCCTGGTCGATGACCTTGAGCACGTCCTCCGGTCCGATCAGCGCCAGGGTGAGCTGCAGCCCGCCGGTTCCCCAGCCTCGGGCGATCGGCATCTCGCGCGAGCCGAAGGGCACCTGGCAGCCGGGGATGGCAACGGCCTTGAGCATCCGGCGCCGGATTTCACGCTTGGCGCCTTCATCCAGAAACGCGTAGGAATAACGCCCACCGGCCGGCGGGAGACTGTCGCGCCAGTCCTCCGGCGGCGCGCT
Source organism: Desulfobacterales bacterium (assembly GCA_025454075.1). Next base: position 2,785 of record JALOPD010000277.1, on the reverse strand, counting down.
GGCCCGGGATGGCAGGCCGGGTGTCATGGCCGTTCGTCCTCCGGCCGGTCCGGCGCCGCCTGGATGCGGCGCAGGCGGTCCAGCTCGGATTGAAACGTGACGTAATGAGGCAGCTTGTAGTGGTTGCAGAAACCCATGGATTCGATGCCGTCCACGTGCGTCAGCACGAACTCCTGGTCTTCGGAAGGCGCCGCAGGCTCGCCGCCGGACATGGCCCGATCCAGGACCGCCATGGCGATGGCCTTGGTCTCGTTGTGGCCGAAGCACAGCCCGTAACCCAGGCTGAACCGGGCCGGCCCCTCGCCGGCGCTGAGGCGGGCGATAACCTCGGCCTCGGTCACCTGCACCTCGCCGAGGCATTCCACCGACCCGGTGCGCGGATTCCTGAACGGCACCGGCAGGAAGCCCACCCGCAGCTCTCCGATCACCGGATGGACCGATCCGTAACCGCGCATGTTGGAGTAGGCCAGCGCAAGCATGCCGCCGGTTTCCCCGCGCGCCAGGGTCTGGAGCTGAGCGCTGCGCGGAGCCGGGAAAGCCAGCGCCTGGCGGGTGACGTCCGCCAGACCGGGGTCCTCTCCGGACGCCCGCCGCTGCACCAGCAAGCCTTCCCGCCGCAGCATCTCGACCACTTTGGGAAACCGCTCGGGCAGCGGCTGCAGCCGTTCCATGTCATTCAGCAGCCGCCGGATCCGCTGCCGGGTTAAGGCCGCGGATTCGTCCTGCAGCTCGAAATCCAGCAGCCGCAGGGTATAGTCCGGGGTCGGCCCGAGAATCTGCCCGCCGGGGATGTCCTTGAAGGCAGCTGAGATCCGCCGGATCACCCGCATGCCCTCGGTGGCGATCGGCTCGGAATAGCCTATACGCGGCAGGGTGGTGCGGTAGGAGCGCAGGATGAAGGCCGCCTCGAAGGTGTCGCCGGCCGCCTGTTTGAACGCCAGCGCCGCCAGGTCCGGGGCGTAGAGGGAGCCCTCGCCCATTACGCGGTCCACGGCGAAATGAAGCTGTTCCCGGATCTGCTCCGGCCGGATCAGCGCGGAGTCGCCTCCGGCACGCCGCACCAGGGAGAATCTCTCGGCGCTTTCGATGGCGGCGGCCCCGCCTCTGACTGCCACATAGCCCATCGCCTCACCTCACCAGGATGCGGGTCGACCGCGGCAGGCCCATCACCTCGCCGCTCGACCGGACAAAAAACGCGTCGACCCCGAGGGGGTAGTCGGCATTGACGGCCATCAACGCCTGGAATTCCTCGATTGGAATCCCGTCCATCTCGGGCGCGATCCCATCCCGCCCCGGGATGCCGGGACCGGCCAGGCGCACGCGGAGCCGGTCGCAGACAACCGCCGGCTGCGATTCCAGACAATACACGAGGGTCGCCCCATCCTCGGGAGACTCGGGGGCGCCGCGTTTGGCCAGGCGGGCGCCGCCCCGGCTGGCGCCCTCTGAAAAGAAGACGAAATCGGCGGCGCCCGGGTGTTCCGGCCGGGCGCCGGTGGCACCGGCGATGACTGTTTGAAGATCCTGGGCCCGCCCGCCGCCGGCCACGCAAAAACAGACTGCGGAATCGAGCAGGCACTCCGCGAGGGCCGCGGCCGCCGCAAGCGGGGACAGCCCGTCCAGGCCGTCCAGGCAAACGATCCGCCCAGGCCGGCTCAGCGCCTGAACCAGGCTGCGATAGTTTTTCTGGTGGCGGTATCCGTTGAGATCCATGGAATAAGCTTCCCTCATCCGCCCAGAGAGCCGAAATCCACGCGTTCTTTTTTCATCGACTCGAAACGGACGGCGGTGGCGGCGGCCAGTTTGGAGGAAAGCGCCTTGTGGGCAGCGCTTTTGGCCTCGAGCGGGTCAAGCAGCACGCCGATGGCAGCCAGAACATCGGTCCGTCCGCTGCGTTCAGCCGCCGCGGCGACCGCCAGCAATAACGCCTTTTCGGGTTCATCGCCGCATACCACACCGGTGCCGGTGTATCCGCCCAGCTCCACTTCGGCCTCGCTGACCAGGACTTCGCCGAGATGAAAGGGCGTGCCGAAAGGGTCGCGCACGGTGACCATGATCAGTCCGGCCCGCGGCGCCTGCCGCACGCGAAATCCCCCCATGGGCCAGACACGATTCAGCATGGCCTCCAGCTCATCGGAGCCGGCTGCGGGCATGGCCGCCAGCAGGCGCGCGTTCAGGCCGGCGCCCCGCCCGAATCCCGATGCCGCTGAATTCATACCGCCGGCTTCTACGGCTGTTTCGCGTTTATCCATAGATGGCCAGAAACCTCTCCAGATTCGAAAAATCCTCGAACCGCTGCTCCAGGGTGTCACGGTCCCAGTTCCACCAGGCGATGGCTGTCAGCCGCTCGATGATCTCGGGCGCAAAGCGCATGCGCAGCGGCCGGGCCGGCACCCCGGCCACCACCTGATAGGGCGCAACGTCCCGGGTGACCACGGCACCGGCGGCCACCACCGCCCCGGTCCCGATACGGACCCCGGCCATGACCTTGGCCCCGGCGCCGATCCAGACGTCGTGGCCGATGCGGCAACGATGCCGGCGGCGCCATTCGAAGACCGCTTCATCGTCGCAGGCCGCGAAGCCGTACCGCCGGCGGCGATAGGTGCAGTGATGCTGCGTGACGCGCTCCATGGGATGGTCGCCGGGATTGATGACCACATGGGTTGCGATCGAACAGAATTTCCCGATCTCGGTGTAGATGACGGTGCCGTCCGAACCGGCGAGATAGCTGTAGTCTCCGAGCCGCGATTCGATCACCGTCCAACTGGCCCCGATGTCGGTATAAGTG
>JALOPD010000004.1 GCA_025454075.1 Desulfobacterales bacterium | reverse complement strand
CAGCCGCTGAAATCGCGAAGCGGCAAGGCTACCGGGTTCAACAGTCTGCCGATGCCTTCGCCGGCCGTAAGCTTTATCTGCGCTACCGCTCCGTTCTTGGCCAGGAAGAACGAATCGAGTTGGATCCAGCCAGGCTTGTCGGTAGCGCCTGGGCAGCCGTGGAGAGATTGTTGGAGCTGGCTCCGAATGAAGAGGCCTTCACAGCTGCGGTTGAGAAAGGGGAGATGCCAACGGACCTGCTATTTCAAGACGACCAGGAGGAGGCGCGCCGGGCTGCCAGCCACCCGGCCATTCAGTGGAAGATAGAAAATGTCCGTGGCCACATCGCTCGGGGGGTAAAAACGAGCAAGAAACCGCCCCAATCGAAGCGGCATCGCTGAGGGCGCTTTGTTCCCGGTCTTGTTTGCCCCCTCCTCAGAACCAAGCGCAGCGAACTTCTCCGACGTGCTGACTCCCATGCCTCATACAGATTGAGTGGTTGGATCAGTACTTTGCCACCTTCCCCGGCTTGTACTTTTCTTTGGGGTATTGCTTTATGTGATCAGCATTGTGCTCGTAAGGCTTGTCCGAATCCATGTCGAGGTTCACGGAAGCCCCAAGACTGGACTGCAAGTTGGTTGGCAGAGATGCCCCCACTGCCCAGCCATCCCCCTTCAAGTAGAAGTACATGTTCCTGCTCGGGTCATGGTAGACGTTGCAGCTGGGATAGTACCGGTACTGATGCTTGGCACGATACCCATGAGCAGGGGCATGGGGTGGGGGACCACCTTTCTTTTTGTACTTGCCCCCGCCATCGTTACAGTCAGGTTTTGAACTGTCTCCCCACTGAACACTGACAGCACCTCCGGCAAGGCAGGTGCTGCTGAAAGCAAAGGCCAAAAGACCCATTGCCAGCAAAAGAACCAGCCTTTTCATTGTATCCCCCTCCCAGTAAATATGGTGAGACCCCTTCGGATTCTATTGATCGGTCTTTTGAGGAGAAACTTTAGAGGATTTTTTTTCAGCTGTGAAAAGAGAATGGTGTTGCCGGAGTTTAAAGGTTGGTTTGATCTCAGAAAGAGGGATGAGAGGGTGGGTCCAATTTCGATGCAGATACTGACCCGAGCTATCACAAACAGGTGGATTACCGTTTTGCCGACAGAAGCTTTGATACTGATTGATCAAGATCCTCGAGGTCAAACGGTTTCATCAGGATCTTGTCAGCCTTTGCTTCCTTTGCCAATTCACTGGGCTCTTTTCCCCATCCGGTCATTGCAATGATGGGAGTTCCGGGGGATTGTTTCTTCAGGAGAGAGATCAAACCGACACCACTGATCAGAGGCATCACCAAATCAGTGATGACGAGGTCGGGCTGTCCTTCATTTCCCTCAAACACCCTCAGGCATTCGAGCCCATTGCAAGCAGTGAAGACCTCGTACTTCTGATCCAGAAAGCTCTTTAACCCCTCGATGGTTGCTTCACTGTCATCTACCAGGAGAATCCGAGGCTTTTGAGTCATGATAATGCTCCTTCAAGGTTCAATGCCAATCTTGTTCCGGTAAATCGTGGCTCGGGAGTTTGTCGTCGACAACAACCTTTCCCAAAGTTGGAGCTGTTTTTATGGGAATTCGGTTCTGAAAGAGAATTGAATAACGCATGCTTACCGTTAATTACAATGGGAGTCAACAGACTGAGGGCACTCTTTAAGAAGAACGGTGTCAAATGGAGCTTGATTATTGTCAATGTGGAGATTTTTATAACAGGCTCCTCGGCGGCCCTGCTTTCCCGGGAGATCGTGACCTCCCTGCGTGGCCGGGCCAGGGAGGTGGTGATCCATCCCTTCAGCATGGAGGAGGGCCGGGCGTTCCCGCAGGCGCAGAAGCGTCTGCTGACGCTTACCCGGGACGGGTTGCCCCGCGAGGTCCTGGCGGGCGTGCTGGCCCAGCCGGCCTATGTCTGGCTGCTCGCGCCGCCGGATGCGGAATGAAAAAATCATGGAAAAAGGTGAACTTTTGGTGAAAAGCCGGCAACTCCATGCATTCGCGATGGCCTGTTTTTCTCCTTCAACGGCTCCATGCACTCTCCTCAACCGATGTAAACCCTTCTGCCCGTTGTCCCGTCTAATTGCAGGTACATTCAATGCGGGCTCTTTTTCGGCCTGGCGGCAATGGAACCGGTTATGGCGTTTGGTTTCGGCCTGGTTGGCCATTCGGTGCAGCGTGCACCGACCATTCAGGGCACGGCTTGTAAAGGATGCTCAGGGGGCTTACATTTAAAAATTGGTTTTTTATATCGAAACCGCTTAAAAACCTCAAACAGCGAAAGGGAATCCAAAATGAAGAAAATTCTCGTTGTCTTTGTTGCGATGAGTTTTGTTTTGGCTGTATCCGGTCCGTCGTTTGCTCAGAATCCTTCGACGACAGCGCAGGAGAAGGCCGGCGACAATGCAACGTTCAACAGGGGCGACGCCAAACCCACTGCTAAGCCGAATGCCGACAAAGTGAAGGCGGAGAAAGAAAAGGCCGTCAAGGAAAAGGGTGACAAGGAGAAAGCGGCAAAGGAAAAAGTCGAGAAAGAAAAAGGCGCCAAGGAAAAAGCTGTCAAGGAAAAGGGCAAGGCCGCGCAGAACAAAACCAAGTTCAATCCCGATGACGTAAAGAAGCAGTAGATTGGTATGTGTGAAATAAAACCCGGGGGTTACACAAAGATCCCCGGGTTTTGTTGTTCAGATCGGTGCAGGGGTCATTTCGAGAGCTTGGATGCGATTTTCGCCACATGCGCGCCCTGGAACCGAGCAGCCTGCAATTCATTTTCAGTAGGAATTCTCTCCCCCTGAGTCCCGGCGATGGTTGTCGCCCCATAGGGTGAACCGCCCGTGATTTCATCGTTGCGCATTTGCCCCTGAAAGCTGTATGGCAGCCCAACAACAACGAAACCATGGTGCAGCAACGTGATGTGAAAGCTCAATAATGTCGACTCCTGCCCCCCGTGCTGGGTCCCGGAGCTGGTAAAGACGCTGCCCACCTTTCCGACCAAGGCTCCCTTTGCCCACAGCCCGCCGGTAGCGTCCAGGAATTGCCGCATTTGACCGCACATGTTGCCGAATCGGGTCGGTGTGCCAAAAATGACGGCATCCGCCGATTCGAGTTCGTCCACGGTGGCAACAGGCACATTTTCAAATTTTTTCTGCGCCTCGATGGCCCCCATTTTGACCAACACCTCTTTCGGGAGCGTTTCGGGAACCCGGCGCAACACGACCTCGGCCCCCTTAACGGTCTTGGCACCCTCGGCTATCGCCTCAGCCATACGGTTTATGTGCCCATACATGGAGTAATACACGATCAGAACTTTCATGGCGCCTCCTTTTTTGTCAAGTTGTCTCATCTTCGATGGGAGGGGATCGCGTCCGGCCGTTTAAAAACTCGTGCCTTTGTTTTTTACCGCTTAAAATCAGCACCCGGCCGTGGTTGTCAAGGAACGGACATCGCACGCCACCGGTTCTTTATCCGGCTGCTTCATGGTCCCCACAAATACAGGATTGACCCCATATTCCCTGCGCAACGCTGTTCTTATCCTCGTGGCATCTGAACAAGCACCGGCGGGTCGATGCCGACAGGTTCCCGCTGCTTGCTGATGCTTATCCCAAGAGAACGGAGGTTGCCATGAGCCATAATCTTGGACGTGTAGTTTCCGATGGCAGGACCTTCAACCAGACCGGGGGCTTGGATCTTACCCCCAGCCCCGGCCCGCTTGGCGGCCCGCGCTTTGTCATTCTGCATTTCGATAACGTGAATCTTTCCGGAGCCGCAAAGCTGACCGTCGACCTGGGATACGGCACGGATGTCTTCAACAAAAATTCCGGGGCCAACTTCTGGTCTCGCCCGGTCGACACCTCGATTGCGCCCATCCGGATACGAATCGCCGGCGGCACCGGCAGCGCACGACTTTTGGAATACGGTGCCGGCGAGCCGAGTGTTTCCCCCGGGACACCCGCCGGCCAGCCGTGCGGGAGTCAATCCAATCCCGACCCCTTTCTCCAAACCGACCCTTACCAGGACCCCTTCTTCGAAACCCGGCTGAAATGCAACAATGCCTTCGACTTCGTCAATGCCGCCTGCTCTCTTCCCGCCGTTCCGGACCCGATTAAAAACCGGGTGGCCGCAGCGACGGGGATCATCGTTGAGGTGCACCGTGACCCTTCAACCGGGTCGCATGTCAGCAGCTGCTCGGGAACCCTGATCGCCCCTGATCTGTTTCTCACGGCGCGCCACTGCCTGAACGATCCCAGCGGAGAGGACCTGCGGAGCGCCTCGGTCACCTTTGACTACGCCACAAACTGCGACGGGAGCAGACCGCCCGGGCACGTCACCCGGTTCTTCAAGGTCATCGCGGAGACGGCCTCGGGCGGCCCGCCGACCGGCATTCAGCCGTCCGTGGCGACGGACTGGGTGGTCGTGCGGCTCGACGCCGCACCGGGTAACCTGCCGGCACCGCTCGAGTTGCGGGATGCCGTGCTGATGAGCGGAGAGGTGATCCTCGCGATGCATCACCCCAACGGCGCCGCGAAAAAAGCACAGGCCGGGGTCCACGGCGGGGGGGCGTCCGTCTCCGGCTTCGATTATGCAGGCGGAAGCTCGGGCTCGGCGCTGTTCGACGCGAGCGGCCGGCTGGTCATGGGGCCGCTGAGCATCGGGGGCTCATGCTCCAGCCCGGGCGCGTGCAGTGTCACCTACGCGCCCATCGCCGGCATCAAGTCGGCGTTGGCCAACCCGCCGTCTCCTCCGCGGCCATTGGATGTCATGATCGTCTTTGACCGTTCAGGAAGCATGGCCTCTGCTGCGCCCCCCGCCGGCCGTACCAAGCTCCAGGAAGCCCAGGATGCCGCGTCGCTTTTCGTCCAACTGGTTCGCGAGGGGGCCGGCGACCGCCTGGGCCTGGTCACCTTCAGTTCGACCGCATCCGTTCCCGCTGCTTTGGGCCTTGCGGCCGCCAAGAAGACGGAATTGGTCGGCCCTGCCCCTTTCACGGCCGGAGACATCGGTGCGATCACCGCCGGCGGCAGCACCAGCATCGGCGCCGGCGTGGGAATCGCGCTCCTTGCTTTCGGCGGCACATCGACCAACGATCGCGCAATCCTACTGTTGACCGATGGGCTGCAGAACACCCTTCCCATGATCGAGGAGATCGAAGGGTCGTTGGGTGCGACCCAACTCAACGTTATCGGCTTCGGTTCCGACGCCGACATCGATGGGCCGCTTCTGAGCCGTGTGGCGCGGCAACACAGAGGCCAGTTCACCCGCGCCGTCGACGGCCTCGCCCTGCGAAAATTCTTCGGCCTGTCGTTTGGGAATATTTTTGAGTCAGGGGCGCTGGGCGATCCCGAGTTTCTGCTTCGCGCCGGCCGGTCCGAATCCGATCCTCACAAGTTCTCCGTGTGCGGCGAGGAGCGAATAACCCTCATTCTCGGTTGGGACGACCCCTCGGCCCCGCTGCGGGCGCACATTCGCACGCCCAGCGGCCAGCTGATCAACGAGAGAAAAGTCAGACCGGTTCGCGGCCGAAGCTGGGTCTTCTGGAAAATCCCTCTGCCGCACCAGGGTGACCGAGATGGAACGTGGACCTTCACTGCGGTCCGGGTCCCGACCGGCGGCGAGTTCCCGCCTCCCCCGAGAGATGTGCGATACTTCTTCCTTGTGGTTTGCAGCGGCGGGCCGAAACTGGCCCATCTCGGCGGACCGCGGCGTGTGTACACCGGCGACCCGATCGACTCCCGGGTCGGCCTCCACTACGGCAGCGGGACGACGCCGCATGCGGAGGTGAAGCTGGAAATAAAAGCGCCGACCGTCTCCCTCGGCCAGCTGGTGGCAAATGCCGGGCTGCGGCCGCCTTCCGGATCGGCCGATGCCGTGGGCGGTTTTTATGCCACGCTCCAGTCTATCGCCCGTCTTTCCGGAGGCACGCTGCCGGTTCCAACTTCGACCATCACCGTGCCGCTCTTCGACGACGGCTCGCACGATGACGGCGCCATGGAACCGGATGGCATCTACAACAACCGGCTCAAGGATTTGACGCGGGTCGAAGGAACTTATGAGTTCCGGGCCGTGGCGACATTCGGCGAGGGATGCACCGCCACGCGCGAAGCGTTCTGGTCGGTTCACGTTGAGCCGGCGATCGACCCCCAACGATCGGGTGTGGAGTTGGTAAACGTCTCGGATCAGCCGGATGGTCGACACGGCACCCTTGTCGTCACGCCCCGCGACCCTTACGGCAACCCGCTCGGCCCCGGGCGGGGCGACCGCTTCACCGTCTCGCCGATGGCAGGAGTGAAGATCACCGGCGGCGTGAAAGACAGAGGCGACGGGAGTTACGGCGTCGGCGTCGTGTGGGACCCGTCCGATGCCGAACCGCCCGGCGTGGTGGTGCAGCAACCTGATCGCGACCCGACCCTGGTAACCCCGACGTGCCCGGGCCGGCCGCACACGAGGAAATGCGAGGAGTCTGCCGAGAAGCTTCTCGGTTGCCTGGGGCTCAAGGATACCGATGTCGAGCAGGTGCGGGTAAAAAGCGTATCCGTCGAGATCGACCTCAAGGACCCGAAGTGCGGCAAAGGTTCGGGTTGTCATGGAAAAGACGATGGGAGCTGAGACCGGAAGGCGCGCGCGGGTCAGGAGCTCGCCGCCCTGACCCGGCGCGCCGACCAGGCTTTAAGGCGGGCTCAAATGATGCCGGGTATTTTTAGACATCGCTCCTTGAGGCCCGGTGTGCGCTTGGCCGCTCCGCCCAGCATTCGGGAATACCGCCGCCGAATTTCATGCGGCGTCTTCAGGCACGGCCTGAAATGCCGCCACCAGCCGGCGCGCTTCCGGGCTGCCCGCGCGACGAACCCGCGGGAACAGACTGCGGCAATCGTCGATGGAGAGTTTTCGCACGGCCCGAATGCAGGCGAGCTCGTCGCGAAGGTGCGGAAACGGTTGCTCGTCGTCGCCCATTTCCTGCTTTTCCAGAATCTTCGAATAGATCATCGATCGCGCTGCCAGCAGCTTTTCCCGGTCCGGCTGCGAGATCGCCGGGTGAAAAATATAGAGCAGGGTCAACTGGTCCCCGGGTCCGAAGATAGGGCCGCTCTCGCCCAAGGCCTGCAGCGCGGCGTCCGCCAAAAATACCGGCTGCACCCGGGCCCGGGCCCGAAGGCGTTCGCGGAGCAGCCGCCACAGGTGGTAATGGATCAGGCCGGCTTCGACATAGGATGACGGGTGTTCGTGGATCAGGGAAGCCAGCGCCTGGGCGCGCAGCGAATCCCGCAGGCGGAACCGCGCGGCATCCGCCCGGGCGAATCGGATGACGGCTTCGATGGAGTTCTCGAAAGAGCCGGCCGCAACGGTTTGATAGTAGGCCAGAAGGGCTCCCGTGGCCGCCCGCTCAGCCCGGTAGACGTGGAAGTGAATGGAGTCTCGGGAAAGATCATCGGGTCGACGGCCATCGGCGAAGAACTCGTGAATGTGGACCAGGCTCTCGATGAACGGCTCCACTTGATGCAGCTTCTTTCCCTCCGCGTGCAGCTCGCGCAGCAGCCGGCACATCTCGCGGTTGAACCGCGGGTACTCCACGTCGATCGTCAGCAGGTAGTCGTCCACCGATAATTTTCCCCGAATCATCCGGTCGAAGCCGGGCGCAGGCGGCTCCTCCAAGAAAACGGCGTCGTGGCGCCGCATCGCCTCGGACATCATGGGGATCATCTCGGGTCGATGCAGGCCAAGCCCCACGGAAACCTGTTGCATGCGGTCCAATTCGCTTTCTACTTGACGATGTTGATGTTGCCGGCGTATCGGCCGACGGTGGCATCGTCAACGCAGTTGTCCAGGACCTCTTCCGAAACCTCCCCCGGGTGTTTCAACGCCTCGATGGGGCACACGAACTCATTGCCGGCAAAGTCCTTCACCTTCACATAGACCTGCTGTCCCTTGTCCTCGCTCATCTGTCGGCCTCCTGTTTTTTGATGTGGTAGCAATGTCGCGTCTCGTCACAGAACATCAAAAAGTTGCGCACCTCTGCAATTTCCCGGGCGGACTTGACACGCACACGGGCTTGATTAGCTTGGTAGCCGATCGCCGATTGCGTGTTGCAGCCTTATGATAAACCATCACAGAGGTGAATCAATGCTCGAGAACCTCAGCGCGCTCACTCTCGCCCGGATCCAGTTCGCTTTCACCGTCTCCTTTCACATCCTGTTCCCGGCCTTCACCATCGGGCTGGCCAGCTGGCTGGCGGTTCTCGAGTGGCGCTGGTTGAAGACCGGAAACACCGTCTATGCGGAAGTCTACCGCATGTGGGTCAAGATATTCGCCGTCACCTTCGGGATGGGCGTGGTCTCGGGGGTGGTGCTCTCCTTTCAGTTCGGCACGAACTGGTCCGGCTTCGCGGACACGGGCGGCAATGTCCTGGGGCCGCTGCTGGGTTACGAAGTGCTCACCGCTTTTTTCCTGGAGGCATCCTTTCTCGGGGTGATGCTCTTCGGCTGGAACCGCGTAAGCCCCAGGATGCATTTCGGTTCGACCGTCATCGTCGCTGTGGGCACAATGATCTCCGCGTTCTGGATTCTCTCGGCCAACAGCTGGATGCAGACCCCGCAGGGATTTCGCGTCGGCGGAGACGGCCTGCTCTACCCGACCGACTGGCTGGAGGTGATATTCAACCCGTCCTTCCCCTACCGCTTCGTCCACATGGTGACGGCGGCCTACCTGACGACCGCCTTTGTCGTCGCGGGAATCGGTGCCTTCTACCTCTGGCGCCGGCGGCACGTACCGCACGCCCGGGTCATGTTCGGCATGGCGATGATCATGGCGGTTTTCGTAGCCCCCCTGCAGCTGGTGCTCGGCGATCTGCACGGCCTCAACACCCTGGAGCACCAGCCCGCCAAGGTGGCCGCCATGGAAGGCCTCTGGGACACCCAGCGGGGGGCCCCGCTGGTGCTTTTCGGGTGGCCGGACCAGGAAGAGGAGACCACCCGATTCAGCCTGGAAATCCCCAAACTCTCCAGCCTGATCCTCACGCACGACCTCGACGGTGAGGTCAAGGGGCTCAAAGAGTGGCCGAAGGACGAGCGCCCGCCGGCCGCCTGGGTGTTCTGGTCGTTTCGCGTCATGGTGGGCGTTGGAGTGATGATGATCGCAACCGGTGCGGCGGCGGTTTTTCTCTTTTTCAGGAAGCGGTTGTTCGACACCAGCTGGTTTCAATACGGGTGCATGGCCTTGACCCCGGCCGGCTTCATCGCCGTGCTGGCGGGCTGGTTCGTGACCGAAATCGGCCGCCAGCCTTACATCGTCTACGGGGTCCTCAGAACGGCCGAGGCCGCCTCGCCGGTCCCGGGGAGCGCGATCGCCCTATCGCTGGCGGCCTTTGTGGTCGTTTACGGCTTCGTGTTCGGCGCCGGCAGCTACTACATCCTCAAACTGATCGCCAAGGGCCCCGGAAGCCAAGAGCCGACGTACGGCGACCACGGTGTCGGCAAGCCGCCGATCGTCACGGAAATCGCAGGAGAGAGGGGGGCGCAGCATGTTTAGCCTCGAGCATCTGGTGGATCTGCCGCTCGTCTGGTACGGCCTGATCATTGTCGCGATTTTTCTCTACATTCTGCTGGACGGCTTCGATCTGGGGGTGGGCGTGCTCTTTCCCTTCGCGCCCTCCGACCCATGCCGGGACCGCATGATGAATTCGATCGCCCCGTTCTGGGACGGCAACGAGACCTGGCTGATCCTGGGCGGCGGCGGCCTGTTTGCAGCCTTCCCCCTGGCCTATGCGATCCTGATGCCGGCGCTCTACATCCCGGTCATCATCATGCTGCTCGGTTTGATCTTCAGGGGGGTGGCCTTCGAGTTCCGGTTCAAGGCCTCCGGCCGGACCCGGGGCGTTTGGGACTATGCATTCCACTTCGGTTCGCTGACGGCGGCCTTCATGCAGGGGGTGGTCATCGGCGCGGTGGTGCAGGGGGTGGCGGTGGACGGTCGCCGGTTTGCAGGCGGCGCCTTCGACTGGCTCAATGCCTACAGCGTGATGACCGGCGTCGCCCTGGTGTTCGGCTACGCGCTGCTGGGAGCCACCTGGCTGGTCATGAAAACCGAGGCGATCACTCAGCAGTGGGCGCGCAAATGCGCGGCCTATGCCCTCGGGTACGTCGGCCTGTTCCTGGCGATCGTCAGCATCAGCATGCCGGTCATGAACCCCGGCATCCGCACCCTGTGGTGGAGCCTGCCCAACTTCTTTTACCTGCTGCCCATCCCCACTGCCAGCCTGGTGTTGATCATCCTGATCTGGCGGGATCTTCGCACCGGGCGGGAGGCGCGCCCGTTCCTGCTGAGCCTCGGCGTGTTCCTGACGGCCTACCTCGGGTTGGGCATCAGCCTGTGGCCGTTTGCGGTGCCCTTTGCGGTCACCTTCCGCCATGCCGCCGCGGCGCCTGAATCCCAATCGCTGCTGCTGGTCGGCACGGTGATTTTGCTGCCGTTGGTGTTAGGCTACACCGCCTACTGCTACTACCTTTTCAGAGGGAAGGCCTCCCATGAAGCCGCTTACTGACCGCCAAAGACAGTGGGGGTGGTTCGCGGCGCTGTGGTGCGGGGGGCTTGTCGCCACGTGGGTGCTGGCGGTCGCGGCCCGCAGGCTGGTTTTGAGCCTATGAGGGTGTCATGACCGAATCCCGAAAGGTCCGAAGCGGCATGAGAAGAAAAACCCTGTCGGCCGCACTGGCCGGAGTGATCGTGTTCTGGGCCTTGCCCGGAGTTTCAGCTGCGCCGGGACCGGCGACGGTCGAAGGCGTCACTTTTCGCCGGGAGGTGCGGGCCGGCGACAGCGAGCTTGCGCTGCGCGGATGCGGCCTGCTGCGCTACATGGTTTTCATCAAGGCCTACGTGGCGGCATTCTACCTGCCCGAAAACACACGCTCCGAAGATGCCTTGGGCGACGTTCCCAAACACCTGGAGATCGAGTATTTCCACGACATCACCGCCCAGGATTTCGCCAAGGCCACCACCTCGTCGATTTCGCGCAATCTCAGCCTCACGACCTTCCAGCGGCTGAAACCGAAGATCGACGAATTCAACACGCTTTACCGCGACGTGAAGGCGGGCGACCGCTATGCGCTGACCTATGTCCCCGGCAAGGGAACCACCCTGCTGTGGAACGGTCAGCCCCTCGGCACCGTTGCGGGCGTGGATTTTGCGGCGGGGCTGTTCGGCATCTGGGTCGGCCCCAACCCCCTCGACACCGACCTCAAACGCCTTCTGCTGGAGGAGTGATGGCCGCGCCGGCCTTGGGACATGTGCCTGTGCTGAAGAAGCTGGCCTACGCGGCCCCGGCCTTCGCCCTGGCGGTGGTCGGCATCCCTATCTACGTCTATCTGCCGAAGTTCTACACGGACGTGGTAGGCATTGATATCGCGGCATTGGGCACCATCCTGGCCAGCGTGCGCATCTTCGACGCCGTCACCGACCCCCTCATGGGTTACATCTCCGACCGCACGGTCTCGCGCTTCGGGCGGCGCCGGCCCTACATCGCGGCCGGCGCCGTTTTTGTCGCGCTCTTCATCTACCTGCTGTTCAACCCCCCGCAGGGCTCTCCCTCTTTTGAGACGTTCTGGTTCGGCATCTGCATTTACGCCTTGTTCCTGTTTTGGACCGTCGTGACGGTGCCGTACGAGTCCCTCGGGCCCGAGATCACTTTCGACTACGATGAGCGCAACGCGCTTTTCGGCCTGCGGGACGGGCTGCTCATTGCCGGGACTCTGGCCGCCGCGGCCTCGCCGGCCGCCGTTCAATACCTGTTCGGGCTGTCACCCGACGCTGAAGGGGAACGCGTAAAGTTCTTCTGGATCGCCGTCATCTATGCCCCTCTCGTCATCGGCAGCGCCTGGTGGTGCGCCTGGGCCATCCGCGAACGGCCTTCCCGGAAGAGGTCGGCCGCCGGCATCTTAAGCGGGCTGCGCCTGGTCTTCCGCAACCGGCCGTTCATGATCCTGATCACCGCCTACACGATCAGCGCCATCGGCAACAACCTGCCGGCCACCTTGATTCTTTTTTACGTTCAGTATGTTCTGGAGTCCCCCTACGCCGATGCTTTCCTGATGCTCTATTTCGTGACCGGCATCGCGTTCCTTCCGGGCTGGGTGGCTTTGGCCCGCCGCATCGGCAAGAAGCGTGCGTGGCTGCTGTCGATTGCCGTCAACACCGGGGCCTTCGTCGGCGTGTTCTTCCTGGGGCCGGGGGACGCCTTGATCTACGGCGTGCTGGTGTTTTTCTCGGGGATCGGCCTTGGCGCCACCCTCGCGCTGCCCTCCTCGATTCAGGCCGACGTCATCGATTACGACGAGCTGCTCACCGGCGAGCGGCGGGAGGGCCGCTACATCGGATTGTGGTCCATCGCCAAGAAGCTTGCCGCGGCGGTCGGTATCGGCGCCGGCTTGTCGGTTCTCGGCCTATCCGGCTACGTCCCGAACGCCGAGCAGCCCGCTGAGGTGCTGCTGGCCCTGCGGGTCCTCTATGCGCTCGTGCCCTCGGTCTGCAACCTGGTCGCCCTCGGGATCGCTCTTGCCTACCCGATATCCGGCAACATTCATCAACGCATCCTGGAGTCCATCCAGCGCCGCCGGCAGGGCGAACCCGTCGAAGACCCTCTCCAGCCGGGGGCGATGATGGCGCCAAGGGGGTGACGGCATGGAATCGGTGTTGAGCCTGTTCGCATGGAACCTCGCGGCGGTGGTCACCCTCATGACCATGGGCTGGCTGGCAAGTCTTGCCCTGCGCAACGTCACGGTGGTCGACAGCCTATGGGGTCTGGGGTTCGTTCTCATCGCCTGGATCAGCTTCGCCCTGGCCGACGGCTATCCGGTCCGCAATTGGATCGTGGCGCTGCTGACGTCGATCTGGGGCCTCAGGCTGTGTGCCTACCTCAGTTGGCGCAACTGGGGCAAGGGCGAGGATCCTCGCTACGGCAAGTGGCGCAGGGCGAGCGGCGAGGGTTTCTGGATCGTGAGCCTGTTCAAGGTGTTTTGGCTGCAGGCGGTTTTCCTGTGGGTCACCGCCGCCGTCGTTCAGTACCCCCAGGTCCACGCGGAGCCGTCTTACCTCACGGTCTGGGACGCGGTCGGCGTTCTCGTCTGGGTCGTGGGGTTCCTCTTCGAAACCGCAGCCGACGGGCAGCTCGCCCGCTTCAAGGCCGACCCCCGCAACAAGGGCCGGGTCATGGACCGGGGGCTGTGGCGCTATTCCCGGCACCCGAACTATTTCGGCGAATGCCTGATCTGGTGGGGGCTTTTCCTCGTTGCCTTTTCCGTGCCGGGGGGCATCTGGACCGCCATCAGCCCGATCATCATCACGCTCGTGCTGCTGAAGATGACCGGGGTGCCGCTGACCGAGCGCACCACCATGGAAAGACGGCCGGGCTACCGCGATTACATGCGCCGAACCAGCACCTTCGTTCCCTGGTTCCCCAAGAAGGAAGCGCCATGAGCATGCTGATGGAAATGGCCGAGCGCGGAATTCTTCCGGACATGCTGATCCGTCTGGGGATCCGCATGCTGGACCGAGTGCGGCTGAGGGCGGAGGCCCGGCCGGACATCGAAACGGAGCTGCAGACCAAGCAGGATTTCCTCGCCCGCATGCGCCGGAGCCCCGTCGCGCCGGTGCCCGAGATGGCAAACCTCCAGCACTACGAGGTGCCGCCGGAATTTTTCCAAAAGGTGCTGGGGAAAAACCTCAAATACAGCGGGTGCCTGTGGCCGGCCGGCGTCGGCACCCTGGATGCGGCGGAGGACGCCATGCTGCAGCTTTACGGGCGTCGGGCCGGGCTGTCGGACGGCATGCAGATCCTGGAGCTGGGATGCGGCTGGGGGTCGCTGGCGCTTTGGATGGCGGCGCGGTACCCGAAGAGCCGCATCACGGCCGTCTCCAACTCGGCCCCCCAGGGCCGGTTCATCCGCGAGACCGCGGCGGCCCGAGGCCTGCGCAACATAGAGGTCGTGACCGCCGACATGAACCACTTCGCCGCCGGGGATCGTTATGACCGGGTGGTCTCGGTGGAGATGTTCGAGCACATGCGCAACTGGCCCCGGCTGCTCGAACGCATCCACGGCTGGCTCAAGCCCGACGGCAGGCTCTTCATCCACATTTTCACCCACCGCCGCTATGCCTATTCGTTTGATTCGGAGGGGGCGGACAATTGGATGGGCCGCTATTTCTTTTCGGGCGGCATGATGCCCTCCGACGACCTGCCCTTGTACTGCCAAGACCACCTGGTGGTCGAAAAGCATTGGCGCGTGGACGGCCGCCACTACCGGAAAACCGCGGAAGCCTGGCTGGCCAACATGGACGCCCGCAAGCAGGAGATCATGCCGGTGATGGTGCGGGTGTACGGCGAAGGCGGGTCCGCCCGCTGGTTCCAGCGCTGGCGAATATTTTTCATGGCCTGTGCCGAACTGTGGGGCTTCAGACGCGGGCAGGAATGGCTGGTGTCCCACTACCTATTTCAACAGCGGTGAGCGACAAGCGCTTCTGTGCCGATGGCATGTCGATGGGATATCGATAGTACTTGACAAACTCAGGACTCTGACGCACCTTTTGTTATGTCTCAATCTACATGAGCAAACCCGGCAGCAACCAAATCAAACTGGAAAAGGAGGACGATCATGAACGTAGTGGACTATTGCAAAGGCATGGAAATGGAATTGACGGCGTGGAAGGCTAAGATGTACGACCTGACCCGGAAGGTCGAAAGCCTCGGGTCCAAAGAAAGAGAAAAAGTTCTGCCCAACATTCAAGATCTCAACATACTCATCACCGACATGTCGTCTCGCATCGAACAGCTGAAAAACGAGTGCCCCACGGAGTGGACCCCCCAGAAGAAGGATATCGACAAGGGCACCATCGACATGCGCGGCAAATACGAACAGACCATGGAATACATCGGGAAATACGCACCCGTCTCGATCGCGGGTTGAATTCAGCAGTTCAGACCAAAGAAAGGGCTCGGAGAACTTCTCTGAGCCCTTTGCATTGACACACACGCTTGCCGAAGCAGGCCTTTCGCAGATTTTCGAAATGGTATCGCCATGGGCGGGCTCAAATCACTCGGTTTTCTGTTCTTATTCGTATCGGTATGGGGCTGCCAGGCCATGAAGCCGATCCACACGGTTGAATCCGTTGATTTAAAGCGCTTCATGGGCGACTGGTACGTGATTGCCGCTATCCCCACCTTCATCGAGACCGATGCCTACAACGCGGTCGAATCCTACAAACTGGCTGAAGACGGCACCATTGAAACCACCTTCCGCTTCAACAAGGGCGGTCTTGAGGGGCCTCTGAAAACCTACTCTCCGCGGGGGTTCGTTGAGGACAAACAGTCCAACGCGGTCTGGGGCATGCAGTTCATTTGGCCGTTCAAGGCGGAATACCGGATCATCTACCTGTCCGATGATTACGAGCAAACGATCATCGGCCGTACCAAGCGCGACTATGTGTGGATCATGGCTCGGAGGCCCTCGATCCCGGAGGAGGATTACAAGCGGTTGGTGGCCTTCCTGGAGGAACAAGGCTACGGGCCGGAGAAAATCCGCCGCGTGCCCCACGGCCCTCCCTTTAGCTGATCGAACGATTGGGAGATTCTCCAGCAAAGGTCCTTCACTTCAAATTTCCTCGGGGCAGAGTCTTTTCGTATTCCTCATCGGCAACCGTTTACAAGATAAAGATGAAACGAAAATCATCGCTGCCGGAAATGCGGAACTCATTGTGGCCACCCGAGGGCAAGTCGATTACGAGTGGGCTCATTTAAAAAAGAAACTGCGGGTGCGGGCTCCTGCGTGGCTCGCCGGGATGCAGTCGATCTCTCGTCCTGTTCCTCACGTTTTGTTTCGGATTGTCCCCGGCCGGGTGGCGGAGTGGGAGGTCACGCAACCCAAAGAGGCGGTCTCGCGGGCCATTGGAGAAGGCTCTCCGCAGCTGCCGGGTAATCGCAATCGATAATCGTACTTGATTTCCCCCTTTTTATTACTCCGGCAATAAAACCGGTACCACTTCAGCCGAAGTCAGGCGGAGCGGCGGGCCCCCCGCTCCGCCTCTGCGTGAGATGATGGTATTAGATATGTTTACTTGCCGGAGTAATATTGTGGGCCGGTTGCGGGTTTTCGGGCAACCGGCCGATCCGACCTGCCGCCTGGGAGCGGGAGAGATCACCCGCCGCAGACGAGAAGCATGAAGCGCACGCGGTCGCCGTCTTTCAGAAGCCTGCCGGACAGGTCGTCGCGAGGGATGAACCCTTCGTCGTTCAACATCACCTGCACCGTCAGGTCCAGCCTGCCGTCGCGATCCAGCAGGACTTGGCGCGCCTCGGGCCCGAAGCGCCGGGTGATCCGGTCGACCAGGTCGCCGAGGCTGGCACCCCCCTCCATGTCGACCCGCACCGTTTTGCCAAGTACGGCGGAAAGCGCCGGCAGCCCTATGGTTTCGACCTCGATTTTCAACATCTCCCCTCAGCATCGGAAGGGCAGCCCGGCTTCGCGCACCCGGGCCGCAATGCACCTCAACCGGAGAAGCCATAGCACGCCCCGGCCGGCATTGACAACCTCGACCCCGTGCGAGGTGCGTGCCGGGTTTGACATCGTGGCCGGATTGCGCGAAGGCGCCTGGAAATCCCCGCTGCTTGTGTGGTAGGTCTACAACGGCTCCGGCCGTGCGGCGACCGGCCTCAACGTGCGCTTCACCCATGCGAGGATCTCTTGGACATCATGGACGACCATCCCTCAGCGATCGACCCTCCCCGACGGCGGCTTGGCTTCGATGGCATAACCCGGCTTTTCAGGCGCGCGGAGGCGGAGCGGCGCGCTTCTCTTTTCGAACACGAGACCTACGCGCTGTTGAAGCGCCTTGGCATCGGCAGCGGCCTCAAGAGCATTTTTTTATCCAAGGACTCCCGGTTTGCAGGCGACGAGGTGATGCAGGTGCCCGGGGAGAAGGTGGTCCTAAAGGTGGTCTCCCCCGCCATCGTTCACAAGGCCGAGGTGGGCGGCGTGCGCATCGTTGCCAAGACCCTCAAGGGGGTGCGGGCCGCCTGTCGGCGGATATTGGCCGAGGTCCCCGAGCGCTTCGCCGAACGCATCCGGGGAAACCCCAGCCACGCCCCGGCCGGCTACCAGGGGTTGCAGGGCGAAAGGCTGGCGGCGGCCATCGCCCGGGACATCCGGGGCGTTCTCGCGGCCGAGTACCTGCCGCCGGATTCCGTTGCCTTCGGCCGCGAGCTGATCGTGGGCATCCGCCGCACCCGCGAATTCGGGATGGTCATCAACGCCGGGTTGGGCGGCGTGGACGCCGAGCTCTACGCCGAACACTTCCAGCAAGGCCGGGCCGTGGCGGCCGCCGCCGCCGAAATGACCGACGCTCAGGCCTTCTTCGACCTTTTCCGCGGCACCGTCGCCTACCGGAAGCTTTCCGGGCTGACCCGCGGGCAGAAACGCGTCGTGAGCGACGATCGGCTCATCGAGTGCTTTTCCGCGTTCATCGCCGCCGCCAACCACTTCGCCCCCACCCGGCCCGATGCGCCATACGTGATCGAGGAGCTCGAGGTCAACCCGTTCGCCTTCCGCGGGTTTCGCATGGTGCCCCTCGACGGCGTGTGCCGTTTTTCGCGGCCCGCCGCAGCGGCGGTGCCCCGCCCGATCCACAAGATCGACCGCCTGCTGCACCCGAAAACCATCGGTCTCGTCGGCGCTTCGGCCACGCGCATGAACTTCGGACGGGGCATCCTGAAACGCATCACCGCGAGCGGGTTCGACCCCGAGCGGATCACGGTCATCAAGCCCGGTGGCGGCGGCATTGACGGGCTGAAATGCGTTCCGGGCCTAGCCGCGCTCACCGGCAAGCTGGACTTGCTGGTTCTCGCCGTGGACGCATCGGGGGTGCCGGACCTGGTCGACGAGGTCCTGAAACGCGACAGCGCCCACGCGGTGCTGCTGATCCCGGGCGGCATCGGAGAAACCGCCGGCTCCCGGGAACTGGCCGAGGAGCTGGGCCGGAAGATCAGCCGGGGGCATCTGACGTCCGACGGCGGGCCCGTGTTCCTGGGCGCCAACTGTCTCGGGGTCGTCTCGCAGCCCGGGGCATTCGACACCCTGCCGGTCCCCGAGGAAAAGCTTCCCCGCCTGCGCGGGACGGGACCCCGCACGGCCGCCCTCGTCAGCCAGAGCGGCGCCTTCATGATCACCCGCCTCAGCAAACGCATTCTGCCGGAGCCGGCCTACCTGGTGTCCGTCGGCAACCAGACGGATCTCACGCTGGGCGACCTGCTCGCCTATCTGCAAGAGGTCGAGGAGGTGACCACGCTGGGGGTGTACGCGGAAGGGTTCAAGAACCTGGACGGCCTTGCGTTTGTGCGCGCGGTACGCCGGGCGGTTTTAAAAGGAAGGGACGTCGTGTTTTACAGGGCCGGCCGAACCCCCGAAGGCCGGTCGGCCGCCGTCGGCCACACCGCCGCGCTGGCCGGAGACTACGCGGTGTGCGAGTCCTGCGTGCGCCAGGCCGGCGCCATGGTGGCGCAGACCTTCACCGAGTTCGACAGCCTGTTCTTGTTGTCCCAGCGCCTGCGCGGCAAAAAAATCCGCGGCAACCGCATCGCCGTGGTCAGCTCCGCCGGATTCGAAGCGGTGGGCATGGCCGACCGCCTTCAGTCCGACGACTACCGCCTGCAGATGGCTTCCCTCACGCCGGAGTCTCTGGCGGCCATCGGCGAGGTGCTGCGACAGAACCGGCTGGACCTGCTGGTGGAGGTCAGGAACCCGCTCGACATCAACCCGGGAGCCGACGACCGTGTGCACGCCCGGATCGTGGAGATTCTCGCGCAGGACCCCCACGTGGATGCGGTGGTCGTGGGCATCATCCCGCTCGGGTACAACACGCGCACGCTGCCGGGGGTGAACCCCTACGCATTCGAGTCCGGGGAAAGTTTCGTGAAGCTGCTGCCCCCCATCGCCGCCCGCAGCGAAAAACCGGTCGTCGCGGTGGTCGATGCCGGCAAGCTCTTCGACCCGATGGTGGAGGCCCTGGAGGGGCAGGGCATGGCCGTGTTCCGGTCCTCGGACCAGGCGGTGGCCGCCCTCGGACGCTACATTGCCGGAAAACTCGCGGCCGAGCGCATCCGTTTGACTGGAGGATGGGCGCGGTGACCCGCTGCGCATCCGCGCCTTCACGGCGGCGAGGTGCTTTCCAATGTGTCGCCGGACCTCTCAGCCGGCGAGCCAGCCGGCTGCCGCAAAGACGCACACCGCAGTCAGAAAGACCACCGCCGCCGGCATGAACAGCAATCGGTAGGTTTTCCCCATGCCGGCCTCATAGTACTGCAGGGTCATCGCCAGGCAGGCGTGCATGGGGGAGAGCATGTGGGCGCCGATGCCGCTGGCAAGACCCAGCATCACGTAGTAGGCGCTCATCCCGCCGGGCTCGATGAGAGGAACCAGCACCGGGAAGCTCAACCCCACAAAGGCGGTGGTGTATCCCGTGATGAAGGCGATGAGCGCAGGCAGGAGCACCACCAGCGCCAACGGGGGGATCCCCATCGCCGACAGATCCCCGGCCATGTCGGCCATGGCCCCCGTCGCGGCGAGGATTTCCTTGAAGAGCATGATGCCCCAGATCAGGAAGGCGAGATCGATCGAAAGATGCCGTCGTGCGAGCCGGCGGAGCCGGCCCGGCGGCATGCGGGTCGACAGGACCACTCCCGTCGTCACCACGGCCAGGGGATAGACGAGGTGGATGTCAAGGCCGACGGTCAGCGCGATCACCAGGAAGAACGGCAGGAGATTCCAGGCGAATCGGGCGAGCTGCCTCCCCGCCTGCGGCAGCGAGCCGGCGCCGCCGTCGCAGCGCGACGGCCGGACGCCCCGGAAACCGAAGAGAACGCCCGCCGCAATGGCGGCGAGCGTCAACGGGGTTCCTGCCGCCACCAGCTCCGGAATCGGAACGCCGGTGATGCCGGCCGTCAGGAAGACGGCGGGGAAAGTGGGCAGGGTGTACTCCCAAACGTGGCGAAACCAGAAGTTCAGAAACGTGCGGCGTTCGGGCGGCAGGCCCAGCTCGTCGGAAGCTTCGGCCACCAGGGGGGCCGACAGCATGGCCCCGCCCACCACGGGCAGAAGGCCGATGACGGCGGGAATGATCGCGACCGTGAAGCGGGCGTCCCGCACGACGCCGCTCAGGGCAGAGATCGCGCGGTTCATGGCGCCGTTTTCCTTGAGTACGGCGCTGAAGAGCAGCACCAGCTCGAGGGCGATCACCAGCTTCAGGTTTTCGAGGCTCAGAAAGGTGCGCCGCACGCCGTCTATGATCTCGCCGGCGGGCAGCCGGAACAGGAACGCAAGGATAAAGGCGCTCACGATCAGGTTGATGCTCAAAGCCACTTTGAGCCGCACCAGAACGATGATGCCGGCGATGATCGCCACGATTTTCAGTACGTCGACCATTGTGGAAGAATACCCGATCCGCTCAGCATGAGCGCTTGCCGTGCCGACCGCGTGGGTTGTGCACGGAAGCCAGTGCAACGCTTGAAACAGCGACGTTGTTTTGCGATCCCGGCCCATGGCCGAAAATGCAGGCCACCCGCCGCACGGCCGGTCGCCGGCTACCGGATGGCGACGACCGTCAGCTCGACCTCGCCCGCCGGCCGTTTCCACACCACCGCATCCCCTACCCTGGCCTCGGCCATGGCCAAGGCCAAGGGCGAGAACCAGCTGATCTTGCCCTGCACCGCATCCGCCTCGTCCTCCCCGACGACGGCAAAGGTCATGCACCGGCCTTCAGGGGTTTCCACATCAACCACCGCCCCGAAACGCACCTCGTCCTTGGGCTGATCGGCCGGGTCGATCAGGACCGCCCGCCGGATGCGCTCCTCGTAGTAGCGCAGGTCCCGGTCGATGGACATCCGCTGTTTTTTGTCTTCCGCCGACACTGCCGCGTCCAGACTTTTCCTGCGGGAGAGAAGGCCGGCGATGCGCTCCTGGAGCTGGCGCAGGCCCACCGGGGTCACGTAGTTGACGTGCGGGCTGTGCACCCTTTCGGGCAGTTCCTCGAT
Source organism: Desulfobacterales bacterium (assembly GCA_025454075.1). The sequence goes on along the minus strand of JALOPD010000004.1, from coordinate 23,297 downwards.
GGCCCGGTCGCCGTCGGGCTCTTTGATGAAGGCGCGGCTCATGCGGACCGGGCCAGGAACGACCGCAGGATCCGGCTGTCCGCGCCCCGGTCCAGGTCTTGCAGGGCAAAGGCCAGGGCCGCCTCGAGCAGGGCCGACTTGTTGTCCACGGGGGCGCCGGCGAGCTTTAGTTCGTAGAAGCGGGTGTTGAAGCGCCCGAGGAGCTCATCCGAGAGGTAGAACCCCGCTTTGCGCTTGGCTTCCGGCGCGGCGCCGGCCGCCCTGCGCCCTGGCGGCCGCCCCGGGGCCCTGCGTCCGCCGATCGCGGCGTCCACCGGGTCGGGCAGGTGCTCTGCAAACAGGTCAGGCGTCGGGTTGCGTCGGGTCGTCATCGTTCATAACCCTCCTCACCAGCAGGTGGTAGTCCTGGGCGGCGGTGCTGCCGCGGTCGTACTCGAAGATGGTGCGCCCGAGGGCGGGCGCCTCGCACAGCCGCACGGTGTAGTGCACCGGCGGGCACAGCTGCCGGCTGAAATAGCGCTCCAGCCGGGTCAGCATCTCCTGGCTGTGACGGGTGCGCCGGTCGAACATCGTCGGAAGAATGTACTTCAGTCGCAACTCGGGGTTGAGCTTCTGGGCGGACTGGAGGTAGCGGAAAAAAGTCTTGAGCCCCTCCAGGGCGGGGCCCTGCAGGGCGACGGGGCAGATCACCTCGGTGGCCGCCATGAGAATATTGACGCTCAGCACGTCCCAGCCGGGGGCGCAGTCGAAGATCAGGAAATCGATGCTCCCTTCGCGCGGGACCAGTTTCTGCTTGAGGACGGTCTGGCGCACCTCGCGCGGCTGCTCGCCGAGCCAGTGCTTCAACTCCACCAGCTGAATGCCGCCCGCCAGCACCCACAGATTGTCCCGGGCCCGAAACACGGCTTCGTTGCGGGAGACGGGGCTTCCGCCGCTGCTCCCGGTGACGAACTCCGCCAGCCCGTGGGGCGGTTTCACCCCCAGGAAACGGGCGACCTGGTCCTGGGTGTCGCAGTCTACCAGGAGCACCCGCTTCCCCAGGGTTGCCAGCCCGCCGGCCAGACTTACGGCCGTGGTGGTCTTGCCGACCCCGCCCTTGGCCATGGCCACCGCAATGGTGCGCATCGACAGATCTTTCCCCTTTTCTTATATTCTTCTGTATTTCTGTTCTGACTTTATTCCTTTCTCCTGAAAAATGCAAGCCTTTTCCGGCAGGGATCTGGTTGGGGGGCTTGCGCCTTTCCGACAGGCCACAAACTACGGCCGGCTCGGGTGCGCCGGCGCCGGGAGGATGAAGGGGGTATTCCGTTTGATCTTTGGCCGGATCTGCACTAGAAGTGGTTTCGTCAATCCCTTTTGACACTGGACGGCGGCGTTGCAGGCCTCCTGCGATGCTCGCATTTATAAAGGAATGATCCCATGCCGGGATGGGCGGTTATTGCGGACGACATCACCGGGGCGGCGGACACGGGGGTGCAGTTTCTGCCGGCCTTCGCCCCGGTGTATCTCCTGGACCATCGTGCGCTTTCCCTTGAAGCGTTCGAACACCCGCCCCAGGCGATCTCCGTGTTCACGAGCAGCCGGGGCCTGGCCGGGGCGGAAGCCGGCCGCGTCGTCCTGGCGGCCGGCCGCGCCATCCGCGGGTTTCACCCGCAGCGGGTCTACAAGAAAATCGATTCGGCCCTGCGGGGCCACATCGGCGCGGAGCTCGAGGCGGTGATGGAGGCGCTGGATCTGCCCTTCAGCATCATCGCCCCGGCATTTCCCGAGCAGGGCAGGGTCACCGTCGGCGGGGTCCATCTCATTCACGGGGTGCCGGCGGCGGAAACCGAGATGGGGCGGGACCCGGTTACGTCGGTGACCGAGTCGGCGCTTCCCAAATGGATCGGTGCGCAGACCCGCTGGCCGGTGGCCCACGTCGGCATAGAGACGATCGACGCCGGAATCGAAGCGGTCGCGGCCGAAATCGAGCGGCAGCGTTCGTGCGGTGCGCGGCACATCGGCTTCGACGCAGCCCGGACCGAGCACCTGGACCGCATCGCGCGGCTGGCTTTGAACCGCTTCCCCGAGGCGCTGCTGTGCGGGTCGGCCGGCCTGGCCCAGCGCCTGGTCCGGCAGCTGCCGCGGCGCAGGGCGTTCGAGGCCGGCGGCCCGGGCGCCGGCCTTCAAGCGGGTGCAGGGCGCTTTCTGTTTGTTTGCGGGTCGGCCTCGGAGACCCTCCGCTTGCAGGCTTCCGTGCTGGCGCAACAGGCAGGCGTGGCGGTCGAGACCCTGGCGCCCGCTGCCTTGCTCGGCGACGGTGCGCCGTCGGTCCGGGAAGCTGCGCTGAGGCGGGCCGCCGCGGCATTTTCGGAAAAGGACCTGGTCCTGCAGCTCTCTGCGCCCGAGAGAGGGGCGGCCGCGGGCGAGCCTCGGCGGCTGGTATGGAAGCTGGCGGAGTTCGCCGTTGCCGTGATGGCGCGAGCGAAGACGGCCGGACTGTTTCTCTCCGGCGGGGATACGGCGATCGCCGTTCTCGAGCAGCTCGATGTGACCGCTGTGCGCCTGGAGCGGGAGCTTTCAAGCGGGCTGGTATACGGAACGATTGCGGGCGGCCCCTTGTCGGGGCGGCCGGTCGTCACCAAGGCCGGCGCCTTCGGGCGGCCGGAGGCCCTGTTCGACCTGCACCGGCGCCTCCGGCCGGCTGAACACGCGTGAATTTCAAAAAAACCCGTCAGGGGCGTCGGCCGATCAGGTGGAGCGTCTCGCGGGCGATTTCCAGCTCCTCGTTCGTGGGTATCACCAGGACCTTGACCCGGCTGCCGTCGGCATGGATCGCCCGGGGCCGGCTGCCGGCAGCGGCGTTTTTCAGGCCGTCAAGGGCGATCCCGAAGCCGTCGGCTCCCTCCAGCCCCGCACACACCCGGCGTCGCACCTCGGGCGAGTTCTCTCCGATGCCCGCCGTGAACACCAGAACGTCCAGCCCGCCCATCACGGCGGCGAAGGCGCCGATGTATTTCCGGATGCGATAGCAAAAAATGTCCAGCGCCACGGTCGCCTGCGGATGGCCCCCTTCGGATGCGGCGACGACGTCGCGCAGGTCGTTGCTGCCGATCCCGGCGAGCGCCAGCAGACCGCTCTGCTTGTTGAGCAGGTCGTTCATGGACGCGGGGCTGAAACGGTGGTGCTCCATCAGGTGCAGCACCGCCGCCGGGTCGATGTCCCCGCAGCGGGTCCCCATGACCAGCCCTTCCAGCGGGGTGAAGCCCATGCTGGTGTCGACGCTGCGCCCGCCCTGGACGGCCGTCATGCTGCAGCCGTTGCCGAGGTGGCACGTGATCATGCGCAGGCCGTCGGCAGGCAACTGGAGGTGGCGCGCCGCGGCCTCGGAGACGTATTTGTGGCTGATGCCGTGGAACCCGTAGCGGCGGACGTGGTCCTCCGTGTAGTACCTCAGGGGAATGCCGTAAAGAAAAGCGTGCCGGGGGATCGTGGCGTGGAAGGCGGTGTCGAACACCGCCACCTGGGCCGCATTCGGGATGTGCCGTTCGCAGGCCTCGATGCCCTTGAGGTGGTGGGGGTTGTGCAGGGGCGCAAACCGGCAGCACTCGCGGATGTAGGCTTTGACGGCCTCGTCCACCACCACCGGGTGCGTCAGCCGCTCCCCGCCGTGCACCACGCGGTGCCCCACGGCCCCGATCTCGTCGATTCCGTCGATCGCCCCGTGGTCCGGGTGTGTCAGCGCGGCGAGGATGGCCCCCACGGCCTCGTCCGCGTTGGCGACGGAAACGAGTTCGTCGAGGGCCTTCCCGGTCGGCGTGGAGTGCTTCAGCCGGGTGCCGTCGAAGCCGATGCGTTCCACGATGCCGCCGGCCCGCACGGTCTCCCCGTCCCGGTCGAACAGGGTGTATTTGACCGATGAACTGCCGGCATTGATCACGAGAATGGCCATGCGAGAGGACCCCGTTTGAGTGGCGGTTTAAGCGCCGTCCCTGCCGGGAGGCCGGCGTTGAAAGGGGAGCGGGTGTTTGTCCCTGCGTGCGGGGGAAGGCCGGCGGGCGGTCTTCGAATCCTGAGGCTCCACGGCCTCGGGGAAATAAAACCGGCGGATGTATTTTTCCTGGGCGTCGAAGGACCAGTGGACGTCCCGCCAGACCTGAATCGCGGCATCCCGGTCCCCGGTCTCGAAGGCCTCGATCAGCCGGTCGTGGTCGCGGCAGTTTCCCAACTCCCACTCCTTGATGTACCCGCGGCGGGGGAAGTCGTAGAGCCGCCGCTTCATCGGCGCGATGATGCGCTTGAGGGCTTGGTTGTGGGACATCTCGAGAAAGACGTCGTGGAAGAGGATGTTCTGCTGGTAGTAGGACTGGAAGTCTTCGTTCTTGATGGACGCCCGGAGCTCCCGGTTCAGCAGTTTCATCTTCTCGAGGTGCAGGGGCTGGAGGCTGTCGAAAACGGCCAGGATCACGGTGGATTCGAGCGCGCCGATGATCTCGTAGCAGTTGCGGATGTCCTCCAGGGTCAGCCGGTTGACGAAGACCCCGCGGCGGGGGGAGATGGTGACGAAGCCCTCCGTGTCCAGCTGCAGCAGGGCATCGCGCAGGGGGGTCTTGCTGATGCCGAGCTCCCGGCTGATCGCGTTCAGGTTGATCGCGGCGCCCGGGATGAGCTTGCCCCGGGTGAGCTCTTCCCGGATGAAATCGTAAAGCTGCTCGCGCAGGGATTTCTGGTTGATGATCATTTCCATCCGGACATGTTTCTAGTTTCAATATTCAAATTTCGGATTTCCATCCAAGGGCTGCCAATTGCGCTTAGTAGTTGGTCTCCAGGATGCCAATTACGTCGGCCTCGCTGACCGCGCGCGGGTTGTTGCTGATCAGGCGTACTGCGCCCACCGCAGCCTTGGCGAGCGCCGGGAACTCCTCCCGCGGGACGCCGTAGCTGCTGAGCTTGCAGGATATCCCCACGTCGGCGAGCAGCCCCTTCACCGCCTTGACCGACAGCCGCGCGGCGTCGATTTCGCTCAACCGCTTGGTCCTTTCGCCGAACGCCTTGGCGATCTCGATGAATTTTTTCGGGGCGGCGATCAGGTTGAACTCCATGACCCAGGGGAGAATGAACGCCGTCAAAAGGCCATGGGGAAGGTGGAACTTGCCGCCGATGGCGAGCGCCAGCGCATGGTCGAGTCCGTTCTGGGTGTTGGAGAAGGCCATGCCCGCCAGACAGGAGGCGTGCAGCATGTTCTCCCGGGCGGCGAGGTTGGCCCCGTTGGCATAGGCCGGCCGGAGGTTGGCGGCCACCAGACGGATGGCCTGAAGGTTGAGGGTGTCGGTGAAGACCGAGGCCCGCACGCCGACAAAGGATTCGATGGCGTGGACCAGGGCGTCCATGCCGGTCATGGCGGTCACCCGCGGCGGCAGCGCCAGCGTCAACTGCGGGTCGAGCAGGGCCGTCCGGGCGAACATGTGCTCGCTGACGATTCCCTTCTTGACCTTGTTCTTAGTGTCGGACAGCACGCAGATCGAGGTCATCTCGCTGCCGGTGCCGGCCGTGGTGGGGATGAGGATGAGGGGCACGCCCGGCTGGGGCACCAGTTCCATGCCGAAATATTTTTCGATGGGGCCTTCGTTGGTGAGCAATACCGAGGCGATCTTGGAGATGTCGAGCGAGCTGCCGCCGCCCAGGCCGACGATCACATCCGGGCGGTAATCCTTGGCTGCCGCAACGCACCCGAGCGCGACCTCCACACGGGGGTCCGGCTCCACCTCGGCGAAGACCGAGTAGTTCAGCTTGGTTTTGTCCAGCGCCGCCGCCACCGAATCCAGGACTCCGGCGGTCTTCAGCCCCGGGTCGGTGACTACCAGCACCCTGCTGCCGTTGACCCGATTGATCTCGTTTCCCAGGTTCTCCAGACTTCCGGTACCGAAAATGATTCGCCGGACGGTTTCAAAGGATTTGATCATCATGGGTTCTCCATCAGTTGAGTTGGCCAGATCGTATCCTGCGCCTTGGTCTTTCTGTCAGCGAAGCAAGTAAGGAATTTCGACCCACAGGGCATCGTGGGGACACTCGACCTCGCAGGGCAGACAAAACCAGCATGTCCGGTACTTGCCGAAAGGCTCGCCGCAGGAGTAGCAGCGCTCGGCCTCGCGCCGCGCACTTTCTTGACTGAACGGCATCTCGATCTCGTCGAAATCCCCGGGGCCCTTGAATCCGCCCAGGGGATTCTCCGATCGCTTGGCTGCGCTCGCCCGCGAGGTGTCGATGGCAAACCCCGTTTCATAGGGGCCGGGGTAGCCGCGGCCGAAGCGCAGATCCTCTCCGCGCAGGTAACGGTGAATCGATTCCGCGGCCTGCCGCCCTGAGGCCATGGCATGGACCACCGAGGACGGCCCGGTGCTGACATCACCGGCCACGAAAACCGAGACCAGCTCCGTCTGCAGGGTGAGTGCCTCGCACTCGACCGCCTTCAGCGAAGCGGTCCGACATTCTACCAGGCATCCGAGGTCGGCCTGCTGGCCGATGGCGACGATCACGGTATCGGCCTCCACAAAATCCATCCGGCACACGTCATAAACAGGCATGAAATTGGAGTTTGCATCAAAGACCGAAACGCATTTCTTCAACTGCACGCCCTTGATCCGGCCGTTTTCGGCCAGGATGGCCTGCGGGCCCCAGGCGCCCCGGAAGACGATCCCTTCGGCCTTGGCCCCGCTGACCACGTTGGGGTGCGCCGGCAGGGCCGCTTCCTCCTCCAGACTGATGACCACCACCTCGGCGGCCCCGCGCCGCCGCGCGGTCTGCGCACAATCCACCGCGACATCCCCGCCGCCGATAACGGCCACCCGGCGGCCGACCGATGGGGGGGGACCGCCCCGGTTGGACTTCAGGAAGGGCAGTGCATGCAGGACCCCGGGTGAATCTTCACCGCTGATGCCGATCGTCTTGGGCTGCGAACAGCCTGTCGCGATTAGAACCGCGTCGAAGTCCCGCATCAGCTCCGCAACGCTCAACTCCCGCCCCAAAAGCATGTTGCAGCGGAAGTCCACCCCCATTTTTGAAAGCCGAGCCAGTTCTCGCTCCAGGATTCGTCCGGGAAGCCTGAATTCCGGCACTGCCCAGCGCAGCATGCCTCCCGGCTCGCCTTCGCCGTCGAACACCACGACCCCATGGCCCTGACGTCTCAAATCATGGGCGGCCGTGAGTCCGGCCGGGCCGGCGCCCACGATGGCCACTTTCTTTCCCGTGGCGACGGCCGGCTCCGGAATAGCCGGCTCGCAACGTTCATACCTTTCGGTCAGATACCGCTTCAGACCACGGATGTTGACCGCCTGGCCCTCGATCTTCTTGCGGTGGCAGTGGTCTTCGCAGGGCTGGGAGCAGAGTCGGCTGAGAATTTCGGGAAAGGGCAGTTTCTCTTCAAGGATCTTTAACGCCTCCTCGTCACGCCCGCGTCGGATGAGCTGCACATATCCCTGGCAGTTGACCCCCAAGGGGCAGGCCTGGCGGCACGGCGCCAGCTTCAAGCGCAGATTGTCCAAGATACAGGTCTCGACGCACACACCGCAGTAAATGCACTTGTCGTTGTCGATGGCAATGTTGTCGGAAAGCGCCTCCAGAAGGTTGGTTCGCACGGTTAATTCCCTCTCTGCATTCTGACGATGTCGCTGTAGGTTACCCGGACGTCGCCCGGCTCCTGCCCGCGGGTCAGGACGATGTGTTTCAGCCAATTGGCGTCGTCTTTTTTCGGAAAATCGCTGCGGTAGTGCCAGGGCAGCCAGCGGCTCTCCTTGCGTTCCTTGGAGGCCACGGCGCTCAAGGTGGCGCAATCGATGATGTTCTCCACCTCGTACGCCTTGAAGAGGTCGTGCGCATCGCCTACCCGAACCACTTCCCCGAGTTCCTTGCGAAAGCGGTTCATCCACCACAGCGCCCGATCGAGCTTGTATTCGTTCTTCGGCGGCCGGATGTAGTCGTTGATCAACCTTCGCACCTTGTATTCGAACTCCTCTATGGTAACCGATCCTTGAGTTTGGGTCAGGCGCTGCCGTCGCTTAGCGGAGACAGCAGCCGCCTGGGGCATGGTCAGCTCCGAGTGCCGGACCCCGGCGGCGCACTCCGTGGCGCTTTCAGCGGCGATCTCGCCGAACACGAAGGCCCCTGAAAGATGGCCGCGGGCCACCAGGGAGGTGTCGCCGGCGGCATAAAGACCCTTGATAGAGGTTTCCGCTTTCTCGCTGACCCGCACACCCGTCAACCCGTGTCCCCCGCAGAGGAAGACCTCGGTCGGCCACAGCTCGATTTCCCCCGTTCGGAAGTCGATCCCCCGGCCTTCATAGAACCGCTCGCACGATGGTCTCTCGGTCGTGAACAGAATCGATTCGATCTCGCGGATTTTCTCCTCGGGCAGGTGGCTTAGTTTGATGCGCATCGGCCCGCGCTCCTCGAGGTGCTCGAGAAACATAGTGCGGATGGAGGGGTGGTCCTTGTCCCGGCGCTCGTCGAACGCATTGACCAGGTGACAGCCCCGGGTCAGGGTGATGTAGAGCAGCGGCGCATTGATGTCCTTGACGATGTAATAGACCAGCGTGTATTCGAACCCGCTCAGCTCGGCCCCGGCGCGGTAAGCCAGGCAATAGCCGTCGCCGGTGTTGCCGGGGAAATCATACACCCCGTAAAGATATCCGTTGTTGGGAAGCCCGAAGCGCGCCGTCCCCCCGGCCGCCAGAATGACGCTTTTGGCCTGAATCCCCAGAATTTCGCCCGTGCGCACGTTCATGGCCACCGCACCGCAAACCCGATCCCCGTCTTTGATCAGCTCCAGCGCCATGGTCCGGTTGAGGACGCGGGCGCCCATGCCCACCATGCGCTTGAACAGAATGGTTTTCAGCTCGGGCTCCTTCATGGTGACGCAGAAACGCCCTTTGGGATGGACTTGGAGAATCTCGTAATTACCCTTCTCGTCCGTTGGGAAGCACACCCCCCAGGAAACCAATTTCTGCATCATGCCCCAGGAGCGCTCAGCCATGCGGTGGTTGACCGGTTCGTCCATGATCCCCTCGCAGGCCAGGCTGTTGGACTCCACATACAGTTCGGGGGTGGCTACCCCCGGCACCGCCACGATGTTCAGTGCATCCATGCCCCGGGCGATGCAGCCGGAATACTTTGCATCCCCCTTTTCGAGTACCATGACCTCCTGGCGCGGGTTGAGTTCCTTGGCACGAATGGCAGCCATGGCTCCGGCGCTGCCTCCACCGATAATCAGGATGTCTGCTTGCATGACCGGAAAATCTGGTTTCATTCGTCAGTCCTAGCAATGATAAGTTTGAACCGCAACGGCGGGCGATAAGTCAGCTTGAGCGAGTTGCAGTTTTCAGGCCCCGATCCAGCACTTCGACGGCAAAATCGATGTCGGATTTTTCAATGCACAGGGGCGGGTTGATGCGAAGGACATTTCCGAAAACACCGCCCTTGCCAACTATCAGCCCGTTCTCCCTTGCGTGTTCTGCGACGACCCCGGCCGCATCATCCGCCGGTGCCTTGGTGGCGCGGTCCTTTACCAGTTCGACCCCCATCATCAGGCCGCCGCCTCTCACATCTCCGACCAGGGCATGGCGGGCCTTGAGCCCCATGAGCTGAGGCTTCAGGTAATCGCCCAGGATCCTTGCGTTGTCCTGGGTGCGGTCGTCATCCACGGCACGCAGGACCGCGCGGCCGGCGGCGCAGGATACCGGATTGCAGCCGTAGGTGTTGAAGAATTTCTTTGCCGTCATGGCTTCGGCAATTTCGCGTCGAGCCACCACCGCGGAGAGCGGGAACCCATTGCCGATACCCTTGCCCAGCACAATGATGTCCGGCAGGACGGCATGCGATTGAAAGCCCCAGTAGTTGGACCCTGTGCGGGTAAAGCCGGTCTGGATCTCATCTACGATGCAGACCCCCCCCGACGACCGCGTGCGCTCGAATGCCCCTGAGAGATACCCAGGCAGCAGCGGCATGACCCCTCCGAATCCCTGGATCGGCTCAGCAATGAACGCAGCGATTTTTCCCGAGGTAGATGACCGGATGGCGTTGTCTATTTCATCGATATACGGCTGAACGGCAGAGCCGAAAACACCGCGGTAGGAATCGGGGCTGGGGACGTGCACGATGCCGTGGGCCGGCGGCACCGGCTGGCGGCAGCTTTGAATGCCGGTAAGCGACATGGCGCCAAGCTGAAGCCCATGGTAGCAATTCCGCAAGGCGAAGATTTCTGAATTACCCGTGAACAGGCGCGCCATCAAAACGGCAAGGTCGATGGCTTCCGAGCCGCTGTTGGCGAAATGAACCACCCAATCGACACCCGCCGGAAAACGTCCTACCAGTTCCTCCGCCAGATGGGCGGGCGCCGCTTGAAAATACATGGTGGTGCAGTGCGCCATCTGCCCGATCTGTTTTCTGACTTCGCTGGTGACCAGGGGGTGGTTGTAGCCCACGCTGATGCAGAGGTTTTGGGCCATGAGGTCCAGATACTTCTTGCCGTCCACGTCCCAGAGGTATTGGGCGTCTCCGCGCTGCAACACGAGCGGCCGGGAATAAGCCTGAAACGTGCGCAGAGACGGGGATAAAAAGGTCAGCCGCTTGTCGACAATGGCGTCGTATGACGATGATGTCTCCAGCGCCCGGTATTCTTTAGCGATGTGGGCCATAAGGTGCTTTCTGCATAGTATGAAAAAGTCATTCCAACTAAAGCAGCAGCTCGGTTTCCTGGGTGATCATGTGGCGCAGTTTCAGAAACTCTTTGTCGATGTGCTCCCTGGGGCGTGGCAGGTCTACGACATAGGTGGACTTCATCCGGCCGGGAAGTTTGCCCTCCAGGGTGACGATGCGGTCGGCAAGATAGACGGCCTCCTCGATGCTGTTGGTGACGAAGACGACGGTTTTTTTCTCCGCCAACCAGATGCGGGCGGTTTCCTGCTCCATGAGGTAGCGGGTCTGGGCATCGAGTTGGCCGAAGGGTTCATCCAAGAGCAGAACTTTAGGATCGTTGGCGTAGGCCCGGGCGATCCCCACGCGCTGCTTCATGCCGCCGCTCAGTTGGTGGGGATAAGCTTTTTCAAAACCCTGCAGGCCGACCAGGTTGATGTAGTGGCTGGCGACCTCCCGGCGCCTCTGCTTGGACATTCCCCCGAGCTTCAGGCCCATCTCGACGTTCCCCATGACGGTTTTCCAGGGGAACAAGGTGTATTTCTGAAAGACCATTCCCCGGTCGGGTCCCGGGCCGGAGACTTCTTTGCCGTCGAGGAGAACGCTTCCCGTGGTCGGGGTTTCCAGGCCGCCGATGATCCGCAGCAGGGTGGTTTTCCCACACTGGCCCGGGCCGACGATCACCAGGAATTCGTTTTCGACAACCGAGAGACTGATGCTGTTCAGAACCGGTATCTGGACCTTGCCGCCGCGCTGTTTGAAAACCTTACTGACACTCCGGCATTCAATTTTGATCGTTTCGTCCGTCATTGCATCAACTCGACTTTCCACGGGCATACCCATTTCTCCACCTTGCTCAGCACGGCGGTGATCAGGTAGGCCGTAACTGCAATCACCACCATGCCGCTTAAAATCATGGCCGGTTTGGACATGGTCATGCCCAAAATAATGAGGAAGCCCATCCCCGACCTGGCGCTGACGAGTTCCGCCGCCAGCACACAGCTCCAGGCGACACTGAGGGAGATCTGAAGCCCGGCGAAAAGCGCGGGAAATCCGGCAGGGAACGTCACCTCCACCAGGGTCTGCCAGCGGTTCGCCCCCAACATGCGGATGGCATCATAGAGGGCCGGGTCCACCAGGCGGATGCCGTTGTAGGAATTGATCAGGGCTGGCACTAAGGCGCCGATGGCGATGATGAAAACCTTGGACTCCTCTCCAATCCCGAACCAGAGGATGGCGAGGGAAATCCATGAAATGGGCGGCATGGGCTTGATCAGGTCGAAGACCGGTTTCACCAGGGCGTTGACGTAGCGGTTCAGGGCCATAAAGAGACCCACGGGGACTCCGACAATTGAACCGATGGCAAACCCGATCAGCACCCGATGCAGGCTTGACCACAAATGTCCCCACAGGTTCTTTCCGGCGAGATTTTCATGAGCGATGCGCCAAAGCTCATTTAATACCATGAACGGTGTAGGCATGTACTTGGAGTCTTTGGAACTCACGGCGAAGAAGTGCCAGATGATCAAGAGACCGGCGATGGAAACAACGTACAGAAAGTGTCGGTTCTTGAGCACTCTCCGTACAAACGCCGCCGGCCCGTTTCCTTGGGATGTGGCATGGACGGAGATGGTATGTTCCATCGCGGTTCTCACGTTGCGGCCCCTCCTCTCTCGAGACCAGCGGTGAGTCTTCGCTCGATCCGATCGATGATGTTGCCGATGACCCATCCGGTGAGCCCCACCATGACCATACCGAGGACGATCATGTCCGGCCGCAACAGCCTGCGTCCCATGGTGATGAGATAGCCCAGCCCCTCATTGGCGGCGATCAACTCGGCCGCCACCAGCGTGCTCCAGGCCAGTGCCAGCGCAATCTGCAGGCCTCCGAAAACCATGGGCAGAGCGGACGGCACACAGATATTGATGAAGATCTGCCAATCCGACGCGCCGTAGGTTCGGGCCATCTGGATAAGCGTGGGGTTGGTCATGCGCACCCCTGTGTAGGCATTGATCACGCAGGGGACCACGCCGCACGCCCAGATGATGAACACCTTGCCCGTTAACCCGATTCCGAACCAGAAAATTGCAAGCGGGATCCAGGCCACCGGCGGGATGGGGCGGATCATTTCAAACAGAGGCCGGGCCAATCCCTCGGCAACCGTAAACCATCCCATCAGCAGCCCCAAGGGGATCCCGATGACCAGCGCCAGCACATAACCGAGCAGGGCCTCGAGCAGACTGATCATCGTGTGGGTCATGAGCACAGCGCCGTCGGGGTCGGGGTTGGTCAGCTTGTCGATGAAAAGCTTGCCCACTTCCACCGGTGACGCGAGGAGGATCCGGGGCACGATCTCCGTGTCGATCAGCAGCTGCCAGACGACAAAAAAACTGATGAAACTGACCCATGGGGTGATTTTCAGACTAAAAGGGTCCTTGAGCTTCGTCTCCGATTCCATGAGGTCACCTGTGAATGAACCCGGCGACGGATACGGTCATCCGCCGCCGGGTCTGGAGTGTAACGCTACATCCCGGCCGCGATCTTGAGGAACTTGTCAGTGATAAACGGCGTGTTCAGGACTTTTTCGCGTTCTTGCGCCGTGAAGCGCTTGTTGTCCGTGAAGAACTGGGAAAGGTTTTCCATCCAGACCTGAGCCTGGCTCTTGCCCTTGGAAGCGTCAAACACCTCCAGGTTCTTCTTCAGGTCGTACATCGGGTGCAATTCGATGTCCATCTTGCACATATCCAGGCTGAGTTCCATGCCGGCCCATTCCTTGAGGAACTTCTGGTACTGGGCGGCCTGCTGAACGGTTTCCTTCTTCTGCCGGGTCACCTGATCGGTGTACATCTTCAGGAAGGCTGCCACCTGTTGCGGGTTCTTGTCCCCGAACTCCTTGCTGGTAATGATCACCAGTGGAACGATACCGTCGCAGTCCTCACCGTTGGCCACTTTCTTCCAGCCTTTGCTCAAACCGGTCATGGTGAAGGGGGCCCACAGCGCTACGATGTCGCCCTGGCCCGATTCGAAAGCGGCCACCGCCTGGCCCTGTTCCATGTTCAGGATCTTCACATCGGCATCGGAGAGCCCGAGGCGTTTCAACCAGGTGCTCAAGACATAGTGTCCGGAGGAAACGGTGGTCGTCAGGACGGTTTTGCCTTTTACGGTTTCAGGTGTGCCATACATGTTGGGGTACTTGGGGTTGTAACCCTTCACTTTCAGGATGTCGCTGTTCGGACGCACCAACACGAAGTTGTTGAACCCGTCGTCATGGGTCATGCCGATCATGTAGGCCTGATAGCGGAGGGCCGCCATGGTCATCGGCACCGCACCGGTCTGCCCGACATCCCACTGCTTGGCCGGCAGCGCCTCCACCTGCGGCATGCCGGAGTCAAAATAGACCATCTTCATGTCAAGGTTGTATTTTTTCTGGGTGCCATCCTGGATCGCCTGCCATGTGAGGAAGGACTCGAATTCGGGTTGCTGGCTCACATTGAGCTTGATGGGGCTTTGGGCCAATAGGGTCCCTGGAAGCAAAAGCATCAATCCGGCGACAACGACGACCAACTTTACCAAGCTACGGCTCATGATTCACCTCCATTTGGTTGATGGTTTCCGGGGCGTTGCCTTTTTCGGGTTTCGTTCCTCGGCCCCGCACATCCGAAACGAACCTTCCGCTCACCACCATCGAATGAGATCGGTGACCTGTTTGCGGATTTCTATAAACCGTTCATCGATGAAGTTCCGCGGCCGCGGCAAGTCCACGTGGATCTCGGCCTTAACGGTTGTGGGTTTGTTGGTGAGAACCAGAATGCGCTCGGCCACATAAACGGCTTCCTCGATGTTGTGGGTGACGAAAATGACCGTCGCGCCGAGCTCCCGCCACAACTTGACCAGTTCGTCCTCCAGGTAATAGCGCAGCTTGACATCCAGCTGTCCATAAGGCTCATCCATGAGCAGCAAATCCGGGTTGGTGGCAAACGCGCGCGAGACGGCGATACGCTGCTCCATGCTGGCAGAGATCTGGTTCGGGAACAGGTTGGCGCAGTCTGCCAAGCCCACCAGATCGAGGATTTGTCTTAGCCGGCGTTCCCGCTCATCCGCATGGACTCCCTTGATGAGCATGCCGAATTCCACGTTCTGTTTCACTGTGAGCCATGGGAGTGACGATGGTTCCTGGAAGACAAAGGCCAAGTTGTGTTTTTTGGGATCCGCCTCATGGCCGTCGATGCGGATGTGGCCCTTGGTGGCCGGAATGAGACGAGACAGGAGGTTCAGGAAGGTGGTCTTGCCGCAGCCCGTGGGCCCCACGATCGCCAGGAATTCGCCTTTGCCGACCGTGAAATTGACATCGTTCAACACCAGGAGCTCCCCGAACGTCTTGGTCAATCCGGCGACTTCAACCTTTATTTCGTTGGTCAAACCGTTGCGCACGCGCACTCCCCTTCACTGGCAAATCGCGGTAGTTGCAGGCGTCGATGAAAATGAATCCCTTTCAATCCCGGTATTCTTCGTCCGAGATTTCGAGCGCCTTATCGATCACTGCCATGGCATGGTCGATCTCGTCCTTGGTTATCGACAGCGGGGGCGTGAGCATCAGGACGCTGGCCGCACCGGCCAGGATATACACGCCCTCCTGCATCAACTTGGCCAGGATCTTCATCTTTGCCGACACCGGCCGTGGCGGCTCCATCAAGGCCTCGTGGCTCGGTTCTCGCGTCTTGCGGCTCTTGACCAGCTCCATGCCGCAGAACAACCCCTTGCCGCGAACCTCCCCGACCGAGGGGTGCTTGTCCTGAAGCTCGCGCATTTTTTCCATGAGGTACTCGCCCATTTTGGCCGAGTTGTTGATGAGGTCATCCTGGCGATAGGCTTCTATGGTGGCGACGGCGGCCGCCATGGCCAAGGTGTGGCCGGAATAGGTGTGGCCGTGCAAGTAGGGGAGTTCCTCGAATTTGTCAGCCACCCATTTGCGTACGCACGTTGCGCCTAGCGGTACGTATCCACTGGTGATTCCTTTGGCGGTCGTCAGCACATCGGGGACTACATTCCAGTGTTCGACTCCAAACCACTTGCCGGTCCGGCCGAAGCCCGTCATGACTTCATCGGCGATCAAAATCATCTCGTGCTTGGTGCAGATTTCGCGCACGCGCTGCCAGTAACCATCCGGCGGCACGATTACGCCGCCAGGCCCCATGATAGGTTCGGCGATGAACGCGGCCACCCGCCGCGCGCCGCCTTCGCGGAGGATCACGTCTTCGGCATGCTGTGCGCAGCGAAGATCGCAGGCGGGATAGGTGGCGCCGAACGGGCAGCGATAGCAGTAGGGTTCCAGGCAGTGGAGGACCCCCGGCACCGCCGGTTCGTAAGCCCAGTTGCGGAATTCGGCCGACATTGACATGGATCCGTAGGTGGAGCCATGATAGGCGCGGTACCGTGAAATGATTTTGTGCTTGCCGGTGACGAGTCGGGCGATTTTCATGGCGCCTTCGTTGGCCTCCGTCCCACCGGTGGAGAAGAAGCACTTGGTCAAATCCCCTGGCGTTATTTCAGCGAGGAGTTTGCCTAACCTCGCCTTGGGCTCTGTTGCCCATTGAGAGTTGACCGCCGGCAGCTTCGCGGCCTGGTCGGCGATGGCCTTGACCACTCGATCATCCGCATGCCCCAAGTTGCTGAAGACGAACTGGGCTGAAAAATCGAGGTATTTTCTACCGTCCGCTCCATAGATGTAGTTGCCTTTTCCCCTTTCCGCCACAAACGGCTTCAGCCCTTTCTGATGCGTCCATGGGTAGAGCACGTGCTCGGTTTCATATTTGATGATAGTATCGGGATCAAGGGATTTCGCTTTCGACATGTGTGACCTCCTTGGCGTGGAAAAGATGTTGGCTGGATATCTATCTCACCAGCACGGGCCGTGTCCATTGACATTTTTTAGACACTCACATTCAATACTGTCTGAATATCTTCCGTGAACCTGTGACACAATAGGACCGCCGATACTCATAGGGACGGTCCCTGTAGGTGAATGACAGCATTTCAATGAAAAGAACCGGGAGGTTCTTCTGAACTCTCAGGAGCCGAGCCGTTTCTGCAGAGGGGAGGCACGTACCGATCAATTCTCGGTTGTAAATTGTCGGGAGTCCGAACTTGTCCTCGATGGTGGCGTACAGGGTTTTCTGCTCGAAGTGCGGCGCAGGGATTTTATCGATGTCGAGGAAAAGCAGAGCGGGCAGGTAGCTGACGGAAAACACCACCGGGGTGTTGTTCAAGAAAAAAATCCGTTTCAACTCAAAAAGATCCTGCGTGGGCTTGATTTGCAAATAGGAATTGGCCGGTTGAAACCCGGAAATTTTGCGCAGGTCGGTGAGGTGAACGGACAACTCCTTCTCTTCGTCCCCGAATCGTCCGAGAAGGCGGTAATACCGAAGGCTTTCTCTTCGCAGCGTCGTTCCGGTGACGAAAGTTCCTTTGCCCTGGATGCGGTAGAGATAGCCTTCATTCACTAAATTCAAGATGGCCTTTTTGACCGTGCCGATGCTTACACCATAGGATTCGACCAGTCGTCGCTCGGGTTGGATCATGCTACCGGGTCCGAGGCTGCCCCTCTCGATGTCACGGAGAATGAGGGCCTGCAGCCGGTAATACTTGGGAAGCGGTCTGCCATCCTTTGCGTTCAGGGGTATTTGCGGCCGCTTCATCGTGTCTGACTCGCTGTCAAATTGGTATATACATATATATGTTTTCTCTTTATTTGGAGCGGGTCGAATTGTCAACAACAAACATGTGGGTGCCTCGTGGACGCCGCGATGGTTTCGGCGATACGGCCGATGAAGTTCTGTTCTGAAAAATGCCCGTGCTGCTGCAGTTCAATGATAGGGGATCAGAGATGGAGTTGCCGCTCAAACCCCGTGAGTTGAAAAACCGTGAGATGGTCCTACCACGGCGGGATTGGAATCGGGCGGGATGGGACCCTTGGGCAAGCATGAAACGAGCAGGCTGGGAACTACGCGCCGTCATTGTTCGAACCATCCTTTGCAAGTTCCGAGGAGGTTTCGGTTTCACGACATATGCCGGATGATCCATCGAATTTAATTTTACGGTGTGATATATCAGATATCAGAAACAAGGGTCAAGGATTATCTGAAGCGCCTCGGAGCGGTTTTTGTGCCTATGTATCTCCCTGGTTTGCATGACTCGAATAAGGCGGTGATACGATACCATATGCCGCTTGCAAGGCCAATTCGCTGTTGCAGATCGACTCCAATAAAAGGCATAATCAAAAGCTATTATCATTCGAATAAGGGGGAAAGCAGTGAAGCAACTCGCCTGGTCAGCCACTCAAGCTCGGCGTTTGAAGGAACTGGGCGCGTTGTCGGCTCAGCAGAGGCTTTCATTTCAAACATCCTCAGAGCGCGACGCGGCCTTCCAGCGACTGGCGGGCGAACTCGTCCGGCGCGAGCGCCGGCGGCTTGAGGAATTCAGGGTCGGGGGCCTGCGGCCGCGGGTCTGCCGGTTGGAAAGCCGCCTGACGGAGATGCTTACCGGCCGGGGCTTCGTCCAGGTGAACACGCCGGTCATCATGGCGCGCAGCCACCTGGCCAAGATGGCGATCACGGCCGAGCACCCCCTTATCAAACAGGTCTATTGGCTCGACCGGAACCGCTGCCTGCGGCCCATGCTGGCGCCGCACCTCTATAACCTGCTGCAGAACCTACTGCGGCTGTGGGCAAAGCCGGTGCGGCTCTTCGAGGTCGGCCCCTGTTTCCGCCGGGAGGGAAGGGGCGCGCAGCACGCCGCCGAGTTTACGATGCTCAACCTCGTCGAGGCCGGTCTGCCGCTGGATGAGCGCGAGGGCCGTCTGCGGGAGCTTGCGGCCTGGGTGGCCGAGGCCGCAGGCCTTGCGGATCACCACGTGACCCCGACCCGGTCCGAGGTGTACGGGGATACCATCGACATCCTGGCGGGCGAACGGCGGATAGAGGTCGGCTCGGCCGCCATGGGGCCGCACGCGCTCGACAAGGCCTGGCGCATTACGGACACCTGGGTGGGCATCGGGTTCGGGCTCGAGCGGCTGGTGATGGCCTCGGAAAACGCCGAAAGCCTCGGCCGGCTCGGCCGCAGCCTGGCCTACCTGGACGGCATCCGGTTGAACATCTGACGGCGCCGGGATAGGGTCAATGCCGGGATAGGGGCTCGGGGCGGCTCAGCGCGCCGCAACGGTCATTTTTGGAGGTCCGGGTGAACATGCGAGAAAGCACGGTATCAAAAAGCGGCGAGGGGCCGGACGGCTCGCCCCGCGGCCGCACTGCCCGTTACGACCGGATACTGGAACGCGCCCGCCAAGGCGGGGGGCTCTGCAGCGACGATATCCGTTTCCTGCTCGCGCAGACCGACCCGGTGCGGGTGGGGCGGCTTTTTGCAGCCGCACGCCGGCTCCGGCAGGAGCACTTCGACGACCGGGTGTTCCTCTACGGGTTCGTCTATTTCTCGACGTTTTGCCGCAACGACTGCGCCTTCTGTCAGCACCGCCGGTCCAACTCGGCCGGTCAACGGCATCGCAAGACGGCGGCGGGTATCACGGGCGCCGCACGCCTGCTGGCGGACGAGGGTGTTCACCTGATCGACCTGACGATGGGGGAAGACCCCCGGTATTTTGAAGATCAGCCGTCCGGCTTCGATCGACTGGCCGAAAAGATCCGCGGGGTCAAAAGCGAGACCGGACTTCCGGTCATGATCTCCCCCGGGGTGCTGCCGCGGGAGGCCCTGCGGCAGATGGCCCATGCCGGCGCCGACTGGTACGCCTGCTACCAGGAGACCCACAACCCCGGGCTCTTTGCCGCGCTCAGGCCGCACCAGGGCTACCTCGAGCGCCGGCAGGCCAAGGTGGATGCGGCCGGCGCCGGCCTTTTGGTTGAGGAGGGCATCTTGTGCGGCGTCGGCGAGACCCTGAGCGACATCGCCGAATCCATCGCGGAAATGGGGGAGCTCGGCGCCGACCAGGTGCGGGTGATGAGCTTCGTGCCTCAGCCGGGCACTCCCCTTGCCGGTCGGCCGGCGCCGGATGCCCTGCGCGAGCTGCTGATCATCGCGGTGATGCGGCTGGCGTTTCCCGATCGGCTGATCCCGGCTTCGCTGGACGTGGAAGGGCTCGACGGGCTGCGGTCCCGAATGGATGCCGGCGCCAACGTGGTCACCTCGCTCATCGCGCCGAACGCCGGCCTGACGGGGGTTGCGAGCCTCACCCGGGACATCGACGCTTCGCGCCGGATGCCGGCCGCCGTCAACTCCGTGCTCGCGCGCTGCGGCTTGACAACCGCCGGCCGGGACGACTATCGCACCTGGATGAGGGAGCGCCGCCGTGCGGGCGCTTCCGCCAAAAACAGGTGAAGTCCCATGCGCTTGGCGGTGGTCGGCGGAAAACTGCAGGGGGTCGAGGCCTGCTACCTGGCCCTCAAGGCGGGCTGGCACACGCGGCTGGTGGACCGCCGCCCGGATGTCCTCGCCCGGGGGCTCTGCGACGAGTTCGTCTTGAGCGATCTCGCTGGGGAGCAGGACATGCGACGGGCGTTCGGCGGCGTCGACCTGGTTCTGCCGGCGCTGGAAGATCAGGGCGCGTTGGAGGCACTGTGCCGCTTTTGCGCTGCCGCCGGCCTGCCCCTGGCTTTTGACCCGCAGGCCTATCGGGTCTCATCCTCCAAGATCGCTTCGGACCAGCTTTTCGCCGACCGGGGAATCGCCGCCCCGAAACCCTGGCCGGAGGCCGGATTTCCGCTAATTGCCAAGCCGAGCAACAGCAGCGGCAGCCGCGGGATCCGCATCCTCCGCAGCATGGAACAGCTGCGCGCGGCGTTTCCGGATGAGGAAGCCTCCGCCGGCTGGGTGCTGCAGGAGTACCTGAACGGACCGTCCTACTCCCTGGAGGTCGCCGCCGCCGGCGGGCGCATCCGCTGCTTTCAGGTGACCGATCTTTTCATGGACGCGGCCTACGACTGCAAGCGCGTGACGGCGCCGACCGAGCTGCCGGCGGGCCGTGTCGCCGAGTTCGAGCGCATCGGTCGGGCGCTCGCCGAGGCCGTCGGCCTGCGGGGGCTCATGGACGTGGAGGTCATTTTGGACGGCGGCCGGCTGAAAGTGCTCGAGATCGACGCCCGCCTGCCGAGCCAGACCCCCACCGCGGTGTTCTGGTCCTCGGGGGTGAACCTCGTGCAAATTCTGGGGGAGGCAGCCTGTGGCGCCGGGCTGCCCCCCCCGCCGGCTGCAACCGCCTGCCGAGCTGTGGTATATGAGCACATCCGGGTGAGCCCCGGCCTGCTGCAAACCGGCGGGGAGCACATGATGGCCGGTTCCGGGGTTTTGCGCCTGCATTCCGATTTCTACGGGGCGGATGAGGCTCTCAGCGATTATGCGCCGGCGCGGGACGACTGGCGCGCCACCCTGATCGTCGCCGGCGGCAGCCGCCGCGATGCCTGGCACAAGCGCTGCGAGGTCATGGCGGACATCCGCCGCACTTTCGCCCTCGGGCGGTTTCTCGAATCCGAACCGACCGCCCCGTTTTGAGGAGATCCCCGCGTGACACGACTGCGATCGGAAGACATCACCGCCAGCGCCCGCGACCTCAGGGCCTATGATGCGGAGCTGCGGCGAAAGGTCGGAACGGATCTGAAGGGCCTGGCCTGCGGGGCCG
Organism: Desulfobacterales bacterium; assembly: GCA_025454075.1. The sequence continues at coordinate 1,951 of JALOPD010000004.1, read as the reverse complement.
CGGGCGTGGACGAGGGCGCCTTCGCCCGGCGGGCCGCTGCGGCGGCGGCGGCCGTGGTGCCGGTTACGGCCGGGGCCGGGATCATCACGGGGTTCTCAGCGGCGGTCGGGCGCATACTGGCGCATGTGGGTCTGGCGGCGTTCGTCACGGCGCAGACGGATGTCGCCGGGCTGGCCGAAGCCTACCACCGCGCCTGCGAACTGATTTTCACGGCAGACGACCATAGCTTCGTCGCGATCCACACGCGGCGCCGACGGGTGGTCTCAAACGCCGAGGCCACGGGAGCGGGTTTCGCCCGGGGTTTGGATCTCATGGCCGGCGGGGTTCGGGGCCGACCCGTGCTGGTCGTCGGCTGCGGCCCGGTCGGCCGCAGCGCGGCAGAGAATCTCCTGGGAGCGGGGGCTGTCGTGCACGTGCATGACGCCGACGGGGTCAAGGCCCGCCGGCTGGCCGCGGAGATGGGGGGGCGTTCGCATACCGTGGCGGTCGAAAAGGATTTTTCGGCCGCTCTGGCGCGCCACACGCTGATTCTCGATGCCACGCCGGCGGCCGGCATCATCGACGCGGACGCGGTCGGCCCCGCGACCTGTATCAGCGCCCCCGGGGTCCCGATCGGGCTGACGCCCGCGGCGCGGGCGAAGGTTCCCGATCGGGTCCTGCACGATTTTCTGGAAATCGGGGTGGCCACCATGGCGGCGCTCAGCCTCAAGGACGGTTGACGGATGAGCCCGGAAACGTCGTCGAAGCCGGCGGCGGTGCGCTACTACCGCAAGCGCGTGGAACTGTTCCGCCTCATCGACAAGATCAGGCTCTGGCCGTCGCGGCACGGAATCCTGCACGGGATCAAGACGATCGAGGTGCTGGGGAGCGCAGCCCGGCTGACCACTCATTGCGGCAGGACGTTTCTGGCTTCCAACTCGCGCAACAGCCGGGCGGCGCGTTGGCTGCGAAACAAGTGGTTCAAGCGCCCCTGCGCGGCGTGCGGGGTCCCGGACTGGAAGCTCGAAAAATACGCCTCCACCCGCTTCCGGCGGCACCAAGGCTCCCTGCTCCGGGAAGCCGCCCCGGACGGCAAGCCGGTTTCCGAGAAGTGAAATTCAGGCACGAATTATATATCATGGTTTCTTCGCGATTATTAACACACCTTCTGTCTTCCCTGAACTATTGAATCCTGTTCTATCCTTCAACATCACTTCTTCGAAGCCGGTAGAATTGACCATCGCCAGGAAATCCTTTCCTGGTATAGCACCGCCCTCTCACCTGTACCAGCTATCAACCATGCCTTTTTTCGTCCGCAATGGCTCACCAACCAAAACCTGGTCAGCCACCATCAACCGGCCGCCGGGTTGTAGGATTCTATAAATTTCCGCCAATGCCTGTTCTTTGTTCACAACAAGATTCAATGCGCCGTTCGAGATGGCCACATCAAAACTTTCTGGTGGAAAATCGAGCTTCTCTGCTGAAGCCTGGTGAAATGACACGTTGGTCAGCCTCATTAGATGAAGGTTCTTGTTAGCCCGTTGGACCATTTCCGGGGTGATATCGACTCCGACCGCCTTTCCTCCCGGCCCGACCATTATAGCGGCTAACAAAGTATCAACGCCCGCACCACAGCCGACATCAATAACCGTCATTCCGGAGCCGATTGTCCCCAAACTAAACGGGTTCCCGATGCCGCAGTAAGCTGCCTGAATAGATTCGGGCAACTGCTTCAGAATAGTCTCATCATATCCCAGCATCCTGAGAGCGGCGGCCCCTGTTGGATATTTGAATGCGCCTTCCAGAGAGACAGACGCTTTGGCATATTTTTCAAGGATGCTTTTGGTAATATTCTCTTTGTCGGTCTGCTCTAATTCATGATGCATTTCCTGCCTCGTAGGTGTCTCTGAATTTTTTTATGCTGTGTTTTACAAACCATTTCCGGAATAGAACCTGGCCCTTGCGTTGCCTG
>JALOPD010000276.1 GCA_025454075.1 Desulfobacterales bacterium | reverse complement strand
GGCGGTTTCGGCCTGCCGCGACGAGCATTGCTACGGAGGGGTGTGCAATTCCGGCGAGAAAGACAGACAGCGCCGGGCCGGCATCGCCAAGATGGCGCGACATGTGCGGCATTGCTGGGCGCAAAATACAGATCTGCTGCGTTTTCTTCCCGCAGGCCAATCTTCGTTTCTGCCCTATGCCGTCGCGCTTGCGGATGGGGATCGAACCGGCTGGCGGGAACCCGGCCGGAGGCTGCGGATCGTCCACGCGCCCACCCAGAGAGCGGCCAAGGGTACCGCGCACATCTTCGCCGCGGTTCAGCGGCTGGAGCGCTCGCACCCGGGTGCGTTCGACTTTTCGCTGGTGGAAAACACCGCCCACCGGGACGCGCTGAAACGCTATGCGGACGCCGACCTGGTGATCGACCAGGTGCTGGTCGGCTGGTACGGCAATCTGGCGGTCGAAGCCATGCTGATGCACAAGCCGGTCATCGCCCGGATCGATCGCGACGACCTGCGCTTTGTGCCGCCGCGGATGGCGATGGAGGTGCCGGAGGCCATTATCGACGCCGGCCCCGATTCGCTCTATCCGGTCCTGGCCCGGTGCGTGGAGGAGCGCGCCTGGCTGAAACAGCGCGCGCTGGCGGGACAGGCATACGCGCAGCGCTGGCACGATCCCGGGTTTGTCGCCTCCCTGACCGTCCGGAGATACGAGCAGTCCCTGGATGAACCCATCGCATAACCATCGCCATCGGGCGCCGTGGGCGGGGGCTTCACACCGGCCCCGGTCCTGCCGCCCCTGACCGGACGCTATCAGCCATGTGTGGAATCGTCGGTATCGCAGGCCATCACCTCCTCTCACCGGATCGCGAAGACCGGATCGCCCGGATGATGGCGGTTTTATCCCATCGCGGGCCGGATGACTCCGGCAGCTATGTGGACGATCGGATGGCGCTGGGCCATCGCCGGCTCGCCATCATTGACCCCGAGCGCGGCAAGCAGCCGATGACCAGCGAGTGCGGCCGGTTCACGGTCGTGTTCAACGGCGCCATCTACAACTATCTCGAGATCCGGCGTGAGCTGCTGTCGAAAGGCCACCCCATCCGCTCCTATTCGGATACCGAAGTCATCCTCTATTCCTTCCGGGAATGGGGTCCGGCGTGCGTCCAACGTTTTCTGGGAATGTTCGCTTTCGCGATCTGGGACAACGCGCGCCAGGTGCTGTTCTGTGCGCGCGACCGGATCGGCATCAAGCCTTTCTATTACCGCGTCGACGGGGACTGCCTGGTATTCGCATCGGAGATCAAGGCCATTCTGGCCGCAACGCCGGCCGCCGCCGCGGTGGACGCGGACGGCCTCAAGGACTATCTGACCTTTCAGTTCTGTCTCGGCCCCAAGACGCTCTTTAAGAACATATTCAAACTTGAACCCGGACAATCGCTGACGGCCCGCTTCAAAGGCAGCCGCCTCGAGATAGAAACCCATGCTTACTGGGATCTTCACTACGCCATCGACGAAGAGCACGACCACGCCTGGTTTGTCGATCACCTGTCGCGGCTGATCGAGGACGCGACGCGGATCCATCTGCGGTCGGATGTCCCGCTGGGCGCGCATCTCTCCGGAGGGCTGGACTCGAGCGCGATCGTCTGCCTGGCGGCGCAGATGCTGAAAGGGGAACGGCTGCAGACCTTCAGCGGCGCCTTCCGGGAAGGGCCGCAGTTCGATGAAACCGACTATGCCAAACTCGTCGCCCGCGCCGTCGGCGCCGACTACCACGACATTTACGTCTCCGGGCAGGAATTGCCCGATGCACTCCCGCGGCTGATGTATGTCATGGACGAACCGGCCGCCGGGCCCGGGATCATCCCCCAATATTACGTCTCGCGGCTGGCCGCCCGGCACGTGAAAGTCGTTCTGGGAGGGCAGGGCGGCGATGAGCTGTTCATCGGTTATGCGCGCTACCTGGTGGCCTACCTGGAACGCTGCCTGTCCGGGGCCATTTTTGAAACCGCCCACCGCAGCCGCTATGCCGTCACACTGGAGTCGATCGTTCCGAATCTGCCGATATTGAAATCGTATGCCCCCATGCTGCAGAGCCTTTGGAGCGATGGGCTTTTCGATTCGCCGGACCGGCGTTACTTCAAATTGATCGACCGGAGCGACGGCATGGCCGGGTTTTTCTCGACCGACCTGATGCATACCGATTATTCGCCGTTTGCGGCCTACCAGAGCATCTTCAACCGCGAGGGCCTGCACTCGCTGATTAACCGCATCACCTATTTCGACCTCAAGGGGCAGCTGCCCGCCCTGCTGCACGTCGAGGACCGCACCAGCATGGCCGCCTCGATCGAATCGCGCGTGCCATTGCTCGACCACCGGATCGTCGAGTTCATGGCGAGCATCCCGCCCAATATCAAGTTCGCCGGCGGCCGGATGAAGCACCTGTTCAAAGAGGCCGTCAGGAACCTGGTGCCGCCGGCGGTTCTCGCCCGCAAGGATAAAATGGGCTTCCCGGTTCCCTTCGCCCAGTGGACGCGGGGCGTGGCGCACGACTTTGTCCGCGGCACGCTCCTGTCGGACCGTGCCCGTCAGCGCGGGATCTACAATGTGGCCGCCGTGGAGCGGGCCCTCGTCGACGAACAGGAATTCGGACGCGGGGTCTGGGGGCTGCTGTGCCTCGAGCTCTGGCACCGGATCTTCATCGATGGCGATCTCAAACCGCGGAATGATTGATTCCTCGCCGCGCCCGGCCTCGGCCGTCATGCTGACGATGGATCGCAGGATCGATCGCCGCATTCTGCTCGAAGCGGACAGTCTGGAAGAAGACGGCTGGCAGGTCACGATCGTGGCCATGATGCTGGACCCGGGCGACGCGGACGGGGATCCCCGGGTGGTGCGGATCGGGGGACAGACGCGCATCGGCAGCCGGAACCGGTTCGTGCTGGACGCCTACCGCCGGGTCCGGCAGTGCCTGCCGATGAACCACTGGCTGATGCGCCGCATCAAAGCCGCCGCCTGGCGCTATGCGGTCGACCAGGAAGCGTTCTACCTGCAGCTGTTCTCGGAAACCGCCGCCCGCTTTTCGCCGACCGTCTACGTGGCTCACGATCTGCCGATGCTGCCGGTCGCCAGCGCCGCCTGCCGGCGTGGCGGGGCCAAGTTGGTCTATGACAGCCACGAGCTCTACAGCGAGCAAGAATTTTCCACGCGCGAAAAACAGCGCTGGACGCAGATCGAGACAAAATACATCCACGGCTGCGACGCCGTGATCACGATCAACGCCTCCATCGCCCGGGAACTCGAACGCCGGTATGGCATCCAGAACGTGCAGGTGGTCTACAACGCCGAGCGCACCGGCGGCGAGCTGCCGGTCAACCGGCGCCTGTTTCACGAGGTTTTCGGCCTGGACCGCGAGCAGAAAATCGTTCTGTTCCAGGGCGGGCTGTCGGCCGGCCGGAACCTGGAGGTGCTGGTCGATGCCCTGCGCCATGTGCGCCACCCGCGGGTGAACCTGGTCATTCTCGGCGATGGCCAGCTGCGGTCCGCCCTCCGGGACAGGGTGCGCAGGTCGGGCCTCGCCCGCCGCGTGCACCTGCATCCTGCCGTTTCGCAGGCGCGCCTGATCGACTTCAGTGCATCGGCCGACGCCGGCGTGATCCCCTACCAGGCTTCCTGCCTCAACAACTACTACTGCACGCCTAACAAGCTCTTCGAGTTCATCGCCGCGGGGGTGCCGGTCATCGCCAGCGATCTGCCCGAGCTCCGCAGTATCATCGACACCCATCGGATCGGGAGAGTGGGCGATATGCGCACGCCCGAAACGACCGCCCGGCTGATCGACGAGACTTTTCAAGACCCGCAGCAGCTCCACGACTGGCGCGCGCAGCTCGCCCGTGCTGGGCATATCGTCAGCTGGGAGCGGGAGGGACTGAAAATCAAGAGAATTTTCGAGGCGCTGCGATGAACCTCGTCGTCGTCTATCAGTACTACCAGCCCCGCGGCGAGCCCGGGCATTCCGTGGTTTACGAGTTGACGCACCACCTGGCCGAGCGCGGCCACGCCGTGCGTGTCGTCGCCGGCGAAATGGGCTACATGAAACGCGGCGCCGTATCGGCGCGCTCAGGGCTCAGGCGGTGGTACCGTGACGAACGCGACGGCCGCGTGGCGATCCTGCGCACCTACACCTATCCGGAGCTGCACCGCAGCTATCTGAAGCGGATGCTCAGCTTCGTCTCTTTTTCTGTCTCCTGCGGCCTCGGGCTGCTTTGCATCGACCGGGCGGATGTGCTGCTGGCCTCCTCGCCGCCCCTTTTTCCGATGCTTTCGGCGGGCCTGGTATGCAAGCTGCGCAGGATCCCCTTCGTTTTCGAAGTCCGGGATTTGTGGCCGGCCTCGGCGGTTCAAATGGGGATCGTGACGAGCCGCTGGCAGATCCGGATCATGGCCTGGATCGAAAAGTGGCTCTACCGCCACGCTCACCGAATCGTGACTCTCACCGAGGGGATTCAGGACGACATCTGCCGCCGCGGCTGGCTCAGGGACAAAACCGCCTATGTCCCCTGCGGGATCGATCCGGCATTGATGTACCCGGATCCCCGGGAGGGGGAGGGGGTGAGACAACGCTACGGCTGGGAGGGCAAGAAGATCCTGCTTTACTTCGGCGCCCTGGGAGAGGCCAACAACCTGGCGGTGGTTCTCAATGCGGCCAACCGGCTGCGGGACCGACGCGATATCCTTTTCGTGCTCATCGGCGACGGGATGAAGCGGTCCGCGCTCGAAGACCAGCGCCGGGCGCTGGGGCTTGAGAATGTCCGGATTCTGCCGCCGGTCCCCAAGCAGGAGGCGCGCGCCCACCTCAACGCGGCGGACCTGTGCCTGGTCACCCTTCAGGACATCCCGCTGTTCGCAGGGGCGATC
>JALOPD010000275.1 GCA_025454075.1 Desulfobacterales bacterium | reverse complement strand
CGAGCCCAGCAGCAGCGCCGCCGTGCCCGCCACGCTCAGCATCCCGTAGCTCGTGACCTTCATCTCAAGGATGAAGAAGACCACCGCCAGCGCGATCAGTAGGATCCCGGCGACGTTGACCGGCAGGGTCTGCAGCGCGAAGAAGGCGAGCACCAGGCAGATCCCGCCCACCACCCCCGGCAGGACCGCCCCCGGGTGGGCGAGCTCGAAGTAGATCCCGGCCAGTCCGATCATGAGCAGCAGGTAGGCGATGGTGGGGTTGGCGACCGCCCGCAGCACCCGCGTGCGCAGTCCCTCCTCGACCTCGGTCATGCGCGCCGGGTCGAGCGCCAGCCGGCTCTTGCCGGCCGGGGTACGGCCGTCGATCTGCCGGATGAGGTCCGCGGTGTCGCGCGCGATCAGGTCGATGACCCCTTCCTTCAGCGCTTCGGTTTCGGTGGCCGACACGCTCTCGCGGATGGCCTTCTCCACCCACTGGGCGTTGCGGCCGCGGCGCTCGGCCACGCTGCGGGCATGCGCGACCATGTCGTTGACCACCTTGTCGGCCATCGGGCCCTCGACCGCCTGCCCGCCGGCGCCCACCGGGTGCGCGGCGCCGATGTTGGTTCCGGGCGCCATGGCGGCGATGTCCGCCGCCATGGTGATCATCACCCCGGCCGAGGCCGCCCGCGCACCGGCGGGGGACACGTACACCACAACGGTCAGCGGGCTCGCCAGGATGTCCTGGACGATCCGGCGCATGGACTCGGCCAGCCCGCCGGGCGTATCGAGCTCGATGATCACGCAGGCGGCGCCCTCGCGCTCGGCCTTGCTCAGCCCGCCGTGGATGAATTCGGCCGTGCCCGGGCTGACGGCGTCGGAAACCTTCAGGATGTAGACATCGCCGCTGGCTCCCAGGGCCTGAGACATGCTTATTCCCAGCAGGATCGCAAGCGCATAGGCTGCGGTCCGAAAGCTGAGGCCGTCGCAAAAGATGTTCCAATAGGATGGTTTCGTAAAAAGCCCAAGATCAAGGCGCGCGAATCTCGCGGCGCGAGGCGTACTTCCCGTACGCCGCAGCGCCTGTGAAATGAAGCGCAACGCCGAGATTGGGCTTTTTACGAAACCATCAGGTCTCATAGGGGAATTCTTTCATCAGGAGCTTCATGTCCTCCCAGACCTCGCGCTTCTTTTCGGGGTCGCGCAGCAGGTAGGCGGGGTGGAAGGTGGGCAGCAGCCGGATGCCCTCGAAATCGAAAAACCGGCCGCGGAGCCTGGAAACGGCCTGGGGGGTGTCAAGCAGGGTCTGCGCGGCGCAGCTTCCCAGGGTGCAGATGAACAGGGGCCGGATGGCGGCGATCTGGCGGCGCAGGAACGGTGAGCAGGTGGCGATCTCGTCCGGCTCCGGGACTCGATTGCCGGGCGGCCGGCACTTGACCACGTTGGCGATGTAGACGTCCTCGCGGCGCAGCGCGATGGCCTCGATGATGCGGTTCAGCAGCTGCCCGGCCGCGCCCACGAAGGGCTCGCCCGCGCGGTCCTCATCCTGGCCGGGCCCTTCTCCGACGAACATGAGCCGCGCCCGCGGGTGGCCCGCGCCGAACACGATGGTCGTCCGGCCGTGGCAGAGCTTGCAGCGCCGGCAGTCCCCGAGGTGCGCGCGGATGTCCTCCAGGCTCTCGGGTTCCGGCGGCGCCGGCCGCGGCGCGAGCCCGCGACCCCAGCCCGCAAGGATCTCGCGGCTCTCCGGCGAACCGGGCACCCCGCGCACGCCGGCCTCGGCCCAGCGCTCCAGAGTGCCTGCCAGCTCGTCGAGGACGGCGATGAATCCGCTACGGTCGACCATGGCGGCGGCCCCGGAGGACAGGCCTCATTTCGGCGCCAGGGCGTCGACGGACTCGTTCATCGGGACCACCCATACGTCGGCAAAGGTCTCGAAGTCGCTGTCCTCGATGACGATAACGGCCATGCGCCGCCCCTTCTGAAAAATCATGAGCGACTGGGGCGACCGGAACTGGCCGATCTGGCGCCAGCCTTCGTTCGCCATGTTGTTCTGGAAATAGCGGATGAGCGAGGTCTGCTCGACGCGGCCGTTGAGGTGCAAGACACCCACGTTCATTCCGTCCCGGCTCTGGATCACCGAGGACTCCTTGTTGATGTCCATCTCCCTGGGGATCAGGATGTCGCCGAACTCGCGCACGTCGGGCAGTTTCTTCGCTGCGGCCTCGGGCTTGGCCGGACTTTTTTCGAACATGGCGCAGGAAGCCACCATCAGCAGTGCCAGTCCCACGGTTGCCATCGCGACTATCGTCCTGCGAATCGACATAGAATACGTTCCTCCTTTCAGCCGTTGCTAATGTGAATGGAGAGTATTCGAAAACGATCGTCGGTACAACTGTTTTTTGGCGCTCTTCGCGCGCGGTCACATGCCTCCGGTGGCCGGCGCCAGACCGACCTGGTCTCCGTCGCGCAGAACCGTGTCGAGGGCGGCCTTCTGGCCGTTGACGAAGATCAGTTGGACGTCCTTGTGGGGGATTCCGGCCTGCTCCATTAGCCGGCTGACCGTCGCCCCCTCCGGCAGGTTTTTCGTCGTGCTGCTGTGGTAGTCGCATTTGTCGGCTTCGGCCAGGGTGGCGAAACACTTCAGGGCGATGTTCATCGGGACTTCCTCCTTGATTCGGGTTTTCGAAACGGCGTGGTTAACTAGTGTCCATCCAGAAAGGGCGGATTGCGGTTCAGGCCAAGGCCGCAGCGATTTCGCAACCGCAGGCGTAGTCCGTCTACGCCGAGGATGGCGAAGAGCGAGAACGCCTGCATGGGCCGAAAGACGCCTTTTATGGATGGGCATTAGCTGGCAGATACTAGCCACCATTTGCCCACAGTCAATTCGCGCCGCCCGGGGCTTGCCCGGATTGGCCGGCGGGGCCTCCCCCGGTTGGCAATCAAGCGATTATAAGGTAGGGGTTGCCGCAGCGATCCGCGGAATTTCATTGCTCCGGGTTCCGCGGTCCGGACCGCTGACGAATACAGAAAGGACGTCGATTGAACATGAGCCCCATTCCAGGCGCAGTATTTCATCGGGTGCTGGACAAACAGCTTCCTCTGGCCGGCCGGTCGAAGGGGGCCTGGATCGAAACCGCTGACGGCAGGCGCTTTCTCGACGCCAGCGGCGGCGCCGTGGTCGTCAACGTCGGCCACGGCCGCGAGGAGATCGCCCGGGCGGTGTACGACCAGCTGGTGACGCTTTCCTACGTTCATCCCACGATGTTCGCCACCTCGGCGGTGGAGGACCTGGCCGCCGCGCTCGCGGCCCATGCCCCCGCCGGCCTGGACCGCTTCTACTTCATGTCCTCCGGCTCCGAGGCGGTCGAAACCGCCGTCAAGCTGGCCCGCCAGATCCATCTCGCGCGCGGCAACCCCGAGCGCCAGGTGCTGGTATCGCGCTGGAAGTCCTACCACGGCCTGACCATGGGCGCCCTTGCCGCGGCCGGCCGAACCTCCTTCCGCCTGCCCTTCTACCCCATGTTGCGCGACGCCGTGCACATCCCGCCGCCCTACTGCCTGCGCTGCTCCTACGGGCTCTCCTTCCCGGCCTGCGGCCTGCGCTGCGCGCTGGCGCTGGACGAAACGATCCAGAACATCGGGCCGCCGGCCGTCTCGGCCTTCATCGCCGAGACCGTCGGCGGCGCCAGCATCGCCGTCTGCCCGCCGCCCGAGGGGTACTGGCCCCTGGTGCGCGAGATCTGCGACCGCCACGGCGTCCTGCTGATCCTGGACGAGGTCATGTGCGGCATGGGCCGCACCGGCAAGTGGTTCGCGGCCGGGCATTACGGCGTGGTCCCCGACCTGCTGGTGCTGGGCAAGGGGCTGTCGGGCGGGACGCTGGCGCTCTCGGCGGTGGCGACGACCACGGCCCTGATGGAGGCCGTGCGCGCCAGCAACGGCAACTTCGCTCACGGCGGGACGTTCAGCCACAGCGGCATCGCCTGCGCCGCGGGTCTGGCCGCCGTGAGGATCCTGGAGCGCGACAACCTGGTCGAACGCGCCGCGGACCTGGGCCGCCGGATCGGTGAGCGCCTGCACGCAGCGCTGGCCGACTCGCCCCGCGTGGCCGACATCCGCGGCATCGGCATGATGTGGGGGGTCGAGTTCGTCCAGGACCGCCAAACCCTGAAGCCCTTCCCGCGCTCCGAAAAGCTGACCGAACGCCTCTGGCAGGCGCTCTTCGATCAGGGAGTCATCCTCTACAAATCCATCGGCATGGCCGGCACCGACGGCGACGGCCTCATCGTCGCCCCGCCCTTCGTGATCACGGAGGACGAGATCGATCTGGTGGCGGATCGCATAGACAAATCCCTCAGAAAGGTTTTGCCAGCTTGAACCGAAACAACGAAAAGACCTTGCGGGCCTCGTTCGTTATGCGACTAGTATCAATCTTTTCTACGCAACAACTGGGGCCGAGAGTTAGCTGTCAGTAGCACCAGGATGGCGGCAATCAATTTTTGCTGGATATATCCCCGCGACACAATCTATCCAGGCTTCTCCCAGCCAATATCATATCCACACATTTCTGAGTTGCGTTTTGTTTGAGATTACCCGACGAAAAACCTCAAAGGTTCCAAAATCCCCAGAGATTGGATTCATAGCAGAATGTTACCCCCCTGAATCTCTTCCTCCATTGAACATCCGCACGCGAAAATTGTGCCAAGATGGTTATGGCCGACATAGAGCCTAAGTGTTTACTACGAAACGGCCGGAATTTAGAAACCCAAGAGTGGTCCCTCCCCCACCATCATCGGTAAATGTTGAGATGACAAGCAGGATGACAGCTGCGATCATGCCCGTCTGCATCAATCGGATTAATGTGAAGCTGGATTTTTTTATTGACACACCATAGTGCAACCAGTAAATATAATGCGTATCAACGTTATTTTTTTCATCGGACAAACACAAGGAGAAACCAGATGCCCGTACAACCGACAGAAAAAGAAGAGGAATATTTCGCTCTCCGTGAATTTGAACGTCTGAAAGAGCTGGAGCAGGCAAAACAGCAGAAACTGGCCGCCTCCGAAAA
>JALOPD010000074.1 GCA_025454075.1 Desulfobacterales bacterium | reverse complement strand
GCCAACAACAATGTGAAAATAGTCGGCAACTCCCCGGGCATCACCCAGGGCCCCAACGGCGGCACCCACATGTGCTTCCAGGACCTGTCCATCATGCGCACCATGCCCAACATGCACGTCTACAGCCCGGCCGACGCCAACGAGCTGCGCTCGGTCATGTTTCACATGGCCGCCAGCAAGCAGCCCACCTACCTGCAGCTCGTGCGGTTGAAGATGCCCAAGCTCTTCGAGGAAGGGGTCCCCTTCGACCCGAACCAGGCCAAGCGCCTGCACGAAGGCAAAGACGTGACCCTGGTCGCCACCGGCTTCATGACGCGCTTTGCCCTGGACGCCGCCCGGCTGCTGGCAGCCGAGGGGGTGAAGGTGGATCTGCTGCACTACCCGTCGGTCAAACCCTTCGATGCCCGGACGCTCGTCGACTCCGCCAAAAACACCGGCGCCGTGGTCACGGTGGAGAACCAGAACATCATCGGCGGGATAGGCAGCGCGGTCTGCGAGGTGCTGAGCGAACACCACCCGGTGCGGGTCAAGCGCCTCGGCATCCCGGACCGATTCGGCGAGGTGGCCGACCAGGACTACCTCTTCAACAAGCACGGCTTCGGCCCCGAGCACATCGCACAGGCCTGCCGGGAGCTTGCGCGGTCAAAGTCCAAGTAGTTTTGCGTCCCTGAATAAATTCCCCGCGGTTGTCTTTGGAAAGGCTTCCCCCAAGGAGGTCCCCATGTCCAGGTTCGTTTACCTTCGGGTCAAGAATTCCTTTCTTTTTTCAGCGCTCATTTCCAACGCCATCGGCGTAGCCGTCATCCTTTTTCTAACCCAGCAGTCGGCGTACATGCTTCCATCCGAAATCCTGCGGATGACCCACCGCATCGACCGCTTCTTCATGCCGGTGTCGTTCATCGTGCCGTTTGTCCTGATCCTGCTTTATGAGCGGCCGATTCGCGACTACCTGAAAAGAAGCTACCAGAAACAACCGCTTTCGGAGGACCTTGTTCGAGAAGCCCGCCGGAAGCTGCTCAACGAGCCGTTTTTTCTGATCGGCCTGTCCTTCTGCATTTGGATGGCGGCGGCGTTGATATACTGCGGAGCGTTTTGGGTTCAGGGGTCCGGCTGGGACCTGATCCAGCGGGCCTTTTTCCGGAGTTTCTATACCGGCTTGATCACCGTGACCGTGGCCTTTTTTGTGCTCGAATTCATCCTCCAACGCAGAGTGGCTCCCTACTTCTTCCCCAACGGCGGCCTTTCGGCGACGCCCGGCACCCTGCGCATCCGCATCCGGACCCGGCTCATTGCCTTCCTGTTGGCCAGTAATATCATTCCGCTCATTGCAATCCTGCAGGATTTAGGATGTGCACCAGCGGCCGGCGAGGCATCGCTGCAATCCATGGAGCAGCTCCGGGTGATCGTCTCCGGCCAAGTCTTCGTTTTCATGGCAGTCGGCATTTGGCTCACGTTCCTGGTGAGCAGCAATCTCACTCGACCGCTGGGCGAGATCACGGATGTGCTGCGCCAGGTCAAGGACGGCCTGTTTGAAACCAGGGTGCGGGTGACCTCCAATGACGAAATCGGCTATGCCGGCGATGTCATCAATGAGATGACCGAGGGGCTCCTGGAGCGCGACCGGATCAAGCAGTCTCTGACCTTGGCCAAGGAAGTTCAGCAGAGCCTATTCCCCAGGCAAGCTCTGAAAACGGATGGGTTCGAGGCGGCCGGCAGGAGCATATACTGTGATGAAACCGGAGGGGATTATTACGACTTCATCCCCATGGTCGGCAGCGATGGCCCCAAGTGGGGGGTCGCCGTCGGAGATGTGTCGGGGCACGGCATTCCCGCGGCCTTGCTGATGGCAACCGTTCGATCCTCTTTGAGACAGCGGGCTTCCCATCCGGGCGCCGCAGACCGAATCGCGGCCGATGTGAATCGCCAGATCACCAGCGACGTCGGGCACTCCGGGGAGTTTATCACGATGTTTTTCTTGGTGATCGACCCGGTGAAAATGGAGCTCGAATGGGTGCGGGCCGGACACGACCCTGCGCTGCTCTATGACCCCTCCACCGACTCGTTCGAGGAACTGGGCGGCACGGGCCTGGCGCTGGGGATCGATGAGAAGTGCCTTTGCAGCGGTCATCGCCGATCCGGGATTCTGCCCGGCCAGGTCATCTTGCTTGGCACCGACGGTCTCTGGGAAGCAGTCAACCCGCAAGGCAAAATGTTCGGCAAGCAATCGATTTATAATATCATTCGGGAAAATTGCGCTTTGAGTGCAAATGAAATTCTGGAGTCCATTCTCACCACGCTGGAAAAGTTTCAGGCGGGCGCCAAGAGGGAAGACGACGTGACCCTGGTCATCCTAAAAGTGGAGGGCGCAGTGAAAAGGCGGCACCACCCGGGATGAGGCACTCGCCGGCCGCGTCAACTCCGGACCGGGCATTCGAGCCTGGGCTTCTGACCGCCGCTTGCCGCCTGCTCTGATTTTTGATCCCAGATCTTGATCAGATAATCTTTTCTCTCTTCAAATCGCACCGCCTGCTCCTCGACCAGCTTTTCCGCTTCCCGGGAGGACATGTCCCGGCTCTGCCGCACGAAGGAAGCCACCCGGCCATAATAGAGCGGCGTCATCATGTCGACCAGCTTGTCGCGGTTGACGGTCCAGAGACGGTAGGTGGCCGCCAATTCATAAAGAATTTTCACCCATGCCTCGGTGGGGAGGTGGAAGTCCCTGGCGTCCATGCAGGCGGTTTCGCTGATCTGCTTGAAGCTTGATTCGTCGAAGATCTCGCGCCAGAGCGACGACAACTGCTGGTAGCCGGTTTTGAAGAGCTCTATCAACAGATCGAGATCCACCTTGACGGGCTCGGGCTCCGAGGCGCCCTCGAACCCGAAGGTCTCCAGCGGTTGGCTGCCCTTGATGCCTTTCCAGAAGCTTTCATGGCGTTCCATCAGCGAGAAAAGCGCAGACAACACCTGCCGGAACATGGGGCCCAGATGCTGGCCGGGGTCCTTGACGTCGTGGATCTTGACTCCGAGGTTCGACTGGCAGATCCGGAACCCCTGGGTGATGGCGCTCGTGGTCATCCAGATGTCGATGCCGAAGCGCGCCACGTCCGTCAGCCACACATCCTGCTCCGCGTAAAATTTGGCCACGTCCCTCGAAATGGCAAAATCCCCGCCGATGGGCTGCCGGATGCGTTTGCCGTAAAGCGCGCGCGTGAGGTTGTAGACGATGTTGTTGGTGATGGTGCCGTCGTACTTGTGCCGCATGTACACCGGCGCCACAAACTGGTAGCCCTTCTCCAGGACCGGGTCCAGTAGATACTTGACCCAATCCGCCGTGATGCTGCGCAGGTCCGAGTCCACCATCCCGCAAACCGACACATTGAGCCGGTTCGCCGCTTCGAACACGGACCTCAAGGCCGTGCCTTTGCCCGCCGGTCCCCTGCAGGCCGTGGGTGATCATCTGGATCACGTGCGCGATGGTGCTCTCGTTGTTGTAGCAGGGCACCCCGACCAGAATGTCGGCGGAGTCGATCTCCTCGATGCGTTTGGCCGTGTACCCTCTCAGCGCGGTGTCATAATTCATGAGCGATACCTCTTCTTTGGATGTTTTATCGCGGATGTGGCCCAAGGTAGTCTTTTTTAGGTGCTCCGGCAACGAAATAGATCCTTTCGACCGGCTCAGGGGCTTTCGGCAGCGGAAGCGTGGATGACCGGAGGTTACTTCAGGGGTTTCAAGCTGAAACGCGCCTTCTCGGCACGCATTGGAGGGTTCGGTTCCGCTGCCATGCGGGGGCGGTGGCTACTGGGCCGAAAGGTTTGGTTCAACCGGCGCGGATGCTGACCGAGATTCCAGGCAGATGAAATCGGGGCTGAATCCAGGTTCGGCATCCGGCAAATCATCGGATCGTGATGAGGCTCGAATCGGCGGAAGATTTTCAGGGCTGATGTTGCTGCATGATCCGCAGCTTGAAGAGTGTCTGCTATCCGCACCGGCACCTTTGGATAGATCGCGAACGCGGCGCTCGTCGAGCGAACGCGCCCCGGCGGCTGGACCTCAAGTTCCCAGGGCCGCGAGGCGCTGCATGGCCACCTGACGCACATGCTCGT
Source organism: Desulfobacterales bacterium (assembly GCA_025454075.1). The sequence continues at coordinate 14,123 of JALOPD010000074.1, read as the reverse complement.
CCTTGTCGTTTTGAATGACGCGTTTCAGCAGCTCTTTGTCTTTGCATTCCATGACGGCTTTCTCGCGGACCTTAGGGTCGGACCGCGCGATCTTGGGGATGAAAAAATCGCTGAACTTCATGAGGATCCTCCTTTCGATAGAATGGGGTGTCGAGGGAAAATCGACTGGAACCGCTGCCGGAACAATAGACGGATTTTTTATGTAAGTCAACGCAAACTTTTAGATTGGCGGAGGCAGCGCCCGCCTTGCGCGGCGCCCGGGCCCGGCCCGGGGTGAGCGCCTGCGAGGCGCAACCCCTGATCCTGAAAGAAAAATCGAAATCGGGTTCCAAGGAGCGCTGCGCAACCGCTCATTCTTTGTCGGCGACCCAGCCGATCTCCTCCAGGCGCCGGTAAGCCGTCTCGCCGCCGACATAATAGCAGCGGCAGCCGGCCGCATCGACCCAGATGTAAAGCGGTTGGCTGCTGGAGGCGACTCGCAGCAACTCCCGCTGGGGGATGCCGGCGATCTGCTCAAGGTCTTCCTGCGAAACGGCGACCTTCAGGCGGAAGCCCGCAAAAGCGAGCAGCTCCTGTCGGTTGAGGGGGTCCGGTTTCGGAGAGGGGCCGGCGCAACCGGCTATGGCCACGACCACGGCTGCCGCTGCAACCATCATTTGTCTTTTCATCGTCCGACCCCCTTCATGTCATGAAGCGCTTGGGGCAGCTTTGGCAGGGCAGGTCCGGGTCGCCGCAGGCGAGGCGCTCGCGGAAGCGGCGAAATTCGGCGCCTTCCCAGATCTGCACGGGTTCCTGATCGCGCACGTTTCCGAAGACGCGGCGTTTGGGCTCGGCGACGGTCGCGGGCACGTTGACGTAGACGCAGGGCGACACCGAGCCGTCGGCTGAAACGTAGAGGGACCGGCCGATGTTCTCGCGGCAGGCGGTGCCGGAAGCTGCCGGGCTCGGAAGCTCATAGTGGAAACCCAGGTCCATGCGCCGGGCCTCGACCTTGATTTCAGATAGGATGGCGGCGGCCTTGGCGAGCTTGTCGGTTTCCGGCGGGGTGAAGGCCTCGGCGGCCAGGCCGGGTTCGGGAATGTAATCCAGCGTCGAGATCACCGCGGCGTGCACCCCGAGGCGCTGCATCAGCGCCGGCAGGCCGGCCACGGCCTCCATGGCGGAGGCGAGCATGAGGTAGGCGAAGTGGATCTCCAGATGCACCCCCGCACGCTCCCGGCGCACCGCCTGCAGGGTGGTTACGGCCTCGCAGACCCGGTCGAAGTCAACCCCCAGCCGCGAGGCGTTGGAGGCCGCATCGGTTCCGGCCAGCGAAAAGGCCACGATGTCGATGCCGCTCTCCACGATCCTGAGCGCCAGTTCCGGGTCCATGCGCAGGCCGCAGGTGGTGGTCGAGACCTGGCAGCCGGCTTTGCGGGCCAAGGCCGCCATGTCGAAAAAAGCGGGGTTGAGCAGGGGCTCGCCCCAGCCCTGGAGGTGCACCCGGCCGGCGCGGCGCATCAACGGCCAGAGCCGGCTGAAAGTCTCCATGTCCAGGTCGCGCGAGATCCAATTCTCGCGCCGGGTGGTGTGAGGGCAGTAGGTGCAGCGGCCCGGGCAGCGCGAGGTGACCTCCACCTGGACGCAATCGAGCGGCCGGCGCGCTCCGAGAAAGGCCTCTTTGACGGTCTCCCAGAAGCCGGGCCCGCGGAACCGCCCGCCGCCGGTCGCTTTCGTACCCTTTTTCATGTCTCGCCCTTTACCACAAGCCGGCGCAGCTTTGAAATGAACCCTCGCGGCTTCACCTCCCAGCTCGTTTCGACATAAGGCAGGAAGGGCTCCGCTCCCCACTTGCGCTTGAAGAAGCCGATGCCGGCGTTCACCCCGAGGCCGAGGTTCATGCGGGTCTGGCCGCGCCGGCGGGCCTCTTCCAGCAAGCCCGAGAGCACCAGGTCGGCGCTGCCGGGCGGCGCGAGTTCCGGGTCCCGGAAACAGAACATGAAAAAGGCGGTGGTGAGCCCGGCGAACTCGCCGACGGCAAAAGCGGCCAGGCGCCCGTCCGCCCGCCGCCCCGAAACGACCAGGCTGCCGGCCGAGGCCTCGATGTAGCGCGGCAGCTGCCCGAAGATGCGGCGCGTGCCGGCGGCCAGCCGGCCTTCGTCGAGGCGGCGCTGCACCAGCGCCGCATGGTCGTTCTCCCAGATGCACCCTTGAACGAGGCTCAGCTCGCGGCCGGCCCGGCGCAGGAGGTTTCGCAATTTTTGGCCGGGCGGCGGCGTCGGCACCGGCAGCGCGTAGTAGATGTCCTGCGCGACCACGGCCGTCGACGGCGCCTGGGGCGGTCGGGCCGCGCCGATGACCGTAATTCTCTCCAGGCCGGGCATATGGAGCGCCCGGTCCACGGCGGCGGCAAGCGCCTTCGCATCACCCGGGTCGTGCAGGGGATACCCGACGAGGACGAGGGCGCCGCCCGAAGAGAAGCCCACGCAGTCGCCGATCATGAGCGGCCGTGACCCGGCCACGGCGGCCACGTAGGCCACCACCTGCTCGGGCACGGCGGCCTCGGCCGTGGCCCACGCCAGGCGGTCGGGGCCGATCATCGGCGCCTCCGCACGCTGAAGCCGGCCTCGGCCAGCATGCCGCGCAGGTTGATCATGTGGGCCGACCCCACGAAGACCGCGCAGCGCCCCTCCTCGATGAAGGGCCGCATGCGCTCCAGAAACCGCGCGTCGCGGCGGTGGATGACGAGCTCGGTGCGCGTGGGGAACTCGATGCTGGTGCCGAACATGTTGTCGACGTCGCCCTTGAGATAGGCGCGGACATTGCGCTGGATGTAGCGCGGCCAATGACGGCAGCTGCGGATGAAATTCACGATGCGCGCGATGGGGATGCTTTCCAGCGTCTCGATCTGTTCGGGGATGCTCTCCATGCCGCGCACGGCCCTGCCCATGTCCAGGGCCAGGTGCCAGGCTTCCAGGTCTACGGACTGGGTCCAGCCCCGCCGCGCGAGAAAGCTCGTCCAGAGCGAAAAAAAGGCCATCCAGGGGCGGGTGTGGGAGAGCAGATGGCGCACGTCCGGGGGGTCCTTTTGTTCGGCGCCCATGAACCGCGCCCAGAACCCGCGCGGGCCGCAGACCGCGCGCTCCAGGCGGCGGATGTCCTCCTCGGTCAACGCATCGACGACCCGCGGGCTTTCGGGCGCCGGGGTGCGCCCGATGGCGGACACCTGGTCGAGGCTGGCCTGGTCGAGCGGGCCTTCGAACAGGACCGTGTCGACCTTTTCGAAAAGCTCCCGAAAGGAGGACTCGAAGCTGTAGCAGAAGAAGTGCGCCGTTCCGCCGACCCACGATCGCCGCCCGTTTTTTTCGATCTCCCAGAGCATGGCGAACCTGCGCTGGGGCGGCAGGCTTGCCAGGTACTCCCGCTTGGACATGGGCTCCCGGGGCATGGCGGCCAGCAGGCGCATGAGATCGCCCACTCCTTCGCGCAGGCCCTCCCGCTCGCGCCACTGGGCCATTTCGTAGGGCATGCCCGGCCGAGCGCCCCATTTGGTCTTGAAACGGCGGATGCCGTCGTTCACGCCGAGGCCCAGGTGCAGATACTCTTTCCCGTTTCCGTGCGCGGTGCGGATCATTTCACGGAAAAGGAGGTCCGACGCGTGGGGGGTAAAGTGGATGCGGGAGTGGGCCCCGAGGAGGTAGCTCGTGAAGCGCCGCGGGGCCGAGTCCAGCAGCAGGCAGGCCGCCAGATGGCCGTCCCGGTCCCAGGCGTTGAGCAGCGACAGCCCGGGCGAGCGCTGAAGCACGGACTCGGTGCGGGCGTAGAGCTCGCGCACGTTCGGCGGCAGGGCCACGCGGCTCATGAACTCGGCCCACAGACGCCGGTGTGCCGGCGTGAAAGTGATGCTCTCCTCCACCGTGAGCGCTGTCGCCGCCCGCTCCGCTAGGCGCTCCAGGCGCCCGGGGACCGGCGCCCCCAGCGCGAGGAGATGGTACCGGTCATGGTCGCGGCGCTGCGCCCTCAACCGCTCCGGGAGTTCGGGGCAGATGGCCCAACAGTCCCGTGCGGCCGTGCGGCGCAGGGCTTCGGCGAGCGCCTGTTCGAATCCCCTGGGGGTGTAGCTGTTTTCAAGCGGATAGCCTACGGCCAGGAGCCAGTCCTCGGCCGCGATGAAGAGGTAGGGCCCCACCCGGAAAGCCTCCCCGCCCGACATCGCGGCCATGAAGGCGACCGAGTGCTCGGGGACAAGGGCTTTTTCAAGGATGGCGTTCACGTCGGATGGGGTCACCGCAAGGCTCCAGGCGCGTCCGAATGCGTGGTAAGTTGGATTTGACAATTCGGTTGTTGCCTCATATTAACTTATATCCAAGCGATCAACAACCCGGGCCCGCCGCTTCCGTATTGCAGCTTCGACCACACGAGGATGCCATGCCTTTCATCTCACACGATGACCCTGCAGTCGCCGCCCTGATTGAAAAAGAGCGCGAACGCCAGGAATCGACCCTCAACCTCATCGCCGCCGAGAACACCGCGCCGGCAGCGGTCCTGGAAGCCTTGGGCTCGAGTTTCAACAACAAGACCGCCGAAGGCTACCCGGGCCGGCGCTACCACACGGGCTGCCGGGTCACGGACGAACTGGAGCAACTCGCCGTGGAGCGGGCCAAGGCGCTGTTCGAGGCGGGCCACGCCAACGTGCAGCCCCACTCGGGGGTCAACGCCAACCTGGCGGTGTACGGGGCCGTGCTCAACCCGGGCGACAAGATCCTCAGCATGAAACTGAGCCACGGAGGGCACCTCTCCCACGGCGATGCGGCCTCGATCACCGGCCGGATCTTCCAAGCCTCGCACTACGGCGTGGACCCGAAGACCGAGCGGCTGGACTACGATGCCATCCGCGGGCTCGCCCTTGAAATCCGGCCGCGGATGCTCGTGGCCGGCGCAAGCTCCTACCCGCGCCTGATCGACTACCAGGCCCTGCGCGCCATCGCCGACGAGGTGTCCGCCTACCTCCTGGTGGACATGGCCCACATTGCGGGTCTGGTGGCGGCGCAGGTCATCCCGAGCCCTGTGCCCCACGCGCACTTCGTGACCTTCACCACCTACAAGACCCTGATGGGGCCCCACGGCGGGGTGATCCTGTGCGCGGCGGATCTCGCCAAGAAGATCGACCGCTCCATCTTCCCCGGCACCCAGGGGACGCCCACGCTGGCTCTCGTTGCCGCCAAGGCGGTGTGCTTCCGCCTGGCCGCGACCCCTGAGTTCCGCGCGGTCCAGGAGGGCACCCTGCGCACCGCCGCCCTCCTCGCCGCTGAGCTGGGCGCGACGGGCGGCCGGCCGGTGAGCGGGGGCACCGACAACCACATGGTGCTCGCTGACCTGCGGGGAAAGGGCCTCAAGGGCGACACGGCCGAGGCGGCGCTCGAGGCCGCCGGCATCCTCTGCAACCGCAACGTCATCCCCTTCGACCCGGAATCCACCCTGGTGACGAGCGGCCTGCGCTTCGGCACCCCCGGGATTTCCTCGCGCGGCATGGGGACGGAGGAGGTGAAACTGATCGCCGGCTGGATCGACCGGATCCTCTCCAAGCCGGGGGACATCTCCACCCAAAAACGGGTTAGGGGGATGGTGAGCGATCTCTGCCGCCGCTTCCCCCTGCGCGACCGGCTGGAGGGCTGACCAGGGTCGATGATCGTTTCCGCTGAGGGGTAATATTCTTGAGCCGTGCTTTGAATCGTACTATGATCAAATAAAATCCTCAAACGAAGGTAGCCTTTGTTTCGGGCCGCCGGAGCAATCCAAAGGAAGGGCACATGAAAAACGCTGTAAACTGGAGACCCTACGTCGCGGGGGCGCTGGTCGGGGTGCTGGCCACCTTTTCCGTCATCGTTTCGACCAAGGTCATGGGAAAAACCCAGTACCTGGGGGCCTCCACCACGTTTGTGCGCGCGGCCGGTTTTGTCGAGCAAGCCGTGGATCCGGAGCACGTGAAAAAGAATCCCTATTTCCTAAAGGAAAAAATCAAGATCGACTGGCAGTTCATGCTGATCATCGGCATTTTCATCGGCGCTTTGGCCGCCTCCATCATCGACGGCAGCTTCAAGCTCGAGGCGGTGCCGCCCGTCTGGCGGGAGCGCTTCGGCGGCAGCGTGGCGCTGCGTGCCGTCGGCGCGGTTCTGGGGGGCATCGTGGCCATGTTCGGCGCTCGGCTCGCCGACGGCTGCCCGAGCGGCCACGGCTTGAGCGGTCTGATGCAGCTTTCGGTCAGCGGGTTCATCGCCCTGGGCTGCTTCTTCGGCGCGGGGGTCCTGATGGCCGGCGTGGTGTACCGCCGGAAGGGAGGCGCGCGATGAGCGAGCAATGGCTCGGGTTGATCACGGGGATCTGCTTCGGCGCCCTCCTGCAGCAGGGCCGCGTGCTGCGCTTTGAAAAACAGGTCGGCGCCATGCTACTCAAAGACATGACCATCATGAAGTTTATGATGTCGGCCATTATCGTCGGCATGGTCGGGGTGCACCTGGCGGCCGCTTTCGGCCTGGCCCAGCTCGGCCCCAAGGCCACCCAGATCGGCGCCAATGTCGTGGGCGGGCTCCTGTTCGGCCTCGGCTGGGCGGTCATGGGCTTCTGCCCGGGGACTTCGGTCGGCGCTCTGGCCGAAGGCCGCTGGCACGCCGTTTTCGCCATTTTCGGCATGATGGCCGGGGCGGCCATCTACGCCGAGGCCTACCCGCACCTTGAGAAGAATCTCCTCGCGCTGGGAAACCTGGGCAAGATAACACTGCCGGGCGTCATGGGGATGAGCCCTTGGGCGGTCATCCCGATCGTGGGGCTGGTATTCATCCTGTGCTTTGTCTTCTTCGAAAAAAAGGGGCTCTGACCGATGCGCCATCCCAACAAGGATTTGATCGGCCGGAAAAAACCGGAACTGGACACGCCCTGCCTGGTAATAGACCTGGACCTCCTGGACGAAAACCTTCAGAAAATGCAGGCGCGGATAAAGGCGGCCGGCAAAGCCCTGCGGCCCCACGCCAAGACCCACAAGTGCTCGATGCTCGCCAAGATGCAGGTCGCCAACGGCGCCATCGGCGTTTGCGCCGCAAAAGTCTCCGAGGCCGAGGCCCTGGTGGATGCCGGCCTGTCGGGGGTGCTCATCACCGGGCCGGTCGCCGGTTGGGAAAAGGTCAACCGACTCGTCTCGCTACTGGGCCGGGCCCCGTTCCTGATGGCGGCCGTCGACAGCCCTGCCGGGATCGAACTCCTTGAAAGCCGCCTGGCCGAAAAGGACCGATGCCTGGACGTGCTGCTCGACGTCGACATCGGCCATCGACGCACCGGAGTCCCGCCGGGCAAGGCCGTGGACCTGGCCGGGCGCCTTCTTTCCAGCAACCGGTTTCGGCTGCGCGGCATCCAGGCCTATGCCGGCCATGTGCAGCACATCCCGCGCTACGAGGACCGCCGAGCGGCATCCCGCGAAGGGCTCAGACAGGCCGCTGCGGTGTTCAAGCAGCTGCAGGCCCGGGACCAGGCGTGCACCATCTTCAGCGCCTCGGGCACGGGCACGGCGACCATCGACTTGGCCGTGCCGGAGCTCACCGAACTCCAGGCCGGCTCCTACGCGCTCATGGATGCCGAGTACCTGGCCATCGAATCGACGGACGGCTCGGATACCCCCGACTATCATCCCGCGCTCACGATGCTGACCACGGTGGTCAGCGGCCCGCACGGCCGCCAGGTGACCGTTGACGCCGGGCTGAAGGCGTTCTACCGGGACGGCGGACGGCCGCGGGTGTTGAACCCCGAATACGCTAAGCTGCAGTATGACTGGTTCGGGGATGAATACGGTAAACTGACCGCGCCGGATCGGGTCGCCCTGCTGCCGGCGCACGGAACGGTCCTCGAAATGGTGGTGTCGCATTGCGACCCCACGGTCAACCTTTTCGACGGCTATTACATCGCCCGCGGCGGCAAGGTGGTGGACGTCTGGCCGATCGACCTGCGCGGCCGGTGCCAGTGACAAAGCAAAGGGAAGGGGGCACAGCGCCTGGAGCCATGAAACAGCACAACCGAGGTCTTGCCCTAGGCCGTCTGCTCTATGTCCAAAATTCAAGTATGATGAGATGAAGCCGAAATGAAATTGTTAAAAAAAATAGGTCTTTGGATGGGAATGGTGGGCCTGTCGGCCCTGGCGTTCGGCTGCGGCGGCAGCGGCAGTGGAGCGGATTCGGCCGGCGGCGGTACGACCCTTCCCACCGGGAACGCCACCGGCGGTGTGCGCAATCCCGTCTGCGCGGCAGGCCAGAGCTCGGGCGAAGTCCAGGCGCCGGTGTTTCGCATGAAGCTGAACGGACAAACCAGCTGGTTTGCCTCGCCGGTCCTGGCGGACCTGGACGGTGACGGCAAGAACGAGCTGATTGCCGCCGACTACTCCGTGTATGTGTTCAACAGCCAGGGACAACTGCTCGACCGGGTCGACCACAACGGCGGCCGCACATACGCCCCCCACGTGGTGGTGGATCTCGAAGGCGACGGCGTGCCCGAAGTGGTCTTCGGCGCGCGCCATGAAGTCTATGCCTATGAATGGCGGAACGGCCGCCTCTCCCTGAAACCCGGCTGGCCGGCCGATACGACCTCGGCCGGCCAGTCGCCGGAAGTGCGGGGCCTGGCGGCGGCCGACCTCAACGGCGACGGCCTGATCGAGGTGGTGGCGACCACCACCCAGACCCAGGACGACGGGGCCCAGGTCTTCGTCTTTGCCTACAACGGCACCCTCTTTCAGCCCGCCGGTTTAGGCTATCCGGCCTGGCCGCGCTACAACACCCTCAGCGGCGCAGGCGGGGATGCCGACCGCAACGGCATGGGGCACAGCGGTTACGGCTGCTACGGTCTGAATGTCGCCATCGGCAACATCGACGACGATTCCGATCTGGAGATCATCGTCACTTATGACAACCACCACATCCAGGCCTTCGACCCGAACGGCATCGCCATTAACGCCTCCGGCTGGTTCACGAACCGCGACAGCGCGTATTCCGGCCAGCGCATGACCTGGGGGCAGTTCATCCGCTGGGAGGACCGCACGGTGGAGGAAAACCATTACCACCTGCACACCGGCACCTGGCCCCACCCCAGCGCCCAGGAATGGCTGCAGTGGACGGCCTCGCCGCCCAACATCGTGGACCTCGACGGAGACGGACGCAACGAAGTGCTGGGCGTTCCCAACGTCGAATTCAACGTGCCGTATGAAACCCAGGCCTATGCGGTCATGGTGCTGGAGGGGCCGCACGGAGACGGCAGCCGCTCGGCCATGCGCAAGGCCGGCTGGGAGGATCTTCCCCGGGGCGGGGCGCCCATTTCCGTTTCCGGCTGGTACCCGCCCACGGGCGTTCCGGCCGCCGCGACGGTCAACCTCCAGGGGGATGCGGCCCCGGAGATCGTAGTGTCGCTGAACGACGGCTTCATGCGGGCGTTCACGGCTCAGGCCGCGGAGTTGTGGCGCTACGATTACACCCACGACAAGGCGGTCATGTACGCCTCGGAGCCCACCGTGGCGGACCTGAACCAGGACGGTTCGCCGGAAGTGATTTTCAGCACGTTCGGCGCCCCGGATGTCCAGGACTCCGGCCGCCTGGTAATCCTGGGGGCCGACGGCCGTCTGCTGCACGACATCGCCCTGCCGAACCCGGGCTACAACGGCAACGGCAACGGCGCCCCGGCGGCCCCGGCAGTGGGCGATCTGGACGGCGACGGCCAATTGGAGATCTTCGTGCAGACTTTCGACCACGGCATGGACGTTTTCACGGTGCCCAGCTCGGCCGCCAACTGCATGCCCTGGCCGACCGCCCGCGGCGGCCCCCTGCGCATGGGTCAACCCAACGACAGCGGTTTGTAAGGCGGGCGGTTGACTGGAATTGAAACTGCTATCGGGAGTTAGGCTGAAATGAAATATGTGAACCTCGGGTCGACAGGAGTGCAGGTGTCGGAACTTTGCCTGGGAACCATGACCTTCGGCAAAGAGGCCGACCGCCAAACCAGCGCGGCCATCTATCGACGCTGCCGCGAGGCCGGCATCAATTTTTTCGACTGCGCCAACGTCTACTCCAGCGGGGAGGCGGAGCGCATCCTGGGCGGTTTGATCACTGGGGAGCGGCACCGTTTGATCATTACGACCAAGGTGGGGGGGAGTATGGGGGCCGGCCCCAACCGCGAGGGGCTCTCCCGGCGCCACATCCTACAGGAGTGCGAAGAGAGCCTGCAGCGCCTGAACACCGATTGGGTCGACGTCTATTTCGCGCACCGCTTCGACCCGCTCGTCCCAATGGAAGAAAGCCTGCATGCCTTCGAAATGCTTGTACAACAGGGCAAGGTGCGCTACATTGGGGTCAGCAACTGGGCCGCCTGGCAGATTGCCGGGGCGCTCGGCGTGTGCGCGCTCAAAGGCTTCCAGCCCATCCGCGTGATTCAGCCCATGTACAACCTGGTGAAACGCCAGGCCGAAGTGGAGCTGATGCCGCTCGCTCAAAACGCCGGCCTGGGGGTCATGGCCTACAACCCGCTGGGAGGCGGCGTGCTCACCGGAAAATACGGTTTGGCGCCGGAAAAATCCACCGGCCGGCTGGCGGATAACGCCATGTACCGGAAACGTTACGCCGAGGCCTGGATGTTCGAGGCCGCCCAGGGGTTGAAAGCCATTGGAGACGAGGTGGGAATGTCGCCGGTGAGCTTGGCCGTCGCCTGGGTGGCGCGCCACCCGGCCGTCACCTGCCCCATCGTCGGCGCCCGCAGCGTCGAGCAGCTTGAACCGGCGCTCAAGGCGCCTGAAATACAATTGACTGCTGAACGTTATGAGCGGCTGAGCGCGTTGGCGCCGTCGCCACCGCCGGCCACCGACCGAAGCGAAGATAAAAGATAGGCAAATCAGATCCTACCGCCTGGAGGCAAGCCTGCACACGCTTGGGGCCCAAACCGGAACGTACGAAAAAATCTGCCTTGTGCGATAGAAAGGGCTCCAATTTATGCAACTACCCGAATTGCGCATCGGCGACCTGGTCGCCAAAATACCGATTGTCCAGGGCGGCATGGGGGTCGGCATCTCCCTGTCCGGGCTGGCATCGGCCGTCGCCAACGAAGGCGGCATCGGCGTCATTGCCGCCGCGATGATCGGCATGGGCGAGCCCGACCTTGCCGCCAACCCGGTGGAAGCCAATGTCAGGGCCCTGAGAAACGAGATCCGCAAGGCCCGCAGCCTGACGAAGGGGCTTTTGGGCGTCAACATCATGGTGGCGCTGACCATTTTCTCCGAGATCGTCACCGCCGCCATCGAGGAGGGGATCGATTTTATTTTTTCAGGCGCCGGCCTGCCGCTCGACCTGCCGAAGTACCTGAAAAAAGGCAGCCGGACGAAACTGGTCCCCATCGTTTCCTCGGGCAGGGCCGCCGAGGTTCTGTGCAAGAAATGGGAGAGGCTCTCATACCTGCCCGACGCGTTCGTGGTCGAAGGCCCCATGGCCGGCGGTCATCTGGGGTTGAAACCGGAGCAGATCTTCGCGCCGGAGTTTACTCTGGAAAAGCTGGTTGCGGAGGTGCTGGCGGCCGTCAAGCCCTTTGAAGAGAGGCTCGGGAAGGCCATCCCCGTCATCGCCGCGGGCGGCATCTACACCGGCGCGGACATTTACAAGTTCTTGAAGATGGGGGCCGCCGGGGTGCAAATGGCGACACGCTTCGTGGCGACCCACGAATGCGATGCGGACATGGCCTTCAAGCAGGCCTACGTCAAGGCCGCCAAGGAAGACATCGTGATCATCCAGAGCCCGGTGGGGCTGCCGGGGCGCGCCATCAACAACGAATTCCTGGAAGCCGTCAAGCGCGGGGAAAAAATGCCATTCACCTGCCCCTACCATTGCATCCGCACCTGCGACCATCGCAACAGCCCCTACTGCATTGCGCTGGCGCTCATGCAGGCCAAAAAGGGGAATCTCAAGCACGGTTTTGTTTTTTCCGGCCAGAACGCTTACCGTGTCGACCGGATCCTGTCGGTCAAGGAGTTGATGGATTCCCTCAGGCATGAGTTCGAAGAGGCGCAGAGAACCGGCTTTGAGGATCAGCGCCAGACCGGCTAATCCCGCTCCTATCCACCTCCCCTGCGCTCTTGTCCCGGTCGGTCCGTCGGCGTCGCGGTAATCCCTTACCCCAAATCCGGCTGGATCTGCAGCGTGTCGTTGAACCGGTTGACCAGGTTGGCCAGGCCGACCACCATGACCAGCTCCACGATTTCCGAGTCGGTATAATAGGCCCCCAGCCAGCTCAGCACCGATTCGTCGATGGCCGCCGCCCCGCGAGTCACCAGGTCGGCAAAGCGCACGGTGGCCCGCTCCTTGTCATCGTATGCCGCGCTGTTCTGGTAGAACCGCAGATCCTCGATCTGCTGCTCCGTTACGCCCGCCTGCTTCGCCGAGGCCATGTGGGCGCGCAGGCAGTACTGGCAGGCGTTGATGCTGGCGGTCTTGAGATAGGCGAGTTCCTTGAGTTTGTGAGGCACCGTGCCTTTCGTCATGACCGCATTGTAAAACGGTACGAAGCGTTTCAAGGCGGCCGGAAAGTGGGCCATCACGGCAAAAATGTTGGGCATTTTGCCGATGGCCGTATGCATGCCGTCGTAGATTTCCTTGACGCTCGTTTCGGCCTGATCTTTGAGCAAGGGCTTGGGGACCGCCATCTGAGTCATCCTTTCAGGGGAAAGTGTCGGTTCGGTTGTGCGCTGTATAGCATGAAAGGCGCCGATAAAAGAAGCCGGGTTATTTTCCCAGCCACTTGCCGTTGACCAGGTGCTGCGGCCGCTCCTCGAGAAAGGCGCGCACGTTTTCAGCGGTGGTGCGCATCAGCCGCTGCCGGGCCTCCCGTGCGGCCCAGGCCAGGTGCGGCGTGATAACGATGTTGGGGGCGGAAAGCAACGGGTTTTCCGGCCGGACCGGCTCGGCCGACACCACGTCCACGACCGCACCGGCGATCCGCCCCGTCTTCAGCGCCGCCGCCAAGTCCGCCTCGTTCACCAGCGATCCTCGCGCCGCATTGATGAAGAGCGCGGTGGGCCTCATGCGCTGCAGCAGATAGCGGTTGACGAAACGCTGGTTTTCGGAGGTCAGGGGGCAATGCAGGCTGACGACGTCGCTGTTGCTGAAAACCTCTTCGAGGCCGGCCCAGGCGAACGGCGCAAAACCCGGGTCCGCCCCAGGAAACGCGTCAAACGCCATTACGCTCATGCCGAAGGCGTGGGCCAGCTCCCCGACCCGGCGGCCGATGCGGCCGAAGCCCACGATCCCCATGGTCTTGCCGCGCAGCTCGATCAGCGGCGTCTTCCAGAACGACCAGTCCGGCTGCCGGCCCCACTCCCCGGCCTTGACCGCCGCGTCGTGTCCGGAAACGTTGTGCCAGACGTGCAGAATGGCCGAGAACACGTATTGGGCCACGGAATCGGTGCCGTAGATCGGCACGTTGGACACCGGGATGCCGCGGCGGCCCGCGGCCTCCACGTCCACGCAGTCGAAGCCGGTGGCGGTAACGGCGATGCCGCGCAGCTGACGCAGCTCCGCCAGCGCGTCGGTGCGGACCGGGGTCTTGTTCACGATCAGGATGTCCGCTTCCCGGCAGCGCGGGACGAGCTCCGGCGGTGCGGTTCGGTCATACACCGCCAGCGTCCCCAGCTGCGCGATGTCGCTCCATGGGTTGTCTCCCGGGTTCAGGGTGAACCCGTCGGTGACGACGATGGCTATGGGCTTCATTGAACCCTCCCGAAGGCAAAGTTTTTCACTGATTTCTTATCACGCCTTCAGATAGAATTCAGCGTTTTTCCGGAAAGCATGTCAACTGCTGAGAACGGATTCGCGATGGAAGCATCCAATGTGTCGAGGCTTTCCAAATAGCATGTGATGCGCTAAAAGAACACTATGTAGTTTGCCATCAAACGGCCGCCCGCCACACCGGGCAATTGCCTTCAATCGGAAAGGATGAGTTGATGGATTTCAAAGGCAAACATTTTCTCAAGTTGCTCGACGTTTCCTCCCAGGAAATCGAGTTTCTTCTCAATCTCTCGGCCGAATTGAAGAAGGCTAAGCGGTCCGGCATCGAACGGCAGCGCCTCACGGGCAAGAATA